>NZ_JAOCQE010000369.1 GCF_025290915.1 Streptomyces sp. 15-116A | reverse complement strand
GGACGCCGGAGCGGACGGCCACGCCTCCCCCGGTGCGACCGAAGCCGTCGGCCACTCCCCCGCCCCGGCCGGTGGCGACCACCACGTGGTACACCTCCCCCGCCGCGGTGGCCGCCGCGCAGCGCATGGCGGCGGACGGGGTGGTCGGTGACCCGGTGTGCTCGCTGGCGGCGGTGGGCCGGGTGGATCCGCACCTGGTACCGCAGGGCCGACGTATCGGCATCGGCGCCTACGGCACTTACTGGTGTCTCATCTGGTAGATCAGCCGGGTGCTGCCGCCGGAGATCCCCTACGCCGCGTCATGGATGACGAGTTTGAACTCGGCGAGTGTCAGCTGCCGAGGGCTCGCGTCGTTGTGGGTGACGCGCAGGGCCACGGGGGTGCCCGGTTCGACGAAGAGGCCGTGGTTCTTGACGTAGTACTGGCCGCCCGGGGTGGGCGTGCGGTGCTCGGTCGCCGTCGTGTCGTTGGGGGTCGGTGTGAGGCCGAGCGGGTCGCGGACGTACTGGTCGCGCAGCTCGGTGTAGCCGCCGGTCGAGCTCGCCGCCTCCCACTGGACCATGGCGTGCAGATGGCCCCAGCCGGCCTTGGACGGCCATATGAGCCCGCTGCGGTCGTCCGTCGCCCAGTTGTTCACCACGTAGCCGTCGGGCTGCACGGTCTGGTGCATCTCGAACCGGTCGGTGGGCTCCGCCGCGCCGAACGGGAATCTGACGATCTTGTAGGTGGTGCCGGGCTGGATCAGCTGGGGTGTGTCGACCTTGAGGGAGCAGACGTGGACGCCGGGATTCGCGTTCGCGTTCGTTGGCATACGGCAAGGCTGCCCGGCGGCGACGGCGGGGATTCCGCGGTTCACTGCTCCATCGGCACGCAGATGACCGGCACGGGTGACAGGTGCAGCAGCTTGTGGGGCGTGGAGCCCAGGAGCGCGCCGCGTACCGGGCTCTCCCCCCAGCTGCCCACCACGATGAACCGGGCCCCGTGGCGGGACGCGGCGTCCAGCAGGGCCTGGGCCGGTTTCTCGTCGATGACTTCGACGGTCGTCGGTACGCCGGCACCGGCGGCCACGTCCACGGCCTGGTCGAGCACCTTGCGGCCGGACTCGCGGACGGCCTCCTGGTGGCTGCGGTACTCCTCCCCCAGGGCGCCCGGTGCCGCGGCGCCGTAGACCAGGACGAGGGGCTCGCCGAGCGCGGCCGACAGCTCGATCGCGACGTGCAGGGCCCGGACCGCGCCGGGCGACTCGTCGTAGCCGAGGACCAGGGACATCTCAGGACTCCTTGCCGTGGACGAGGTCCGGGTCGGCCACCGTGGGCCGTTCGGACCAGAAGGCGGGCGACACCAGCCGCTGCACGATCATGAGGACGACGCCCGCGAGGGCGATGCCGATGCCGATGACGAGGGGTGGGCCGAGCCCGAACCATGAGACGCCGCTGTAGGAGTTCTCCGGGTCGGCCATGTCGACGACCGACTCCACCAGCAGCCAGGTGAGCAGCCCCGCGCCGACCAGCGGGCCGACCCCGATGAGCAGGAACTGCTTGACGTTCTCCGTGAGATGACGGCGGTAGAAGACGGCGCAGGCCACGCCGGTGAGGGCGTAGTAGAACGCGATCAGCAGCGACAGGGCGGTGAGTGAGTCGAACAGGGCGTTCTCGCTGATGCGGCTGACGACGATGTACCAGGCGATCGCGATGCCGGCCACCCACCATGTGCTGACGTCGGGGGTCCGGAACCGCGGGTGGATGTGGGCGAAGTGGTGGGGCAGGGCGTGCCTGCGGGCCATGGACAGCGCCGTGCGGGAGGCGGGGATGATGGTGGTCTGGGTCGACGCGAGCGCGGAGGTCGAGACGGCCAGCAGGACGACCCAGTCCCAGCCGCCCATCGCCTCGTCGGCGAGCAGGGCGAAGAGGAACTCCTCCTCCTCGGCGTTCTCGGCCAGGAAGCTGGTGCCGGCGTAGGCCACGACGGCGATGGCGACCGACACGTACGTCACGAGCAGCACGATGGTCGACCAGATCGCCGCCTTGCCGGGCGCGGTGGCGGAGTCCTCGGTCTCCTCGGTCAGGTTGACCGCCGACTCCCAGCCCCAGTAGATGAACACGCCGAGGAGGAGTGCGGCCGTCAGTGAGGCGCCGCCGGCGCCGAAGGGGTTCAGCCAGCCGATCGACGGTTCGATGGAGTCGAGGGTGCCGGTGCCGGCGTACACGCGGTACAGGGCGACGACGGCGAGGGCGAGCAGGCAGACCACCTGGGCCAGGATGAGGACGTTCTGCACCTTGGCCGAGATCTCGGTGCCGATGACGCAGACGGCCGTCATGACGACGATGAGCACGACGGCGAGCGTCTGGCGTACGGCCTCGTTCTCGGCCCAGCTGTCCAGGCCCACGGTGAGCAGCGCGAAGGTGACGGCGACGTCGGCCAGGGAGCCGACGACCAGCACGCCGGTCATCGCGATGGCCCAGCCGCCGAGCCAGCCGGCCCACGGCCCCATGGCGTGGGTGACCCAGGAGAAGGTCGTGCCGCAGTCCTGGTCGACGCGGTTGAGGTAGTAGAACGCGGAGGCGATCAGGAGCATCGGCACGAACGAGGCCAGCATCACGCCGGGGGCGTGGATGCCGACGAGCACGGCGATCGGGCCGACGACGGCGGCCAGCGAGTAGGCGGGGGATGTGGCGTTGAGACCGATCACGAGCGCGTCGAGGAAACCGATCGCGTCGGGCTTCAGCCCCTCCGGTCGAGCCGCGTCCGCCGTCGGGTTGGTCATGCGCCCTCACTTCGGTCGTACCTGAGGGGAATCCAACCGGGAGTGCGAGGGCTTTCGGCGTCGTCGGCGCCGTTGCGCGCCGTGTGTCACCCGAGTGCACGTACCCCCGGCCGCCCGTCGGCGTCCGGGGGACGGCCCGGGTCAGCCGCGCAGTGCGGAGAGGAAGATGCCCGGGAGTCGGTGGACCCCGGGTGCGGTGGTGAAGGCGGTGAGGCGCTCGAGGGTCGTGCGGCCCGTCCGGTTGGTGACGAAGTACGGCGGGCGCGGGGAGAGTGAGGGGGAGCCGGTGAACAGGCCGCGCGGTGCCGGGGCGAAGGGGGCCCGCAGGACGGTCTTCTCCACGTCCTCCAGCATGAACGCGTTGTGCACGAAGCCGATGCCGCTGCCGATCTGCCGGCGGGTGTGGCCGGGGAAGGCGCCCCACGGGGTGTAGCCCAGCAGGAAGTCGATGGCGGACCAGCAGTTGATGCCGAGGGTGCCGTAGCGCAGGCCGGCGACGGCGGCGTCGACCGCGGCGCGGTGCTCGCGCTCGGTGCGGGGTGGACCAGCAGGGTGGCGCCGAGGGTGCCGGGGAGCCGTTCGTTGCAGAACTCCGTGGCGTTGCGGAGGAACTTTGGCGCCTGAGAGCCGGGGAGGCGCACGACGCCGAGGGCGCTGGCGAACACCTCGTCGGTGAGCATCGGGTCGTCGAGCGCGTCGATGTCGGGCACGAGGAGGCGGCACCGGTCCTCGCCGAGGGTCTCGGCCCCGGGATGGGCCTCGGTCACCGCGTTCAGCCTGCGGTCGGCGCCAGGGTAGTAGTCGGTGCGGTGCGGCAGCCGGCGCAGGACGTCGCGTATCTCGGTCAGGAGCCGCTCGCGCCGACGATCGCGGGCGCGGCCAGGCCGGACGTCGTCACCAGGGCGTTCATCGTGCCCAGCGCTCCGCCGCGGCGCGAGGCGGGGGCCAGTTCGGTGACGGTGGTGGCGGCGATGGTGGCGAAGGCACCGCCGAAGCCGAAGCCGATCGCGGTCAGCACCATCTGGAGGGTGGTGTTGTCGGTGAACGGTACGGCGAGGCAGCCGGCCGTGCCGATCACCAGGGTCCAGCCGCCCACATGGCCGCGGGCCACCCTGCTGCTGTGGCCCCGGCGCATCAGCCGGTTGGCGATGCCTGCCTGGGCCAGCAGGACGAGGGCTCCGATCGTCCACGGCGCGACGACGAGCAGTCCGGCTGTGTCGGCGGAGTAGCCGAGGGCGTTGCGCAGGAAGGACGGCAGCCAGACGAGCATCAGGGCGACGGCCCAGTAGGTGAAAGAAATAGGCGAGGGTGGTGCCGATCCAGGTGCGGCTGGCGTAGATGCGGCGGTAGGCGATCTTCACCGGTTCTGTGGCCTTCGCCGCCGTGCCCGGGACGTCGGCGGCATCGCCGGTGCGGTGGCGGCCGTCGGTGCCGACGGCGTACCAGACGGCGGCCCAGACCACGCCGATGGCGGACAGCACCCACAGGGCGGCGCGCCAGCCGTGGTTCTGGATGACCCAGGAGAGGGTGGGCGCCGAGACGATGACGCCGAGGGTGATGCCGATGGTGATCAGCGCGCCGGGCAGGTTGCGCTTCTCGTTGGCGAACATCGACAAGGTGGCCTGCTGGGCGACCGGGAACGCGGGCCCCTCGGCCGCGCCCAGTACGACACGCGAGGCGACGAGCACCGCCAGGCCGCCGCCGATGGCCGCGGGCACCTGGGCGACGGACCACATCACCGCCATGACCAGCAGGAGCAGTTTCGGTGACACACGGTCGGCGACGAGTCCGACGGCGATCGCGGCGACCGAGAAGAGCAGGAAGAACGCGCTGTTGGCGAGCCCGAACTGAGTGGCACTCAGGTCGCGGTCGGCGCGGATCTCGTCCGCGGCCAGGCCCAGGACGGACTTGTCCGCGAAGTTGATCATCATGTCTGCAGCAGTCATGGACTTCTCCGGTGGAGCAGCGGGTCGGGGGCGGGCCGGTCCCCGGGCGGGGCCGGCCGGCGGGGATCAGGAGAGGGGCACTCCGGCGATGGCGATGCGCTCCATCACCCGGCGCTGCGGGAAGTAGTCGTTGACCGCGTAGACGTGCTGGGTGACCTTATGCGGACGCAGGCCTCTGTGACGGCGGTCGCGGACGCGGCCGGGATCGCCGCCGGCTCGGTCGGGGCCTTGCCTACGCGCTGCTCGCCGCCCCGGCGGAACCGGCCGTCGGCGCCGAACGTGCCGGGCCCTGTTCGCCGAGGTGGTCCGTGAGGGCGTCGAGCGCGGGTTGCTGCCGGCCCAGGACGCGGAGACCACCGCGGCCGCGCTGACGGGCGGGATCGGCGAGGTGCTCGTGACGCCGCTGGGCGCCTCGCCGCACGGCGACACCGGCGAACTCCTCACCGAGCTCACCGCGA
>NZ_JAOCQE010000368.1 GCF_025290915.1 Streptomyces sp. 15-116A | reverse complement strand
CCCCGGACGGGTGTCCGGGGCCCCGCCGGGGCTCAGCTCGTGGTGAGCGCCGCCGTCGGCCGGTCCTTCTCCAGGGCCGCGGCGGCGTCCGGTGCGTACCGGCGCACTGGAACGCCGACTTCGCCGGGGCGGCCGAACTGCCCCGCCGGGCCGGTGAGTTGACGCTGGGCCTGATCGGGTTCGGCCGCATCGCACGCCTCCTCGCCACCCTCGCCGCCCCCGTGTTCGGGCGGATCGCCGCGCACGACCCGCACGCCGACCCCGCCCACTGGCCGGCCGGTGTGGAACGCTGCGAGGACGTCGCCGGCCTCGCGGCGGCCTCGGACATCCTGTCCCTGCACGTACCGCTCACTCCCGGCACACACGGCCTGGTCGACGGCGCGCTGCTGGAGCGGATGAGGCCCGGCGGCTTCCTCGTCAACGTCTCCCGCGGTGAGCTCGTCGACCCGTCGGCCCTGCTGGCCTGCCTGGACTCGGGCCGGCTCACTGGGGCGGCCCTGGACGTCTTCCCCGTCGAACCACCGCCCGCGGACGACCCCCTGCGGTCACATCCGCGGATCCAGCTCTCCCCGCACAGCGCTTTCCTGTCCGACACCTCGCGCCGCGCCTACGTCCGCCGCCCCGTGGAGAACGTCATCGCCTGGCACCGGACCGGCCGCCCGCTGACCCCCGTCATCGATCCCACCACCGAAGGAGCCGCCGCATGACCGGCATCCTCACCGCACCGGCCCACGACGACGCGCTCGCCGAGGAGACGCGGCTGCGCCGTGAACTGGCCGCCGTCTACCGGCTGGTCGCCCATTTCCGGATGACCGATCTGATCTTCACGCACATCTCCCTGCGGCTGCCCGGGCCCGGCCACCACTTCCTCATCAACCCCTACGGGCTGCTCTTCGAGGAGATCACCGCGTCCAGCCTGGTCAAGATCGATCTCGAGGGCAACCCGGTCGAGCCGACCCCGTACCCGGTCAACCCCGCCGGGTTCGTCATCCACAGCGCGATCCACGCCGCCCGCCCCGACGCCCACTGCGTCCTGCACACGCATACCAAGGCGGGATGCGCCGTGGCGGCCCAGCGCGACGGGCTGCTGCCGCTCAACCAGATGTCGATGGAGTTCCATAACCGCGTCGGCTACCACGACTACGAGGGCGTCGCCCTCAACCTCGACGAGCAGCGGCGCCTGGTCGCCGACATCGGCGACCACCCCGCCCTGATCCTGCGCAACCACGGCCTGCTGACAGTGGGCGAGAGCGCGGCCCAGGCGTTCTTGCGCATGTACTACCTCGAGAAGGCCTGCGAGATCCAGGTCACCGCCCAGGCCGGCGGCGCGCCGCTCGTCGTCCCGCCGGCCGAGGTCTGCGAGTACACCGCCCAGCAGCTCGCGGGCGAGGCGGCGTCGGACTTCGAGGACCACGACGCCTACGCCCTCGCCTGGGCGGCGCTCCTGCGCCTGCTCGACCGGACCTGCCCCGACTACAAGGACTGACACCACCACCGGAGCCGCCCACGGGAGTCACGGTGCTCCGGCCGACGGGCCGCCGCCCGGCGACGCCCCCGTGGTCCGGCGGCGGTGGCGAGACTCCGGGGCCCGGTCTAGCTTCGGGGCATGCGGGCAACGAGCGGCGGTGACACGGCGGCCGGGGTCTCGGCGGGCCGGCCCGGGCGGGCGTTCCGTCAGGAGGTATGACCGTGGCCGCTTCCCGTGGTGGGAGTGAAGGGCCGGCCGAGGGCCGGTACGGGGAGGACCTGTTCGAGCCCGAGCGGGCGGGCGAGGCCGCACGTATCGACGCCGCCGCGCTGGTGTACGACCCGGTCACCACGCGCCGGCTGCGTGCCCTGGGCGTGGGGCCGGGGCTGCGCTGCCTGGAGGTGGGGGCCGGCACCGGCACGGTGGCGCGCTGGCTGGTGGAGGAGGCCGGGGTCGAGGAGGTGGTCGCCCTGGACCGGGACACCGGCGCGCTGGCGGGCCTGGCCGGTCCCCGGCTGCGGGTGGTCGTCGCGGACCTGACGGACGAGCGGGTGCGGCCGGGTTCCTTCGACCTGATCCACGCGCGGTTCGTCCTGATGCATCTGGCCGAGCGCCGCCGGATCGTCTCGCGCCTGGCCGGCTGGCTGAACCCCGGCGGATGGCTCGTGCTCGGCGACGCGGTGGAGCTGCCCGATGTGCTCGACGCCTCCTCCGCCTACCGGCGCACCATGGACGCCATGTGGCAGGCGCTGTGGGCGACGATCGGCACGGACATCTCCGGTGTGCCGGCGTATCCGCATGTACTGCGCGAGGAGGGTCTGCGGGACGTGGGCGCGGAGCTGCACTGCCCGCCGCTGGCCGCGGGCGAGCCCCTGGCGCGTTTCTGGTCCGAGACCTGGAGCCGAATGCGGCCCGAATTGGTGGCGACGGGCCGCGTCGACGACGAGGTCGTCGACGAGGCTCTGGCGTATCTGGCCTCGCCGCGCCTCGCCGAACTGGGGCCCGGCATGGCGATGGCCTGGGGCCGGCGCCCGCCCGGGTGAGCTCCCCGAGGACTGCTCCGATCGAGTGGTGGGCCTTCGTGGCCCGGCGTACCGTCGGACGGGTGGACTCCCGAAAGGGCCGCCCCGCATGACCAGTGGACCGCGCCCGGCTCCCGCCGCGCAGGCCGCCGCCGAGAAATCCGGCGGTGGCGGGAACGCGATGGCTCTGCTGGTCATCGCCTCGTGTCAGCTGATGGTGGTGCTCGACATCACCATCGTGAACATCGCCCTCCCGGACATCCAGCGGTCCCTGGACTTCTCCACGACCAGCCTGTCGTGGGTGGTGAACGCCTACACGCTCACCTTCGGCGGGCTGCTGCTGCTCGGCGGCCGGGCCGGTGACATCCTCGGCAGGCGGCGGGTCTTCGTCTTCGGTGTGCTGCTGTTCGTGCTCGCGTCCCTGCTCGGCGGGTTCGCGCAGAACGGTGGTCAACTCCTCGCCGCCCGCGCCCTGCAGGGCATCGGCGGCGCCATCGCCTCGCCGACGTCGCTGGCCCTGATCAGTACGACGTTCCGCGAGGGGCCGGAACGCAACCGCGCCTTCGGGGTGTTCGCGGCGGTCTCCGCGGGCGGCGGCGCCATCGGGCTGCTCGCCGGCGGCGTCCTGGTGGAGTGGCTGAACTGGCGGTGGGTGCTGTTCGTCAACGTGCCCATCGGGCTGCTGATCGCGCTCGCCACACCACGCTGGATCAAGGAGTCCGAACGTCACCCGGGCCGCTTCGACTTCACCGGCGCGCTCACCTCCACCGTGGGCATGGTGCTGCTGGTCTACGGGTTCATCCGGGCCGCGCAGGACGGCTGGCGGGACGCCCTCACGCTGGTGTCGTTCGGCGCGGCCGTGGTCGTGCTCGCGGTGTTCGTGCTGGTCGAGCGGAGATCCCGGCAGCCGATCACGCCGCTGCACATGTTCGCCGACCGCAATCGCGCGGGGACCTACGGCATCATGCTGTGCCTCGCCGCGGCGATGTTCGGCATGTTCTTCTTCCTGACCCTGTTCGTGCAGAACGTGCTGGACTTCAGCCCGCTCCAGGCCGGGCTCGCGTTCCTGCCGGTGAGTGCGGTCATCGCGATCGGGGCGGGGCTGGCCTCGCGGTTCCTGCCGGTGTACGGCCCCAAGCCGTTCATGGTGCTCGGCGGCATCCTCGCCGCGGTGGGCCTGGCCTGGCTGACGCTGACCGACGTCCACTCCACCTACGCGGGCAGTGTCCTCGGGCCGATGCTGGTGTTCAGCCTCGGCATGGGCATGGAGTTCGTGTCGCTGACCCTGATGGCCCTGTCCAACGTGCCCGTGGCGGAGACGGGCGCGGCCTCCGGCCTGCTCAACGCCACGCAGCAGGTGGGCGGCTCGCTGGGACTGTCCATCCTGGTCACGATGTTCGGCACGGCCAGCACCAACGAGGCGGAGAAACAGATCCCGCGCTTCCTTCAGCAGGCGACACCCGCCGAGCGGGTCCGGTTCGAGCGCACCGGTGAGCTTCCTCCACCGTTCGCCGACGAGGTGCTCACCGCCGGGGTGTCGGCCGCGTTCATCATGGCGGCGATCTTCACCGTGCTCGCGGCGCTGATCGCGCTCGTGGCCATCCAGGTCCGCCCCTCCGATCTGCAGCGTCTCCAGGGCGGGATGGGTCCGGGCGGCGGCGCGGCGTGATCCGGACCCCGGTCAGGGGGCCGTCTCGGTCCTCGCTTCTGCCGGCCTGTCCTCGCCGGCCAGGGTGCCGGCCAGGGGCAGTCTGGCGAGCGCGAGCACGCCCGCCGCGATGAGGAGGACCCCGAGCAGCTGGGGCAGCAGCCACCAGCCGGTGCGGACGGCCTCGCCGTAGACGGTGATGCCGAGGGCCAGGCTGACGCCGGCGTCGCCGAGGGTGAGCGCCGGCTGGGACGCGACCAGGGGCCCGGCCTGCATCGCGTGCTCGAGCAGGAACAGCGCGGCGGCGCCGTACAGCGCGAATCCGTAGGTCTGCCAGGTGGTGAGGAACGCGGTGAGGCCGCCGTCGTCGAGGGTGTGCATCGAGGTCTTCATCAGCGCGGCGGTCGTCGCGTAGGCGACGGCGGTGGCCAGTCCGAAGCAGGCGGCGCGGGCCCGGCCCTCGGGGCGGCGCAGCCCGGCGGTCACCAGGCCGACGAGAGCGGCCGTGCACACGATGAGCGCGGGGATCCAGTGGTCCATCGGCACCTGGGTGCGGTCTCCGTCCGGTGCCGCGGCGACGAGGGCGACGGCGAGTCCGGTCACCACGGCGGCGACGGCGGCCCAGCCGGAACGCGGCAGCCGCCGTCGCAGCAGCACCGTGGCGATGACCAGGGTGAGCGGCAGCTCCAGCACGAACAGCGGCTGGACGACCGTCAGCGGCCCCGTGGCCAGGGCCACCGCCTGGCAGACGGCCGCCGCCACGACGGCGGCGATACCGGCGAGCCAGACGGGGTGCCGCAGCAGATCGAGCATGAGCCCGGCGCGGAGATGGTCGGACCGGGGGACGCTCAGGGCGGCCTTGCGCTGGAGGACGGTGGCCAGGGCGTTGCTGAAGGCGGCGCAGAGGGCGAACAGGACCGGCACCAGCATGTCCACCGTGCTCCTCGGGGTCGTCGGACGGCTCGTCCCTCCCCGGCCGCGCTCCCGCCATGGTGGCCCCGCTCCCCCGCCGGCCGCCAACGCGCACCGCGCGTCCGGGG
>NZ_JAOCQE010000367.1 GCF_025290915.1 Streptomyces sp. 15-116A | reverse complement strand
CGGCTGCGGCTGCGGGGCGGACCGGCGGGAGAGGGCCGGCCTGGCCGGTGAGGCGGTCGTCGCACCACTGCAGTGCCTCGCCGAGCGTGTCGAAGCCGCCCTCGCGCAGGGTGTGCGTCCACGTCTCGGTGTCGACCTCTTCGACCACGACGCGGAACGGTGAGGGGGCTCGCTCGTCCAGGGCGCGCAGGGCCACGACGATGACCATGTCGTCCGGGTCGTCGCTGGTGTAGGAGTAGCCCATGGCGTAGTGGTCGCCGTCGCCAGCGAGGCGTCGCTCCAGGGCTCGCGTGGCCTCGTCCGCCGGCGGCGGGCCCAGCGGGGCGAGGGCGATGGCATCGGGCGGACAGCCACGGTGGATGAGCCAGGACTGTGCCATCGCGGGCAGCGGCAGAGGGGCATGCTCGAAGCTGAACGTCCGCTTCTCGTGGTCCCGTTGCAGATGCACGGCGAGCACCTGTGGCATGCCGGGGTGTCCCCAGGTGGCGGTGCGGTCGAATAGGACGTAGTAGCTGTGCGGGCCGTCGTGGTGTTCGGCGAGGGGAACGAGCATGTCCTCGTGGACGGCGACTTTGCGGTAGAAGTCGAGGTATTTCTCCTCGTCGGCGTCGAGGTTGTCCAGGTCGAAGTCGACTTCGCGGAGGGACTTCCGGTCCGGCGCCGGGTCGGTGGGAGACAACAAGGGCCTTTCGGTGAAGTCAGCGCCGCTGCGCCGGGGTGGGCCGCGATGCGCCGGGGCGAGCCGGGACCTTCGGCGCCTGCACCGTGGGAGCCCGGCGGGCGGCGAACAGCGCGGCCCGTCCGGCGTCGGTGAGCGCGACCGGCTGGCCTGCGTGCACGGGGTGGCCGGTGTCCCGGACGACCAGGCCGGCGTCCTCCAACTGCTGCAGCTTGGCGTGGGGGATGCGGGTACCGGAGGCGGCTGTGACGGACATCCGGCCGGTCAGCAGGTGTTCGTAGAGCTTGGCGCCGCCGGCGATGGCGAGCAGCGCCGCCTGGTCATCCGTCGAGAGCTGCCGTGCGTCGGGCGCGGAAGCCGCCGCTGCGGCTTCGATGGGCTCCAGGGCGGCGAGCACCGCCCGGGCGGCGGCGTCCCGCGCGGCGGCGGCCTCTTCCAGCTGGTCCACGGTGCGGTCGATGCGCGTGAACAGGGCGCTGTCGACGTCGAACTCGCCGCTGGACAGGCGGTTGAGGAGCCGGAGGTAGAAGGTGACGCTGGTCTGGGCCTTGGCCAGTTCACGGTGCCGGTCGGCCAGGTGGGCGTGCTGCTCGTCGAGGACGCCGCGGTCGCGGTAGGCCCACAGGGTGTCGATGTCGTGCCCGGTGACGGCTTGGAGGCGGTGGTCGAGCGGGGAGACCGCGCGCCGACCTGGTGTCGACGCGGGTGGAGGGGGCATAGGCGGACCTCGGTGCGTTCAGCGGGTGTGATGGTGCGCGGGGTTTGGGGCGGGACGGGGCAGCCCCGGCAGTGCGGTGGGCGGCGGACCGGGCCGGGGCACGGAAGCGCGGGTGGTCAGCTGCGGGGAACGCGAGCGTGCCGCGTGGGTGCGGGCGCTCAGCGGCCGGCGGGTCATCCCCAGGCGGCGGCCGACCTCGTCGTAGACGTCGTTGCCTGCTCGCGGCCGGATGGCGACGACGTGGATCTCCTTGGGATGCGCGGACTCCGCGGGTGCCGGGCGGACGCCGTAGACGACGCGCCAGTCCTTGCGCGAGTCCACGAACAGCTTCCGGAATCCCTCCAGGTCACCGTCGAGACGCAGGCCGAAGCGCTGCGCGTTCACGACTTCCTGCAGGTAGGCGAGGGTGAGGTCGCGGATGTCGCTGGGGGCCTGGAGGAGATCGGTCAGCGCGCGGGGGTCGAAACTGAGTCCGAAGGCGGGCTGTCCCGCTCCCGCGGTCATGACGTCGGCTCGTCCGGTTCGGCGGCTTGTGTCGTGTTCGCCGTCTCCGTGCGCACGGACGGCGGCGGACCGGGCAGAAGGCGGTGCGCGGGCCGGTCGGGCGAGGTCATGCAGGCCGACAGCGGCCCACCCGGCGCGCGGATCGCCGCGACGGCGTGGGTGAGGAAGTCCCGGTGCCACACGAACAGGCCGGACAGCCCGGCTTCGGGATCCTTGTGCTGCTGGTAGGCGAGCCACAGGGCGTGGAGCCAGGCCACGACGTCGTCGTGCTCCTGCCACTGCAGGCACCAGGGTGCCGCGGTGGTGACCTCCGCCCCGTACACCGGGAGGAAGAAGTCATCCACCCAGTCGGACAGGGCGTCGAGTTCGTCCTCGCGTTCTTCTCCGTCGAGTTCCAGGATCGGGCGGGGCTCCGGTGGAGCGGCGGGAGGCGGCCCGCCGAGTCCTGGCATGCCGAAGGCGGCGAACGGTGATCCGCTGGGCGGCGGGGCGGACGCGAGGTGGTCGAGCTGCTGAGCCTGTTGCGCCGACTGCTCCATGAGCCGCCGCACGCTCGCCTCGATTCCCTCCAGCTGTCGATCCGGAATACGAACCGGCTCCAACTCGCCATCGTCAGGCGACTTAGTTGATTCGGGCATTGAAAAGCTCGGCCTCCTACGAGACACGGGATGAGAAAAGGACGGAAGCGTCTGCGCGCGTCCCATCCGGCGAGCTGCACGGCCACTGCGGCGGTGTTTCGCCGATGGCCACGCTTGGGGAGCCGGTCGCCTTGGCAGCAGGCAAGGACGGGGCTCAGCCGGTAAGGTCCACGTCGTCCTGCGTGAGGGTTTCGCGGATCGTCTCGGTGAGCCGGTCGGCCGCGATCGACGCGTAGTGCTCGGTCTTCTCCACGCCGATGAAGTCCCGGCCTTCCAGCAGAGCGGCCACGCCCGTGGAGCCGGAGCCGGCGCAGAAGTCGAGGACCGTGCCGCCCTCGGGGCTGATCTTGACCAGCTCGCGCATCACCTCGACCGGCTTCTGCGTGATGTGCCGGCGCTGCGCGCCCGAGGGCTGCGACGCCGAGTACATGCCGGGCAGATAGACCGGGTTCCGGGAGCCGTCGATCGGCCCCTTACTGGCCCAGACGATGAATTCGCAGTTCTGGGTGAACCGACCCTTCTGCGGCCTGGCCTGCGGCTTGTGCCAGGCAAGCACGCCGCGCCACAGCCACCCGGCGGCCTGGATCGCGTCCGTCGTCGTCGGGAGCTGACGCCAGTCGGTGAACAGCAGCGCGGTCCCGCCGGTCTTCGTCAGACGGTGCGCTTCGGTCATGATCTGCGTCAGCCAGAACGCGTAGGACCTCTGGTCCATGTTCTCGCCGGTGAAGTCTGCGAGGTCGTTCTTGGCATCGGCGGAGGTGTACTTCTGCTTCGCGGAGCGGGTGGTGCGCTCCTTCGCGGTCCGGCCACCGCTGTTGTACGGCGGGTCGGTGATGACGGAGTCGACACAGCCGTCCGGAAGACCGGAGAGAACGGCCAGGGCGTCGCCCTGGTGAAGGGAAAAAGGCAAAGAGGGGCCCCTAATCGGGTGCGGATTCACGGAGTCGAACTAGCCGCCTCGCACAGGAGTCCTCGCAGGCCGGAAGTGGGCATGCAGAAGCCCAGGGCCGCGGACCGAGGAGGCGAGGGGGAGTCCAAAAACTGTAGAGGCGAATTGGCCGACGACCAAGAAGTGCCGTGCGAGGGTGCCGGATTCCGGCACCTCGCGCCAGCTTTTTGGTCAACCGCCAATCCGCATCTACTGTTTTTGAACCGCCCGGCGCACACCGCCGCTGGCTACTCCCCCGCCACACCTCACGGAGGTACCCCCTTGCCCCGGCACACCTAGCTCACGGCCCGGCCAGCTGGGAGCGAGCGGCAACTCGCCCCACATCGGTCCGCCTTGATCGCCCACCCCGGCCGCCGCGCCCTTCCACCACGCCTCGCGCACGCGGCACGCCGGACACCGCACCCCCGAAGGACACGCTCATGACGTCTCGCTACCCACCCCTGCCCGACCTCGCTGACCCACGAGCGGTCCGCTCCGGTTGAAGGCGCTCGCCGCCGGCATCGGCGTCGTCTTCCTCTCCCCGCTTCTGCTCGCCGGCACCGGCATGATGATGGCGTCCTCCGCGGACGCCGTTCAAAGCAGCAGCAGCTCCCTCATCTGCCTGAACGACATCAACACCGGCAAGGTCGCCGAGCAGGTCACCAAGATCCTCGACGGGGCGTCCGGCAAGAACGTCCACGTCGAGGGCCTGGACCTGCCCGCCGAGCAGGTGCCCAATGCCCAGACGATCGTGGCCACCGGTATCAGCCTCGACGTCCCCAAGAAGGGCCAGGTCATCGCGCTCGCCACGGCGATGCAGGAGTCGAGGCTGCGCAACCTCAACTACGGCGACAGGGACAGCCTTGGGTTGTTCCAGCAGCGTCCCTCCCAGGGCTGGGGCACCGCCGAGCAGATCCGTGACCCGACGTACGCGAGCGAGCAGTTCTACAAGCACCTGCTCAAGGTGCACGGCTGGCAGCAGATGACCGTCACCCAGGCCGCCCAAGCCGTCCAGCAGTCCGGCCTGCCGGACGCCTACGCGCAGTGGGAGCACCTGGCCACCGCGCTGCAGGAAGCCATCGCCAAGACCTTCCCCGGCGCCGGAAACGACAAGGACGCCAAGGACCCGAAGCCAGGCAAGGACTCAGGAGCCGGCACCACCGGCTGCGCTCCGGGCCAGGACGGCTCCGGCTTCGGTCCGATCCCCGAGGGCAGCGTCCCGAAGGGATACAAGATCCCCAAGGACGCCGACCCGAAGGCGCGCAAGGCCATCGAGTGGGCGATGCACCAGCTCGGCACCCTCTACCAGTGGGGCGGATCCTGCACCAACGCCCACGGCCCGGACCCGATGGGCCGCTGCGACTGCAGCTCGCTGATGCAGCAGGCGTACGCACACGCCGGCGTCACCCTCAGCCGCACCACGTACACGCAGGTCAACGAAGGCAAGGCAGTCTCGCCCGCCCAGCTCAAGCCCGGTGACCTCATCTTCAGCCGCGGTACCGCAAGCCGTCCCGAGCACGTCGGCATGTACATCGGCGAGGGCCTCGTGATCGAGGCACCGCGCACCACCAAGCCGGTCCGGATCACCCCGATCAAGGACTGGACGATTCTCGCCGCCCGCCGCGTCATCTGACGCCACCGCCCGGCCACCGCTCCAGGCCGGCCGCCGCGGCGATCTCCCGCGCCCCGAGCGCATCTCCCCACCCCCTCTGCTTCCCCTC
>NZ_JAOCQE010000366.1 GCF_025290915.1 Streptomyces sp. 15-116A | reverse complement strand
CGGGCGCGCAGCTCGTCGTGCACGTCCCGCCGCATCGTCATCGGTCCCTTTCCGCGGGAGCTGCCGCAACCTGCCGCCGGGGCGCCGCGCCGACCGCCGCCGCGTGGACGCGCTGCGGCACCTCCCGGGTGCCGAGCAGCCGCTGCAACTCGGCCATCGCCTTCGAGGTCTGGCTCTTCACCGTACCCACCGAGATGCCGAGGGCCAGCGCGGTGTCCTTCTCCGACAGGTCGAAGGCGTGCCGCAGCACCACACACGCCCGCTTGCGGAACGGCAGCCTGCGCAGCGCCTCCCGCACATCCACCACGCCCGCCACATCGGGGTCCTCGACCCGCTCCTCGCGCTGCGACCAGAACAGGGCGATCCGCCGCCGCTCACGCACCGCGCTGCGGATCCGGGTCCGGGCCAGATTCGCCACCACCCCCCGGGCGTACGCCACGGGATGCTCGGCCGCGCGCACCCGGTCCCAGCGGTGCCACAGCGCCAGCAGCGCGTCCGCCGCCAGATCGTCCGCGGTGTCCCGCTCACCCGTCAACAGAAAGGCCAGCCGGGACAGTTCGGCGTGGTGACGCTCGAAGAAGGCGTGGAACTCCGCGGCGGAGCGATCGTCCACGACGGTGACCACGGGCTGCCTCCCCTCGCTGCGGCCGGGCCGTCAGAGATGCGGAGCCTAGCAGTGAACGTGCACAGAGTCGCACGGAGGGTCGAACACCGTACGGCGGACCGACATGCGATTCCGTAACACCAGGAACACCTGAACTCGACCCGGCACGGGCACAATCCAGCCAGCATTCGCACACGATCACTCAGGATCGAGGAGCAACTCGCCATGTCCGATGCCCCATCCGAAGCCCCATCCGCCGCAGACAAGCGGCCGTCCGCCGGCCCGGCACCCGGGAACGGCCTCGACCGGTTCTTCCGGATATCCGCCCGGGGATCCACCCTCGCCCGGGAGATACGCGGCGGTTTCGCCACGTTCTTCACCATGGCCTACATCCTGGTCCTGAACCCCCTCATCCTCGGCAGCGCCAAGGACAAGTTCGGCGAGCAGCTCGACCCGGTCCAACTCACCACCGCCACCGCCCTGGTGGCCGCGGTGATGACGATCATCATGGGCGTCGGCGGCAACCTCCCCCTCGCGCTGGCCGCCGGACTCGGACTGAACGCCGTCGTCGCCTTCCAGGTCGCCCCGCTGATGAGCTGGGACGACGCGATGGGCCTGATCGTCCTGGAGGGCCTGCTCATCTGCGTGCTGGTGGTCACCGGGCTGCGCGAGGCCGTCATGCACGCCATCCCGCGCGCCCTCAAGCAGGCGATCAGTGTCGGCATCGGCCTGTTCATCGCCCTCATCGGTTTCGTCGACGCCGGGTTCGTCACGCGTATCCCGGACGCCGCGAACACCACCGTGCCGGTCCAGCTGGGCGGCACCGGCACCCTCACCGGCTGGCCGATGCTGGTGTTCTGCCTCGGCGTACTGCTCACCATCGCGCTGCTCGCCCGCAAGGTGAAGGGCGCCATCCTGATCAGCATCGTCGCCATGACGCTGGTCGCCCTGGTCGTCAACTCCCTCGCCGATGTGCGCACCTGGGGCCTGACCACACCCGAGTGGCCCGACCAGGTGGTCGACACCCCCGACTTCGGGCTGATCGGCGACTTCAGCCTGTTCGGCGCGTTCGGGCAGGCCGGTGTGATCACCGTCGTGCTGCTGGTGTTCACGCTGATCCTGTCCGACTTCTTCGACACCATGGGCACCGTCGTCGGCGTCAGCGCGGAGGCCGGGCTGCTGGACGAGGAGGGCAAGGTGCCGAACCTCGGCCGGGTGCTGCTGATCGACGGAGCCGCGGCCGTCGCGGGCGGCGCCTCCTCCGCCTCCTCGGCGACCTCCTACATCGAGTCGGCGGCCGGCGTCGGCGAGGGCGCCCGCACCGGCTTCGCCAACCTGGTCACCGGCGGCCTGTTCGCGCTCGCCCTGTTCCTGACCCCGCTGCTGACCATCGTCCCGCTCCAGGCCGCCGCCCCCGCCCTGGTCGCCGTCGGCTTCCTGATGATGACCCAGGTCAAGCACATCGAGTGGGACCGCTACGAGATCGCCATCCCGGCGTTCCTCACCATCGCCGTCATGCCGTTCACCTACTCGATCACCAACGGCATCGGCGCCGGATTCATCGCCTACGTCGTCATCAAGACGGTGCTCGGCCGGGCGAAGGAGGTCCACTGGCTGCTGTGGGGGACCTCGGCACTGTTCCTGGTGTACTTCGCGATCGACCCGATCGAGCAGCTCCTCGGCGTCAAGTAGCCCGCACCGCACGGAGATACGGCGACGGGCCGCCCCCGGGGGGAAGGGGGCGGCCCGTCCGTTCAGACGCCCTTTCGGGCGGTGAGGTTCACTCGCGGCGTCGGCCAGTCCTTGCTCGGCCAGTCCTTCCTCGGCCGGTCCTGCCTCAGTCCTTCAGCGCCGCTTCCATCGCCGCCTTGGCGACCGGCGCCGCCAGACCGTTGCCGCTGACCTCCGAGCGGGCCGCGTCGGACTGCTCCACCATGACCGCCACGGCGACCTCCTTGCCGGTCGTGCCGGACTTGGCGTACGACGTGAACCAGGCGTACGGCGTCTTGCTGTTGTTCTCGCCGTGCTGCGCGGTGCCCGTCTTGCCGCCCACGGTCGCGCCGGGGATCTGCGCGTTGGAACCGGTGCCCTCGTCCACGACCTTCTGCATCGCCGACTGCAGCTGCTCGGCCGTCGAGGAGCTGACGATCCGCCGCGTGTCCGCCTCGTCGCCGTAGTCCCTGAGCACATCGCCGCCGCTGTCGGTGATCTGCTCCACCATGTGCGGCGAGACCAGCTCGCCGCCGTTGGCCAGCGCGGCCGACACCATCGCCATCTGCAGCGGCGTGGCCGTCACGTCGAACTGGCCGATACCCGTCAGCGCCGTCTCCGAGGCATACATGTCCGACGGGTACACGCTCGTGTACGCGCGTACCGGCACGTCCTGCTCCTCGTCGTTGAAGCCGAACTTCTCGGCCATCGCCCGCACCTTGTCCTCGCCGAGGTCCACGGCCATCTTCGCGAAGACGTTGTTGCAGGAGTACTGCAGGCCCACCCGGATCGAGGCGTCCTCACAGGGCGCGTCCGGGTTCTCGTTGGTCAGGTTCCGGCTGGTGCCCGGCAACGGGTACGGGTCGGGGCTGTCGGTCCGCTCGTCCACCGAGGCGTACAGCCCGTCCTCCAGCGCCGCCGCCGCGACCACCAGCTTGAACGTCGAGCCCGGCGGCAGCGGCTGGCGCAGCGCCCGGTTGGTCAGCGGCTTGTCCGGGTCCTTCGTCAGCTTCTTCCACGCCTCGCCCGCGGTGTTGGCGTCGGTCAGCGCCGTCGGGTCGTACGACGGGGTCGACACCGCCGCGAGGATCCGGCCGGTCTTCGGGTCGATGGCGACCGCGCCGCCCTTCTTGTCGCCGAGCGCCTCGTACGCTGCCTTCTGCACCGCCGGGTCGATGGTCGTCACCACGTTGCCCGGGTCGGCCCGCTCGTTGGTGACAGTGTCCATCACGGTCTTCAGGCGGTTGTCCGTGCCGCTGAGCAGATCCTCGTAGATGCCCTCCAGCTGCGTCGGCGCATAGGCCTGCGAGGCGTAGCCCGTCACCGCGGCGTACAGCGGGCCGTTCTTGTACGTGCGCTTGTACGCGAGGTCGCCTCCCTTCGTCCGCGCCGAGCCGGTGACCGACTCACCGGCCACGATGATGTTCCCGAGCGGCTCCGCGTAGGTCTCGATCGCGTTCCGCCGGTTGTTCTTGTCGTCCGCGAGTGCCCGGCCCTCGTAGAACTGCACCCAGGTCGCCCGGACCAGCAGGGCGAACACCAGGAGCAGCGCGAAGACCGAGGCGCGCCTGATCGTCTTGTTCATTCCGTCCGGACAGACGAACGACGGGGGGCGAATCGTTCCCATCCGACCCGGTTTCTCATCGGGCGTTCATAAAGCCAGGTGAGCGGGGCGCACCACAGGGGCCGGCCGGTCGCCGTTCACCCGTCGCGCAGGAAGCCCGCCTCGTACGCCGCGATCACGGCCTGCGTGCGGTCCCGGGCGCCGGTCTTCGCCAGCACCGACGCCACATGCGTCTTCACCGTGGCGGGGCCCACCTCCATCCGCCGGGCGATCTCCGCGTTGGTCAGCCCGGCCGCCATGTGCCGCAGCACCTCGCTCTCCCGGGCCGTGAGCCGCGCCACCCAGGCGGGGGGCGCGGGGGCCGTGGGCGCGTGGTCGTCGGCGAGCCTGCGCACCGCCGCCGGGAACAGCAGGGTGTCGCTGCGCGCCACCAGCCGCACCGCCCCCACCAGCGCGTCCGCCTCCGCCCGCTTCAGCAGGAAACCGGCGGCTCCGACGCGCAGCGCGTCGTACACGTACGCGTCGTTCTCGAAGGTGGTGACGACGACGATGCGGGGCGGCTCGTCGAGGCCGGCGAGGATCTGCTCGGTGGCCCGGATGCCGTCGATCTCCGGCATCCGCACATCCATCAGCACCACGTCGGGCCGTGTCTCGCGGACCACCGCCACGGCCTCGGCACCGGTGGCCGCCTCGCCGACCACCTCCAGATCCGGCTCGGCGGAGAGGATGGCCCGCAGAGCCGTGCGCACCATGCGCTCGTCGTCGGCGAGGACGACGCGGATCGGCGGAGCGGGGGTCGGGCCGTTCGTGCCGGTCGTGGGGGTCATGCGGTCCTTCCGTAGCCCGGGTGGTCGTCCGTCTCGCGCAGCGGCAGCCGCACCCGCAGCCGCCAGGCACCGTCCGCCGGCCCCGCCCGCAGCGTGCCGCCCAGCAGACGGGCGCGTTCCTCGATGCCGGGCAGACCGCGGCCGCCGCCGGGGCGCGAGGCACCGGCGGGCCGCCCGAGAGGGTTCTCGACGGTGATCTCCAGGTGCCCGTCGCGTACGTCCACGGACAAGGTCACGGAGACTGTCTCACCGCCGTGCCTGAGCGCGTTGGTCAGCCCCTCCTGCACGATCCGGTAGGCCTCGCGGGACAGGACCGGCGGCAGGTCCTCCGGGGCGGCCGAGACCGTCGCGGTCACCTTCACCCCGCTCGCCCGGGTGCGGCGCAGCAGGTCGTCCAGATCGGCGCCGAGGGTGGGCGCGGGCGCCGTGCCGGGGCCGTCGCCGTCCCGCAGCACGCCGAGCACCGCGTCCAGCTCGCCCACCGTGCGCCGGGTGGTCGCCTCGATCACCGCCAGGGCCTC
>NZ_JAOCQE010000365.1 GCF_025290915.1 Streptomyces sp. 15-116A | reverse complement strand
CCGGCCACCGGACGCTGGGCGAAGCCCGTGTCGAGATGCCCCGGCCGGATCTCCAGGACGCGGACACCGGTGCTCCGCGCCTCACGCCGTACGGCCTCCAGCCAGGCCCGCAGCGCGGCTTTGGAGGCGCTGTAGTCGGCCATACGAGGGGGCGGGCGCTCGGCCACCACGCCGGTGACGGCGGCGATCGCGGAACCGGGTCCGAGAAAGCCCAGCGCCGCGCGGAAAAGCGCGGCGGGCGCGAGGTGATTGACCGCCATCAGATGCTCCGCGACCTCGTCACCGGCCTCCTCCGCCCTGCCGAACGCCACCGTCCCGAAGGCGGTGACGACGGCGTCCAGCCCTCCGAGGGCGTCCGCGGCACCGCGCACGGCACGCGCGCAGGACTCGGGGTCGTAGGCGTCGAAGCGGGCGGTCGGGGCGCCCGGGTACGCGCGGGCAACACGGGCCAGCCGGATCGGATCACGTCCGGCGAGGGCCACCCGCGCACCCCGGCCGGCCACTGCGGCGGTGATCGCACCGCCCAGCACGCCGGTGGCGCCGGCCACCAGGACTCGGGCTTGCCTCAGTTCCACGCTCACTCCCGGACACGGAGTCGATCCGGCCGTCGAGTCGATCCGGTCGTCACAGTTTCGGCGGCGGGGCGGTGTGCGGATGCGCTCATGGCGGCGCACACGGCTCTGTGGGCCCTGTCGGCTGTGACGGCGGTTGGCTCTATCGGCTGTGACGGCCGTTGGCCCTGCCGGCTTGACGGCGCGCTCCCGGCGTCACCTCTCCGGCCCGAGATCGGCGGAGACCTCGCGCGCGGCGCGGGTGCCCGAGGCCAGGGCGCCCTGCACCGAGCCGGTCGCCCGGTGGTCCCCGCACACGTACCTGCCCGAGGCGCGGCGGGTGGTGCGGCTCAGCGGCCAGGGCGGCAGCATCGCGGGCAGCGCGCCCTCGACGGTGCGGGCGGCGATCTGCTGCCAGCCGCTCGTGTCCGTGCCGTACAGCTCGGCCAGGCGGCGGAGTACCGCCTGTGCCCTGCCGGGCGGGTCCGTCCCCAGGACGGAGGTGGAGACGAGCCCGGTGCCGGGGGGCGCGTAGGTGGGCGCGACCGCGCTGAGGACGCAGGTGTTCAGGACCGTTCCCCTGCTGTCCACGATCAGGGTCGGTTCGGTCGTCGGCGGGCGGTCGGTGGCGTGGTAGTAGGTGGTGACGGTCCGCGTGTCCGGCACGGTCAGGCCCGGCAGGAGGCGGGCGGCGGTCGCCGGGTCCGTCGCCACCACGACGGCCCGGGCCGGCACCTCGCTGCCGTCGCTCAGCAGCACTCCGGTGTCGGTGACCTCCGCGACGGGCGTGCCGAGGCGCAGGACGCCGTCGGGCAGGCCCTCGGCGAGCCGGGCCGGCACGGCGCCGATGCCCTCCGCCGGCAGGCACAGGGACCCGCGGACCATGCTCCGCCAGACCAGGTGGAAGAACCGCGCCGAGGTCTCCAGCCGGTCCTCCAGAAACACACCCGACAGGAACGGACGCAGGATGTCAGCGATCACGGCGTCCGACAGTCCCGCCCTGGCAAGGGCCGCCGAGGTGGGGCGGTCCGGGAGCTGTCGGGTGAGGGACACGGGCAGCACGGCGTCCCGCGCGGTGAGTGCCGCCAGCGCGGCGAGGTCGCGGGCCGAAAGGGCCCGTCCCGGCAGCAGCGTGCCCGCCGCACCGGGTTCCCGGGTCGGATCCGCAAGGCGGACAGGCCCGTGCGACGTGTGGGCGACGAGGCCCGCGGTGAACGGCCGCAGTCGCAGGCCCCTCAGCTCCAGACGCCGTTTCACCTGCGGATACGACGTGTTGAACACCTGGAAGCCCCGGTCGATCAGGAAGCCGTCCTGCCGGTCGGTGCGCATCCGGCCGCCCACACCGTCGGACGCCTCCAGCAGGGCCACCCGCCATCCGGCGCGGCACAGATCCAGGGCACAGGCCAGTCCGGCCAGACCCGCGCCGACGACGACCACGTCCGGTGCCCGGCGCTGTCCGTCGCTCAGTCCGTCGCTCATGCGTCTCTCCCAGGTCGGCGCCGTACCCGTGGCTCTCGCGGGACGCTCCCGTCCGCTCCGCCTCTCCGTCCCCCTTCAGTACCCGCGCCCGGCCGGCACAGACGCCGACGTCACCCGTCCGGTGTTACCTGACGGGTAATCGCCCCGAAGGGGCGGCGGGTGTCACGATCGGCCGGTACCGAGTCCGATCGACCGGAGGGACGTCATGACCGCCTACGCCATCGCTCACCTGCACGAGGCCGCCCCGCACCCGGACATCGCCGAGTACATCGAGCGCATCCCGGCCACCTTCGAGCCGTACGGCGGTCGCTTCCTCGTGCACGGAACGGGGCACGAGGTGAAGGAGGGGGACTGGCCCGGGCATGTCGTGGTGATCGGTTTCCCCGGGATCACCGAGGCGCGGGCCTGGTGGGACTCGCCGGCCTACCGGGAGATCGCCCCGCTGCGCTCACGGCACATCGAGGGGGACATCATCCTGGTCGAGGGCGTCCCCGAGGACTACGACCCGTCCGCCACCGCCCGCGCCGTGCGGGAGGCTCTCCCGTCCCCCGCGCCGCGGGACTGAGCGGGCGCAGACGGGTCAGGCGCCGGCCATGACCGGGGAGCGAAGGGCGGGTGTTCGTCGGCTGTAACTGGCCGCGCGGCTGAATCTGACGTGCCGCGTGGCAGCAACCTGCCACGGTCCAGGCATGGTTGCGCCTGCGGTCCCTACCCTGTCGACGCCCCACCGCACCCGACCCGCCGGAGGTTCTTCATGTACGCAGTCGCCGGGCCGGCGAGCCCGCACGCGGTGACACCGCCTCCGCGCTGGGCACGCTGGGCGGCCCACGCCATGCCGCTGGTCGCGCTGCCCTCCTCGCTGTGGCGGCTGGCCATGGCGGCCGGCGTGCCCGTCGGTTACAGCGAGGAGGTGCTGCGCACCGACTACGACATCCCGGGCACCGGCAGTCTGATCCTGGTGCTGATCAGCCTCGCGCAGGAGGCGGTGGCGCTGCTGACGCTCGGCCTGGTGAGCAACTGGGGTCTGATCACGCCGCGTTGGCTGCCGCTGATCGGGGGGCGGCCGGTGCCCGTGTGGGCGGCCGTCGTCCCGGCGGCGCTCGGCGCGCTGGCCATGACTCTGATCACCGTCAGCCAGTACCTGGCCTGGGACCAGGTCGACGACGGCAACCTGACCGGCGTCCACCGCACCGTCATGGGCTGGCTCTACGCCCCGCTGCTCCTGTGGGGGCCGCTGCTGGGCGCGGTGACCGTCTCGTACTGGATGCGGCGCCGCAGGTGAGACGCGCGTGGACCGGACCGTGGGTCAGGCCGAGTCGGTGGGCTGTCGGGTGCGTTGCTGGAAGGCCAGGGCCAGCGCTGTGAACAGCAGTCCGCCGAGCATCCAGTACGGCTCGTAGACGAGCACGCTGAACCGGTCCTGGCCGGTCAGCGGTTCCTCGCGCTGTCCGGCGAGGAGGACGGCCAGATCCACCATGGCGGGCAGCGCGTGGAAGACCATCAGCAGGGCGCAGCCCCAGGCTCCCAGCAGTACGAGGCCGCGCGGGAAGCGCAGCCCCCAGCGCTGCACCAGGGCGAGCGCGAGGGCGGCGCCGCCGAGGTTCATCGGGATGGCGATCAGGTCGATGACGAGCAGGGGCGTGTTGTCGACGAGGGACTCGCCGGGCGGCAGCCCGAAGGTGCCGCCCAGGGCCCAGTAGGCGTGGAACGCCGCGAACACGACCATCCAGGCGCATGCGGTGATGGCCGCTCTGCGCTGCCACGCCGTCGCCGGCGGGGTGCGGCGGGCCCGCTCGGCGGCGCGGGCGGGCATGCGGTGGCCGGCAGCGTAGGTGCTCTCCATGAGGTTCCCATCGCGGTGGAGGTCCGATCGGGTCCCGATCGAACGGACGGCGCGGATTGGCGGCGCCGCCGAGGGAAGGACCCCTTCTCGGCCCCATGGAACTGCCCGTGCTCGGCGGGCGGCAATGCCGCTTTCAGGAAGCTGCCAACCGGGAGGTCACGGGCGGTCGCCGGGGCGGGAGCGATGCGGTGTCGTCGGGGGCAGCAGGCCGAGTTCGGCGGCCCGTACGCCGGCCTGGAAGCGGGAGCCGGCGCCGAGCAGCGCCATGATCTCGGCGACGTGCCGCCGGTAGGTGCGCACGGAGACGGTGAGGTCGCGGGCGGCCACCTCGTCGGTGACGCCGGCCCACAGCGCGGCGAGGATCCGCCGGGCGAGGGCGCCGCGGTCGCCGTCGCCGAAGACGACACGCTCGCCGGCGGGTACGGCGACGCGCCAGATGTTCTCGAAGAGGGTGGCGAGGGTGTGCAGCAGGTCCGGCGCTTTGATCAGCGAGGCGCGGCGGCCGGCGGCGGACTCGGCGACGACGAGCGCGACGGTGCCGTCGGCCATGAGCGCCTGGAGCGGGGGCACTCGGGCGATGCGGATGGCCACCGGTCTGTCCTTGCCCAGCTGTTCGCGGACGAAGTCCTCGTCGACCAGGGCGGGGCTGCTGAGCAGCCGGACCGTGACGGTGTCCGAAGCCCCGTAGATCAGCTGCCGTTCGACCCCTTCGTCGCGGGCGGGCTCGTCCTGGCCGCCGGTGATGCGGGCGTGCATGATGTCGATGGTGCGCGTCGCCCGGGAGATGAGCTCGCGCGCCTCTCGCAGGACCGCCCAGTAGCCGCCCTCGACGACCGTGATCCGCGGTTCCTCGCGGTCGTGGTCGCGGTGAAGGGCCTCCGTCGACTCGATCAGGGTCCGCACTGTCCGGAGCGTCCGATCGAGGTCGTCACCGGCGCTGTCCGACACGTCCTGTCCCCCCCGTTCCCCGTTCGTTCCTTCCCCGGTGCGGCTACTCCTGCCGCAGCAGCCCCAGTTCCACCGCGCGTGCTCCGGCCTGGAAGCGGGATCCCGCGCCCAGCACCCGCATGATCTCCGCCACATGACGGCGGTAGGTGCGCAGGGAGACGCCGAGTTCGCGGGCCGCCGACGCGTCGGTCTGACCGGAACGCAGCCGTTCGAGGACCTGGAAGCCGAGATCACCGCGCAGGCGCGAGCCGAGGGTGAGGTGGTCGTCGAGCCGCCGGCAGCGGGACCAGGTGCCGGCGAAGAGCAGCTCCAGCGCGCGCACGGCGGCGTGGTCCGTGACCAGCGTGGCCCGGGCGCCACCGTCGAACTCACCGCGGCCGTCGCCACCGGGCACCGCACCGCTGTCGCCGCCGTCGCCGCCG
>NZ_JAOCQE010000364.1 GCF_025290915.1 Streptomyces sp. 15-116A | reverse complement strand
GAACCGGTCGGCGCGGGCCGCTCGGGCGGGCGGACGCCCGCCTATCTGGCACCCGGCCCGCACACCACGCGCGCGGAGCGCACCCCGGTCACCCCGGCCGGCAGCCGCCGCCCGCATCCGGAGCGTCACCACCCGCGCGGCACGTCACCGGCGGGCCGCGCCTGACGGATCGACTCCCCTACGCGCACACGACGGCCCCGGTTCCCTCGAGGGAACCGGGGCCGTCGGCGTCCGTACCGGGCTTCTGCTGCCGCCTCTCAGCCCTTCCAGGCCCGCGCCACCACGCCGTCCTTCACCTCGAAGTTCAGCCGGCCCATGCGGTACTCCATCGTGATGATCGCGCCGGGCGGCAGCGCCCGTACCGTCGACCAGCCGCGCTCGCGCGCCAGGTCCTCGGCCCGGCCGGCGGCGAGGCCCACATAGGCGTCCGGGTTGTCGTCGGGTTCCGCGGAGGGTGTCGGAATGGGTGCCATGCGGCCACGCTATGCCCTGCCCGGTGGGCGGGGAAGCCCGGCCCCGGAAACGGCCCGGCGTCCCCCGGCGGTCACGCTTCTGTCACAGGATCACGACAGCCGACCGGTCCACGGGCCGTCACACGGACGAGCGATTCTTTACGCCTTCCGCAGCCATTCGAACGTAATTCCCGCGCGTCGCGCGAGAGCCTCGAACAGGCCCGGCAGAGAGTTCCCGGAGAAGCGGCCCCGGGCCCTCTTTCCTTATCTCCGCCGCGCACGACGACGGATGCCGAAGCCGCACGGAAAAACCCGGTTTCCGCCACCCGGCTCGTCCCGCCCTCTGTCGGAGCGCACACGGGGCGAGCATCATGGCGGCACCCGTGGGTACGTGTGGCGCGGGCTGTGGCGGGCCCGGTGCGCGAGAGCGAAGGGGCGAGCGAGCGATGGGGACGCAGACCGTAGGGGCGGCGGCACCGGCGCCCGCGCGCAGGCAGCGGCGCGGGCGGGTGGTGATCGACTGGCTGACCACCACCGACCACAAGAAGATCGGCCACCTCTACCTGATCACGTCGTTCGTGTTCTTCCTGATCGCCGGTGTGATGGCGCTGCTGATGCGGGCCGAGCTGGGCCGGCCCGGGCTGCAGCTGGTCACCAACGAGCAGTTCAACCAACTGTTCACCATGCACGGCACGATCATGCTGCTGCTGTTCGCGACGCCCAGCTTCGCCGGGTTCGCCAACGAGCTGATGCCGCTGCAGATCGGCGCGCCCGATGTGGCGTTCCCGCGGCTCAACATGTTCTCGTACTGGCTGTTCCTGTTCGGCGGGCTGATCGTGCTGGGCTCGCTGCTGGTGACCGGGGGCCCGGCCGCCTACGGCTGGTTCGCCTACGCGCCGCTCAACAGCCTGGAGTACTCGCCGGGCATCGGCGCCGACCTGTGGATCATGGGCCTGGCGCTGTCGGGGTTCGGCACGATCCTCGGCGCGGTCAACTTCATCACCACCATCGTCGGGATGCGCGCCCCCGGGATGACCATGTTCCGGATGCCGCTGTTCACCTGGAACACGCTGTTCACGTCGATCCTGATCCTGATGGCGTTCCCGGTGCTCGCGGCGGCGCTGCTGGTGCTGGAGTCGGACCGCCGGTTCGGCTCGCACGTCTTCGACGCGACCAACGGCGGGGCGATCCTGTGGCAGCACCTGTTCTGGTTCTTCGGGCATCCGGAGGTCTACATCATCGCGCTGCCGTTCTTCGGCATCGTCACGGAGATCATCCCGGTCTTCGCCCGTAAGCCGCTGTTCGGCTATCTGACGCTGGTCGGCGCCACCATGGCCATCACCGGTCTGTCGGTCGTGGTGTGGGCGCACCACATGTTCGCCACGGGCGCGGTGCTGCTGCCGTTCTTCTCCTTCATGAGCTTCCTGATCGCGGTGCCGACGGGGGTGAAGTTCTTCAACTGGAGCGGCACCATGATCAAGGGCTCGCTGTCCTTCGAGACGCCGATGCTGTGGGCGACGGGCTTCCTGGTGACGTTCCTGTTCGGCGGTCTGTCCGGGGTGATCCTGGCCTCCCCGCCGCTGGACTTCCACGTGACGGACTCGTACTTCGTCGTCGCGCACTTCCACTACGTCGTCTTCGGCACCGTCGTCTTCGCGATCTTCGCGGGTTTCTACTTCTGGTGGCCGAAGTTCACCGGGAAGCTGCTCGACGAACGGCTCGGCAAGATCCAGTTCTGGACGCTGTTCATCGGCTTCCACACCACGTTCCTGGTGCAGCACTGGCTGGGCGCCGAGGGCATGCCGCGCCGCTACCCGGACTATCTGGCGGCGGACGGTTTCACCGTGCTCAACACCATCTCGACGATCGGCGCGTTCCTCCTGGGCATGTCGACGCTGCCGTTCCTCTACAACGTCTGGAAGACCGCCAGGTACGGCGTGAAGGTCGAGGTCGACGACCCCTGGGGCTACGGGCGTTCCCTGGAATGGGCGACCTCGTGCCCGCCGCCGCGGCACAACTTCACGACGCTGCCCCGGATCCGCTCGGAGTCGCCGGCGTTCGATCTGCACCATCCGGAGTACGCGGCCGTGACGTCCCAGCCCGAGCCAAAGAGCGAGCAAGCCGGTCGCGAGCCGTCCTGACCGCGTCGATCAGCTCGGCGGGCTCCAGCACCTCGAACTCGAAGCCGAGCATCATCACGTGCAGGACCATCACGTCCAGGCCGGCGGCGCCGGTGCGCAGCACGCACGCGTGGGGGCCGTCCGCCTCGAGCGTCCCGGCGGTCGGCGAGATGTGCTCGGCGGCCTCCTCGACGGGCACCAGCAGCCGGATCACGGCGTGCGTGGCGTACACGCGCGTGGAGACGCCCTGGGAGACGTAGGCGGCCAGGTCCTCGGCCGGGGGGTCGCGTGGCACGAAGCGCGGGCCGTGCGGCGGCTTCGGCGTGATGCGGTCCACGCGGAAGGTGCGCCAGTCCTCGCGGTCGAGGTCCCAGGCGACCAGGTACCAGCGGCGCTCGGAGCACACCAGGCGGTGCGGTTCGACCGTGCGGCGGCTCGCCGCGCCGTCGTGGTTCCGGTACTCGAAGCGCAGCCGCTCGGCGTCCCGGCACAGGTGGGCGAGTTCGGTCAGCACGGCCGGGTCGACGGCGTCGGTGCCGGGGCCGCGCAGCATCGGCACGGTGAAGGCGTTCAGGGCGCTCACACGGCGGCGCAGCCGGTCCGGCAGCACCTGCTCCAGCTTGGCCAGGGCGCGTACTGAGGTCTCGCCGATGCCCTCGACGCTGCCTCGTGCGGCGGTGCGCAGGCCGACGGCGACGGCGACCGCCTCGTCGTCGTCGAGCAGCAGCGGCGGCAGCTGGGCGCCCGCGCCGAGCTGGTAGCCGCCGCCGGTGCCGGGGCTGGCGTTGACGGGGTAGCCCAGCTCGCGCAGCCGGTCCACGTCCCGGCGCAGGGTGCGGGCGCTGACGCCGAGCCGGTCGGCGAGGTCGGCGCCGGACCACTCGCGGTGGGCCTGGAGCAGGGACAGCAGGCGCAGCAGTCGTGCCGAGGTCTCCAACATGAAGGCGAGTCTGCCAGCCCTTGCGGACAGCTTCTGGCCTGAATTCTTCTCTCGATGCCTCAGGGCTCGTACGCCAGTTGCGGCACGGTGAAGCAGGTTCGCTCCATGTCGCCCTGGCTCACCCAGCCCTCGTCGTCCTGCCAGCGGGCCACCGACAGACAGGTCCGGCTGGTCCTCGGCGGCGCCTGTGACACCTTGAAGTCGACAGGGAGCAGCAGTCCGCCCGCGGTGTATCCGTCGCTGCGGTCGACGTAGGCGTCGACGCACGCGCGTGTGATGCCGCCGTCCCGCGCGCAGGCCGTCGCCGCGTCGGTGAACCAGCGGGCCGCGGCCCAGCCCTCCAGCTGCCACTGGGAGTGGGTCTCCAGGTGCTTCGTGCCCTCCCTGAACTCGCGCACCGCCGGATGGCCGGTGTCCTCGAAGTTGCGGCTGGAGCCGGTCGCCCACAGGGCGTTGCGGCAGCGCGGGGCGTCCTTGTAGTTCTCGGCGACGGTGGACGTCCAGTTCTGCACGTTGGTGACCTTGGCGGTGACGTCGGCGCCGACCTCGTCCATCGCCTGGCACAGACGGGCGTTGCCGTGGCCGTCGATGGCGTCGAACACCAGGTCGGCGCCCTGCTGCTTGAGGTCGGCGGCCACCGCGCGGAAGTTGGGCAGCGCGAAGTCGACCTGCTCGGTGACGACCTTGTAGCCCTCGGCCTTCAGACCCCGCTCGACGAGGCGGGCGTAGGCGGCGGAGGCTGACTGGTTGTACGAGACGACGGCGGCGGTGCGGGCGCCGTGCTCGCGCTTGAAGTACCGGTAGACCTCCGTGCCGCCGTACAGCTTGCCGTCCCAGCCGGGTGTGCCGTCCCTGGGGGCCGAGCTGCCATAGATGCTGTACAGGTGCGGGTAGGTGTCGTAGGCGGCGCCGATGGGCTGGCCGCCGATGTCCGGCACGCGCGCGCGGGAGACGCGGGAGGCGCCCGCGTAGTCCAGGGCGGTGGTGGCCACCAGGGCGACGACGTTCCGCTCGTCGACCAGCTTGTGCACGCACTCGTTGTTGCCGACGCCGCTGCCGCCGTCGTCGCACAGGTGCACCTCGACGCGCCGGCCATCGATGCCCCCTCGCTCGTTGAGCCGGTCGAAGTACGCCTTGGCGCCGTCGCGCGGGCCAGTGAACGCGCTGCCGCCGACCGGGCTGGTGGCGCTGGTGATGATGCCGACGTGCAGCGGCTCACCCGTGGCCCGGGTGGGCGCGGGCGAGCGGTCGTCGGTCTCGAAGTCGCTCTCGGGCAGCCGGCTGCCGCACGCCGCGGTCAGGGCGAGCAGGGCGGCGACGGCGAGAAGCGCGGCGGCCCGGAGAACCTCAGCAGCCCGGTACGGCCGTGGCCGTGCCATTGCCGCTCATCTGCACCAGTGCGCACAGGGTCTTGGCGGACACCTTCCAGGCGCCCTCCTGCTCGACGGCCGTCCCGGAGGCGTCGGGCAGGGCGGTGGCGCCCTTGAGGGTGAGGGAGTAGGCGACGTCCGCCTCGGTGGGCGAGGTGAACGTGACCTTCGTGACCTGCGCCTGCACCTGGCCCATGCGCTGGTCACCGCTGAACGCCTGGAGCACCGGGGCCATCCGGTCGCCGTTCTCCAGGAGGGTCGCCTTGTCCTCCAGGGAGGTCTCGGGGTCGAAGAACTTCTCCCAGTTCTGCCGGACCTCCTGCTCGGCCGCCGCGCGGTCCGCGGGCGCGCTGGCCGGAGCGCTC
>NZ_JAOCQE010000363.1 GCF_025290915.1 Streptomyces sp. 15-116A | reverse complement strand
CGTGAGCCGCTCGGCCTCCGCGCGGGCGGCGGCCATCGCCTGCTCCGCCTCCGCGCGGGACTCCTCGAGCAGCCGGCGCGCCTGCTGCTCGGTGCGCGCGCGCAGCTGCTCCGCCCACGCCACGTTCTCGTTGACGTGCGACTCGACGTTCTGCCGGCGCTCCGCCAGCTCCTGGTCGAGCTGCTGGCGCCGGGTCACCGCCTCCTGGTGCAGCTCCGCCTGGAGCCGGGCCGCCTGCTCCGCGTGCTCCTGGAGGATCCGCTGCGTCTGCGCGCGAGCCTGGCTCAGCTCCCGCTCGGCCTCCGCGCGCAGCTGGTCGGCCTGCAGCTGGGCGTTGCGCAGCAACTGCTCGGCCTGGTAGCCGATGTCACCGCCGTCGTAGGCGGGCCGGGACATGATGGTGCGCCGCGCCTCGTGCAGCTTGGCGCGCAGCACCTCGACCTGGTAGCCGAGGTCCTCGGCGTGCTGGATCGCCTTTTCCCGCTCGGTCTTCAGCCGCTTCATCTCGGCTTCGAACCGAGAGAGGTGGTCGACGTCAGCCGCCGGCTCTCGCTCCTGGCTCTCGTAGCCCCGCACTGCGCGGTCCCATCCGTCCCCTGGTCGCAAGTCTGGCCGGGCTCCCGTCCATACGCCGAACGGGGCCCCCGGGGAATGGTGTCAGATCAACGGCGGAGCATGGGCTGCTGCCCCGGCGCTCGCCCCCCGAAACCGGACCCCGGTGGTCCTGCCACCCGTGACGGCAGGACCTGGTCACCCTGGATCGAGCGGCGACCGCACCCAACCCTACCGGCCCCTATGTACGTGGGTCAGTGCTCGGACGGTTCAACGGGGGCGGAAGTGACCAGTTCCGTCAGTACGCCGTGGCAGTCCTTGGGGTGCAGGAAGGTGATGCGTGACCCCATGGAGCCGCGCCGGGGCTCTTCGTACAGAACGCGTACGCCCTTGTCCTTGATGTCGGCCGCGTCCCCGTCGACATCCGCCGTACCGAAGGCGATGTGGTGCACGCCCTCGCCGTTCTTGGCGAGCCACTTGGCGACGGTGGAGTCCTCCCGGGTCGGCTCCAGGAGCTGCAGGTAGGAGGCGCCGCCGTCCGAGGTCTCGTTGATCTTGAGCATGGCCTCGCGCACGCCCTGCTCCTCGTTGACCTCGGAGTGGAACACCTCGAAGCCGTAGGTGGCCCGGTAGAACTCCACGGTCTTGTCCAGGTCGAAACAGGCGATCCCGATGTGGTCGATTCGCGTCAGCATGGATTCAGTGCAGCGCTCCCGGCGTGGTTACGCAACGTGCGCGCGATCACACCGAAGGGCCGATGACGCGGTCCCGCACCGCTCAGTACATTCGAAGTAAACCCTCGTTCACTCCTCGGCTGTGCAGGCCGGTAAGGGGATCGCAGCTCATGTCTTCTGCATCTTCCGCAACGAACGGCACGACGTCCGTCATCGTCGCGGGCGCCCGCACCCCGATGGGTCGGCTGCTCGGTTCGCTGAAGTCCTTCTCCGGAGCCGACCTCGGCGGCTTCGCGATCAAGGCCGCCCTCGACCGTGCGGGGATCGGCGGCGACCAGGTCCAGTACGTGATCATGGGGCAGGTGCTCCAGGCCGGGGCGGGGCAGATCCCGGCCCGCCAGGCCGCCGTCAAGGCCGGCATCCCGATGAACGTCCCGGCGCTCACCATCAACAAGGTGTGCCTCTCCGGCCTCGACGCGATCGCGCTCGCCGACCAGCTGATCCGCGCCGGTGAGTTCGACGTCGTCGTCGCCGGCGGCCAGGAGTCCATGACCAACGCCCCGCACCTGCTGCCGAAGTCCCGCGAGGGCTTCAAGTACGGCGCCGTCCAGATGCTCGACGCCATGGCGTACGACGGTCTGACCGACGCCTTCGAGAACATCGCCATGGGCGAGTCCACCGAGAAGCACAACGCCCGCCTCGGCATCGGCCGCGCCGAGCAGGACGAGATCGCCGCCCTGTCCCACCAGCGGGCCGCCGCCGCGCAGAAGAACGGCATCTTCGAGGCGGAGATCACCCCGGTGGAGATCCCGCAGCGCAAGGGCGACCCGGTGCTGTTCAGCAAGGACGAGGGCATCCGCGGCGACACCACCGCCGAGTCGCTCGGCAAGCTGCGCCCCGCCTTCTCCAAGGACGGCACCATCACGGCGGGCTCGTCGTCCCAGATCTCCGACGGCGCGGCCGCGGTCGTCGTGATGAGCAAGGCCAAGGCGCAGGAGCTGGGCCTCGACTGGATCGCCGAGATCGGCGCCCACGGCAATGTGGCCGGCCCGGACAACTCGCTGCAGTCCCAGCCCTCCAACGCCATCCTGCACGCCCTGAAGAAGGAGGGCCTGGAGGTCTCCGACCTCGACCTCATCGAGATCAACGAGGCGTTCGCCGCGGTCGCCGTGCAGTCCATGAAGGACCTCGGCGTGTCCACCGAAAAGGTGAATGTCAACGGTGGTGCGATTGCCCTCGGCCACCCGATCGGCATGTCCGGTGCCCGTCTGGTGCTGCACCTGGCGCTGGAGCTGAAGCGGCGCGGCGGCGGGGTCGGCGCGGCGGCGCTGTGCGGTGGCGGCGGTCAGGGCGACGCGCTGATCGTGCGGGTGCCGAAGGCCTGAGCCTCGGCCCTGTGTTTGCTGGTTGTCTCTCGTGAACGGAGCTGTGATGCAGGACGTCTCCACCCTCGTGGCCCAGGCCAGGGAGGGCAGGCCGCGGGCCGTGGCCCGGCTGATCTCCCTGGTGGAGGGGGCGTCCCCGCAGCTCAGGGAGGTCATGGCGGCGCTGGCTCCGCTGACCGGCAACGCGTACGTGGTGGGCCTGACGGGCTCGCCGGGCGTCGGCAAGTCGACGTCCACCTCCGCGCTCGTCACCGCGTACCGCAAACAGGGGAAGCGGGTCGGCGTCCTGGCCGTCGACCCGTCCTCGCCCTTCTCCGGGGGCGCGCTGCTCGGTGACCGGGTGCGGATGTCGGAGCACGCCTCCGACCCCGGGGTCTACATCCGCTCCATGGCGACCCGGGGCCACCTGGGTGGTCTCGCCTGGGCCGCGCCGCAGGCGATCCGTGTGCTGGACGCGGCGGGGTGCGACGTCATCCTCGTGGAGACGGTGGGCGTGGGGCAGTCGGAGGTGGAGATCGCCTCCCAGGCCGATACGTCCGTGGTGCTGCTGGCGCCGGGCATGGGCGACGGCATCCAGGCGGCGAAGGCCGGAATCCTGGAGATCGGGGACGTGTACGTCGTCAACAAGGCCGACCGGGATGGTGCGGACGCCACGGCGCGGGAGCTGAACCACATGCTGGGGCTGGGGGAGTCCCGTAAGCCGGGTGACTGGCGGCCGCCGATCGTGAAGACGGTCGCGGCGCGGGCGGAGGGCGTCGAGGAGGTCGTCGAGGCGCTGGAGAAACACCGGGCCTGGATGGAGGAGCGGGGCGTTCTGGCGGAACGCCGCAGGGCGCGTGCCGCGCGGGAGGTCGAGACGATCGCGGTGACGGCGCTGCGGGAGCGGATCGGCGACCTGCACGGCGACCGTAGGCTGGGTGCGCTGGCGGAGCGGATCATCGCGGGGGAGCTGGATCCCTACCGGGCGGCGGATGAGCTGGTGGAGGGCCTGACGCAAGGCTGAGCGGCGCCGGCCTATGCCCACCCACCACCCGACTCGGTTGGCTGAATGGGTCCCGTTCGGGATCAGTCGTTGTCGCCCGAGTCGTCGGAGTCCTCGCGGTCCGGGGTGACCTTCGCGGTGTTCAAGGCGACCTTCCAGTCGCCCGCGCCGGACGTCTCGACCTCCCAGACCTTCTCGCCGTCGTCGTCCAGGTCCACCGACGTCACCGTGCCCTTCGCGGCCGCGGCCCTCGCCGCATCCTCCGCGCTCACCGACGCCCCCTTCAGCGCGGCACGCACCTCCGCGGTGTCGTCCTCGTCGTCCTCGTGCGCGCTCAGCACCTTCCCGCTGGCCGGGTCGATCCGCACGCTGTGCCAGGTGTCGCCCTTGCCCAGGACGTCCACTTCCCAGGCCGTCCTGCCCTCGTCGCCGTCCAGGTCCGCGGAGACCGCCGTACCCGGCGTGTGCTTCAGCGCGGCGGCGATCGCCTCGGCCGCGGTCACGTCCGCGGAGGCGGCGGCACGGGCCTCGTCCGGGTCGTCCTCACGACCACCGTCGTCGTCGCGGCCGTCGTCGTCACGCCCCTTGTCGTCCGTCACCCGCGACGTCGGCGTCGCGTCGTCGTCCCCCGACACCGCGAGAGCCGTGGCCGTGCCCCCGCCCAGCAGTGCCGCTGCCGTCACCACGGCGATCACGATGTTGCGCTTCATGAGGATTCCTCCCGAGTCACTGCGTTTTCGACACCCTCAATCTCGCCGAACGACCCTGAGAGCAAGCTGAAACCGCCTGAAGGGTTCTTCAGGTTCCCCCTGCGACCCTTGAGTACATGCGCCCGCCCGTCACCCACCACCACCCTGCCGGAGGCGCTTCGCGCCGCCCCTTTCGATTCTTGATCGTCGAGGACGAAAAACGCCTCGCCCTGTCGCTCGCCAAGGGACTCGCCGCCGAGGGTTACGCCGTGGACGTCGTCCACGACGGCCGGGAGGGCCTGCACCGGGCCGCGGAGGGGACGTACGACCTGGTGATCCTCGACATCATGCTGCCCGGCCTGAACGGCTACCGCGTCTGCGCCGCCCTGCGCGCCGCCGGACACGACGTGCCGATCCTGATGCTCACCGCGAAGGACGGCGAGTACGACGAGGCCGAGGGCCTGGACACCGGCGCGGACGACTACCTGACCAAGCCGTTCTCCTACGTCGTCCTCGTCGCCCGCGTCAAGGCGCTGCTGCGCCGCCGCGGCCAGGGCGCCGGCGCCTCCCCGGTCCATGTGCACGGCGACCTCAAGGTGGACACCGCCGCCCGCCGGGTCTTCCTCGGCGAGGACGAAGTGACGCTCACCGCGAAGGAGTTCGCCGTCCTGGAGCAGCTCGTCCTGCGGGCCGGGGAGGTGGTGTCCAAGGCGGAGATCCTGGAGCACGTCTGGGACTTCGCCTACGAGGGCGACCCGAACATCGTCGAGGTGTACATCAGCGCTCTGCGGCGCAAGCTGCGGCCCGCGCTCATCCGGACCGTGCGCGGCGCCGGTTACCGGCTGGAGGCAGCGGCGTGAACCGTCTGTTCGGCTCCGTCCGCGCCCGGGCGACCCTCGCCGCGACGCTCGTGGTCGCCGTGGCGCTGGTCGCCGCCGGGGCGGCCGTGCTGCTCTCGCTGCGCTCCAACCTGATCGGCGAGGCGGGCACCCGC
>NZ_JAOCQE010000362.1 GCF_025290915.1 Streptomyces sp. 15-116A | reverse complement strand
CGCGGCCCGCCGCCCGCTCTACACGGAGGTCGCCCGGGCGGTGGTCGACACCACCGGGCGCACTCCGGAGGAGGTCGCGGAGGCCGTCCTCGCGGCCCTCGCCCCGCGAGCGGCGCGCGCCTGAAGGCCGAAGGCCCCCGTACGCGAACTCCCTGCCACTCGGCGGGGAGTTCGCGTACGCCCGTCACCGCCGGGCGGCGAGGAAGTCGTGCAGCAGCCGTTCCTCCTCGGCGGTGAGCGGCAGCCGGAAGGTGCCGCGCACCACGTCCACGGCCTCGTGCGGGCGCAGGACGCGCAGGCGCTGCTCGCCGCCGCGGTACTCGGTCATGAACTCGGTGTTCTTCAGCCGGTACCGCTCCTCGTCGCCGGCCCGCTGGACCACCAGCTGCCCCACAAAGGGCGAGCCGGGGCGGGTGGAGCTGACGTAGTGGGCGGCCTCGAAGTCGACGGCGTACTGCGGTTCGGTGCGGAAGGCGTAGATGTCGAACCAGCCTTCGGGGCGCCGGTACTGCAGGAGCCAGTGGCCGTCCTCGGTGGTCAGCCGCCACGACCAGCCGTCGACGGTGCTCTCCGCTCCCGCGCGCAGGGCGAGGGGCTCGATCAGCGCGGCGTAGCCGTAGCCGGGGTCGGCCAGCCACACCATGTCGTCCGCCCGCACGAGCAGGGCTGTGTGGGAGCGGAACCGGCGCTTGGCGCTGCCCTCGCGGATGCGGACCAGGAGCCGGGTGACGGGGAAGCCGAAGCGGTCCAGGGCGGCGGCGAACAGCAGGTTCGTCTCGTAGCAGTAGCCGCCGCGACCCGCCTGGACGATCTTGCGCTGGACGGCGTCGAGGTCGAGGGAGACCGCGCGCCCCAGGGCGATGTCGACGTTCTCGAAGCAGACGGAGTCCCGGTGTGCGCGGTGGAGCGCGCGCAGCGCGGCGAGCGAGGCCTCCCGCGGCCCCCGGTAGCCGACGCGGGCGAGGTAGGCGTCGAGGTCGAGCCGATCACTGCCCCACTCCGGGGAGCGGTCGACGACGAGGGGCAGGCCCGAGGCGTCGGTGTGGGTGGTGCCCGTGTGGGTGAACGTGGTGTCCATGAGCGTCCTTCCGCCGGTGCGAGAGGGGGGCCGGAATCGCACGGCGGTGCGGCGCGGCCCGTCCGGGTGCCGCGCGCCGCACGCCGCGCCGGTGGGTGGGTCACCCCTCCACGCGGACGTCGTACTCCTTCACCCACGCGTCGAACTCGACCAGGCGCTCCATCACGGCCCGCATGCCCCACAGGCCGCCGAGACCGGCGTAGGACTCGACGGGCTTGTCCAGCAGCTTGCGGATGCCCTCGGCCGGCACGAGGTCGAGCACCGGGGAACCGTCCAGCAGGGCCTCGACCTTGGCGCGCAGGGCCCGCACGTACTCCACGTCCTGGGTCGACGGGTAGGGGCTCTTCTTGCGCTCCAGCACCGACTCGGGCAGGACGTGGCTCGCGGCGGCGCGCAGCAGGCTCTTCTCACGGCCGTCGAAGGTCTTCATCGACCACGGCACGTTGAAGACGTACTCCACCAGCCGGTGGTCCGTGAACGGCACCCGGACCTCCAGGCTCGCGGCCATGCTGATGCGGTCCTTGCGGTCCAGCAGGAAGTTCTCCCAGCGGCTGATGTTGAGGTACGACAGCTCCCGCATGCGTGCCTCGTGCGCGGACTCGCCCTCCAGGCGCGGGACTTCGGCGAGCGCCTCGGCGTACCGCTTGGCCACGTACTCGTCGAGGCCGAGCCGGTCCCACAGGCCGATCTCCTTCATGGTGTCCAGGCCGCCGAGCCGGCGCCACGCGTCGTACCAGGGGAAGGTGTCGCCCTCGACGGCCTCCTTGTCGAAGAACCAGTTGTAGCCGCCGAAGAGTTCGTCCGCGGTCTCGCCGGACAGCGCGACGGTCACCTGCTCCTTGAGGGCCTTGCACAGGTGGTAGAGGGAGTGCTCCATGTCGCCGGTGGAGATGGGCAGGTCCTGGGCGCGCAGCACCCGCCCGCGCACGTCCTCGTCCAGGACGTGGTGGTTCTCCAGCTCGACGACGATGTGCTCGGCGCCGCAGCGGCGGGCGACGTCGACGGCGTACGGCGTGTCCGGGTCCCTCCAGATGCCGTTGCCGCGGAAGTTCTCCTCGTTGTTCCTGAAGTCGACGGAGAACGCCTTGATGCGCTCCTGCTTGCCCTGGTCGCGGAAGACCTTCGCGGCGAGCGCGGTGATGGCGCTGGAGTCGAGGCCCCCGGAGAGCAGGGTGCCCACCTTCACGTCCGCGACGAGCTGGCGTTCGACGATGTCCTCGAGGAGTTCGCGGACGCGGGCGACGGTGGTGTCCAGGTCGTCGGTGTGCGGGCGGGCTTCGAGCTGCCAGTAGGTGCGCGTGGTGCGGCCGCCGCGGTGGAAGCGCACGACGGTGCCGGGGACGACCTCGTGCATGCCCTTGAACACGGCGTGCCCGGGGGTGTTGATGATGGCGAAGATCTCCGCCAGGCCCTCGCGGTCCACGACCGCCTCGGCCTCGGGGTGCGCCAGGATGGCCTTGGCCTCGGAGCCGAAGAGCACGCCGTCGGGCGTCGGGTAGTAGAAGAGGGGCTTGACGCCCATGCGGTCGCGCACCAGCAGCAGTTCCTCGCTGCGGGGGTCCCACAGGGCGAGGGCGTACATGCCGTTGAGACGCTCGGCGAAGTGCTCGCCCCACTCCAAGTAGGCGTGCAGGACGACCTCCGTGTCGCTGGAGGTGCGGAAGGTGTGGCCGAGGCCGGTGAGTTCCTCCTTCAGCTCGCGGTAGTTGTAGACCTCGCCGGTGTAGACGAGGACGGGGAGGCCGTCGCCCTCGCCGGTGACGTGCATGGGCTGGCGTCCGCCCGCCAGGTCGATGATGGAGAGCCGGCGGTGGCCGAGGATCGCGTGCGGCGAGATCCACACGCCGCGGTCGTCGGGTCCCCGGCACGCGAGCGTCTCCGTCATGGCCGACGCCGTCGCGCCGTGTGCCGACAGGTCGTGGTCGTAGGCGACCCAGCCTGCGAGTCCGCACATCGAAGTCCCAGTCCTTTCGTTGCCGTGGTGGTGTGTGGCCGTGGGGTGTTCAGGGCCGCGGCACCCAGCCGGCGCGGTCCCAGTACGTCAGGTGGGCCTGGGCCGACACCGTGCCGATCCGGGCGACCCGCTCGCCGCCGAGGACCATCACGCTGGGACGGTCCGGGGTGAACTCCGGCCAGTCGGGCGCGTGTTCGCTGCTCGGTGCCCGGCCGCGGGCGAAGGACGCCACCAGGTCGATCAGCGTGTCGGAGATCCGCCGCTCCAGCGGTCCGTCCCCGTAGAAGGGCGCGTTGACCGGCAGCGTGAAGGTGCCGAAGAGGAACTTCGCGACGGCCTCGTGCGGGGTGGTGCCGGCGTACGGCGGCCTGAGCGGGTGGGCGAACTCCATCAGGTACTGCGGCGCGGCGGCCGGGCCGCCCTCGCGGGCGTGCCGTTCGGCGAGCCGGACGATCAGGTAGCGGAACAGCCCGTCGCCCCACACCTGCGTCCACACCGACACCGGGTCGACGGGCAGCCCCTCCGCCGCGGACGCCCGCCGGTAGTGGGCGACGCACTCCTCCACCTGCTCGTCGGTGACCTTGGCGGCACCCTTCTCCAGGACCTCGCGGACGGCCGCGCGCAGGTGGGTCTCGTCGGCCGGGTGCGGGCCGGGGTAGGGGTAGCCCGGGCCGGTGGTGAAGAAGGAGCCCTCGGTGCGGCAGTAGACCGGCATCATGGGGATGCCGGGCGTGGGCAGCGCGTGGTCGTAGCCGCGCATCCACCGCCCGTCGACGACCGGGCCCCGGTACTCCCGGCCGCCCTCCACGAACCGCTCGGTGGGGCGGCCCGCGTACACCTCGTCGAAGGCGTCCCGCAGGTCGCCGGCCGGTACGGCGCGCAGTCCCGGCACGGTCGTGCCGAAGCGGCGGGCGAGGTGCTCGTAGACCCGGCGGGACTCCTCGGGGGTGGTGGAACTGGCCGGGGCCCACACGTGCTTGACGCTGATGGGGACGATCCGGCGGATGATGCCGCGCAGTTCCGGCAGCAGGGCCAGCTGCCAGGTGCTGGAGCCGCCCGCCGAGGTGCCGGCGACGGTGATGTTGCCGGGGTCGCCGCCGAACGCGGCGGCGTTGTCGCGGACCCAGCGCACCAGCGCGGCCTGGTCCTGCAGGCCCCAGTTGGCGCAGGAGCCCGTGCGCGGGTCGGTGAGCTCCTCGTGCAGGCCCCAGCCGAACACGCCCAGACGGTAGTTGAAGGTGACGACGACCATCCGGCCGTGGACGGCGGTGCGGGCTCCGTCGTAGTCGGGCTCGCTGCCCGCGCCGAGCATCCAGCCGCCGCCGTGGATGTAGACCAGGACCGGCAGGCCGCCCTCCGTGTCCGGGGTCCACACGTTGGCGTACAGGCTGTCCTCGCTGCTGCCGGGCAGGTAGTCGCCCTGGAGGGAGGGGGCGGCGAACGCGGTGGCGTCCCGCACGCCCTGCCACGGCTCGGGCGGCCGGGGCGAGGCGAACCGCAGCGGGCCCACCGGCGCGGCCGCGTAGGGCACGCCCCGGAAGACGGTCAGTCCGCCGGAACGCCTCCCCGCCACTCGTCCCGCGGTCGTCCGGACGACCACTGTGCGACTGGGCATCTGGTGAACCTCACTTCCCGCCTCGGCGTCGTCGGGGGCGGCGCGGCGCGCACCATTAAGCACAGTGATCGTCGCTCCGGTGCCGGTCCGGCCGCCAACCGCCGGTCACTACTCCGTCAAGTCAGGCCGCGTCCGCCGCCCGGACGCGGCGCGCCGGCCCGCCGGGGTCCGGCGCGGACAGCAGCCGGTCGGGAGGGGCCGTCAGTTCCCGGCCGGTCAGGGCGCGCAGGGTGCGGTACGCGGAGGCGTCACCGGCGAGCACACCGCCGAGCAGGACGCGCCCCTCCGCGTCGAGGACGAGCTTGGCGTACGTGCCGGCGGTGTCGTCGCGCAGGACGTACTCCAGGGCGCCCTCGGTCTCGGCGTGCGCGTCGCCGAAGCTGGCCACGTCGACGCCGAGGAGTTTCAGCTTGGTGGCGGTGTCGGGGTCGGTGAAGGGGGCCGTGGGGCGGCCGAGCAGCTGGTCGGCGACCAGTTCGGCCATCCGGTAGCCGGGGGCCACCAGCCCGTAGGCGCGGCCCCGTACGGCCGCGCACTCGCCGACGGCCCAGACGTCCGGGTCCGCCGTACGGCACAGCTCGTCCACGAGGAAGCCGCCGCGTTCGCCCGTCGCGAGACCGGCGGGTCCGGCCAGTTC
>NZ_JAOCQE010000361.1 GCF_025290915.1 Streptomyces sp. 15-116A | reverse complement strand
GCCGCGGGCGTCGGGGGCTTCGTAGGCACCGGATCGCGTGCGCGACGGGCCGGGGCGTGCCGGGCGTCGCAGGGCAGGCGGGGCTTTGCGGACGCTCCCAGGACCAGCGCGCCTGGCGGGCGGGGGCGCCGGCTCCCCAGGAACTGCCGCTAGCTCGCCTGCCGGGCGGGCGCGCCCCGTACCTCCAGGCCGTCCAGGAGTTCGGCGGTGGCTTCGGCGATCGCGTCCACGGCCCGGTCGAACACCTCGCGGTTGTGAGCGGCCGGCGCCCGGAAGCCGGACACCTTCCTCACGAACTGCAGCGCGGCGGCACGGATCTCCTCCTCCGTGGCCTCCTCGGGCAACGCGGGCGGACGCAGGGTCTTGATACTCCGGCACATGCCCCCAGTCTGACCCCTGACCGCCGCCCGATCCACGATCGGGTGAACCCTGGAGCCGACCCCCGAGTAACTCGCCGCTCAAAATCGAACAGGCGTATCATTGGGCTGTGGCTGCGACCTATGACTTTCCGAGTGACCTCCTCGCCGGTCAGGAGGAACTGCATCAGGTCCGGGCCGAGCTGTCGGCCCTGCTGAAGCGTCTCCCCTGGTCGGTCGAACCCCTCGACGGCTTCAGCGACGAGGGCGGCTGGCGCAAGATCGAACGCCCCGCCTCGCCCGGCTGGACCGAGGACGAACAGGCCGAGGTGGAGAAGCTGCGCCGCCGCGAGCACGAACTCGCGGTGTTCGTCAGCACCCACCGCTACTGGTCCGAACTCACCGGCGCCGACCGGGTACACGCCCGCGCCCAACTGAAACACGCGCACGAGGACTAGCTACTCCACGCTGCCGGCGCTGCCGGCGGGCAGGGTGTGGTAGGCAGGCCTGGTGATCAGCCGACTCCCTCTCGACCAACAACTCGAGTCCCTGCGTTCGGTGCTGTCCCGCAACCACGTGTTGTCGGAAGTGCTGGCGCGAACGGGGGCATTGGGCCTGCCGGGGTGGTATGTGACGGCCGGCTGTCTGTTCCAGACGGTATGGAACGTGGTCACAGGGAGGCCCCCGACCAGCGGCATCAAGGACTACGACATCTTCTACTTCGATGGCAGCGATCTCTCCTGGGAGGCGGAGGACGCAGTGATCCGGGCCGGACGGAAGGTCTTCGCCGATCTGCCCGCAGAGGTCGAGATCAGGAACGAGGCACGGGTTCACCTCTGGTACGAAGACAAGTTCGGCGTCCCGTGCCCGCCGTACGACTCCGCCGAGGCGGCGATCGACAGCTTCGCCGCAACGACGTGCTGTCTGGGAGTACGTGTGGAGCCGGACGGGCGATGGCGGGTCTATGCGCCTCATGGGCTGTCGGACGTGTTCAACCTCGTCCTGCGTCCGAACCCGGTGCTCGCCCCGCGCTCGGTCTATGAGACCAAGGCGGCGCGGTGGCAGGAGGAGTGGCCTGGACTGATCGTGCTGGACTGGCCGTCCACGGACACCACGGCGACTTAGACCTCGATCACGTTCGTGACCGGCCGGGGAACATACTCAACGACCATTCGCGGTGATCGCGGTCGTCGTCCTTCCGGGGTTCGGCGTCGCACGCCTCACAGCTGCCGCAACGCCGGTCACCCTCGGCAGTGTCGGAGCAGCCGCCGCTAGCACCAGGACATGGAAGAGCCAGCGGCTGGTGCCGGGGGGTCGGAGAGGACTTGCGGGCCTACTCGGGCGGTCGGTTGTACGACGCCAGCGTCGCCTTGTCTGTCGAGGCGTCCAGGAGACGCAGTTCCCACGGGCCGGTGTTCACGTCGAACTCCTTGCCGAAACCGACCCACTTGCCCGCCATCCGGCGGCCGGTGGGCTCGGCCAGCATCTGGATCGCCCCGAAGTACCGCGCCCCGCGGTAGTAGCCCTCGCTCGCCGTCTGCTCCGTCCACGTGCCGGTGACCGTGTTCCCCTCCACCTGGAGATCCAGGGTGAGCGGGCTGTCCGGGTTCAGCGAGGCGCCGGGCAGGCTGCGCCCGGTGAGCCGGTTGCCGTGTTGGAGAAGGACGACGTGGTGCTTGCCGGTGAAGACCTGGTTCCCTCGCCCGCTGGAGACGTACTCGTAGGTGCTGAGCCAGATCCCCGTGTAGTTCGCCCGGGGGGCTGCCTGCGCGGCCGGGGAGCCCTTGGCGGCCAGGGGGCCGTTGGCCACGGGGATGCCCAGGGGCGAGTCCTCGAGGTCGTGGCCGCCGTGTCCGTCGTCGGAGATGCGGGCGAGCGTGGACGCCGGGAAGCCGAGGGCCTCGATGGGCAAGCCGGTCACGGCCTCGAGGGCGCGCGCGTACACCGGACGCGGCGCAGCCGTGGTGCCGGATTCCCAGCGCTGCACGAGGCGCTTGGAGGCGTCGTTCGGGGCGCCCGCCTGCTCACCGGCTTCGCGGATCGCGCGGGCGAATTCGTCCTGGGACATGAGCAAGCCCATACGGACCGCCCTGAGGGTTCCGTTCGGAGTGGCCATGTGCTCGACGGTAGCCCTATCCCGGCAGGAATGACACCGAAATGACGCCCTGCGTGTCGCCGCTATGACGCCCTCTCTGTCGTCGCGCGCAGACAGTAACCGCGCGAACGTTCTCGGTGACGAACTGCCCCGGGCCGCCTGCAACGGCCCCGCCGACTGCTGGGAGTCGACATGACGCACCGTACTGCCGCGCAGCTCCCCCCGTGGGAGCCATGGAGACCTCTGCTCGAGGTCCCCGCCACAGCCGTGGACGTGCTCCTTCTGCCGCACCGGGACACCGTCACGGACGCCCAGGCCCGAGGTACAGCGTGCGTCTGGTGCGCGAGCGCCCCTCTGAGCGCCGAGACGGCGGTCGACCTGGGTGAGCAGAAAGCTGCAGGCCCGACCTGGTATCCCCGATCCTGCAGGGGCTGTGCGGCCGAACGCGCGCACCGCGGTCTGTTCGACCATGCCCCGATGTGCGAGCAGTGCGCGGACGAGGCGAGCCGCTGCGAGGTCGGCCTGATCCTGTACCGGCTGATCCGTCAGGGCCGCCACCCGTAGCCCGAAGACTCCCCGCCCGGCCCGTGAATCCCGCGAAGAACCCCGGCCGGGCGGGGCCGACCCCATCCGCACGAAGCGAAGGAGATCACTGTGAGCGTACCTCCGCACCCCGGCCCCGACCCGGATCCGATCCCGGCGTTACCCCGCATGCTCATCACCGACGAGCAGTTCGCCAGTTGCCGCAGCACGGTGATGGACGTCAACCCCGGCATGTCCGAGGAGATGGCCGGCCGCGTCGTCGAGGAGGGCCTGAAGTTCGTCGCGGCCTGCTCGCACAACCCGGAGGTGGGCCTGGCGCCGTCGCGGATCGTCGACGAAGGCTGGCACGCCCTGCTGCTGCACACCGCCATGTACGCCGAAGTGTGCGAGAGGCTCGGCGGCCGGTTCGTCCACCACTACCCGGGCTATGACCCCACCCACTACGATCCGCCGATCCTCGACCGGACCCGCGAGGCCGTCGCGGCGCTGGGCTGGGAGGCCGACCCCGAGCTGTGGGGGCCGCCGTCGGACGAGACGCTCGTGTCCGTGGCGGCGAAGTGCCAGCACGCCCCGGAGTGCACCATCCGGCCGATGCCGAAACCGGAACCTCCCGTCGTGTAACCCCGTAGCCTGAGCGCGGAGGTGGCTATGTCCGAGTGGATCGACCCGCGGTACGCGGATCTGGTGGCGGCGTGGAAACGCGCGCAGCAACCGGACTCCAGTGACACGCAGAAGCCGCGGCCGGTGCGGGGCTTCGCAGTCCCGCGCAAGCCCTGACCGCCCAGCCGGGCACCGCGCCAAGGCGGAAACCACGGCCCCGATCGGCGTACCCGTCGCCGGTCAGGGCCACTGGTTCACCCATAGGCACTCGAGGCACGAGAACGGCCCCCCGGAATGATCTCCGGGGGGCCGCAAGACCCAGCCGCGCTGAGCCACAGCTACTGGTGGGCGCGGACGGTTTCGAACCGCCGACATCCTGCTTGTAAGGCAGGCGCTCTACCCCTGAGCTACGCACCCGGGCCCGGGCGTTGCGCGCCCAGGACGAGTCGACAGCCTACCTTGCCCGGGGCACCGTCCGGCAAACCCGTATCGGGGGTCCGCGTCCGGGTCTCCCTGGGGTTATCCCCACCCCGGATCCGGGAGCGGCCCGGATCCTTTGCCGGCCCCCGGATCCGTACGGTCGAAGAGCGCTCGAAGGCGCCCGTATCCGTCCCAGGGGGAGACCGTCATGACCCGCACGAGCCGTACGTCCCGCATCAGCACAGGCCGCCGTACCTGGGACCGGGCGCACGGCACCGGTGCCGCCCGGCTGGCGCTCGCCGGGATCTCCGTGGTGCTCATCGCGGGCGTGACCGCCTGCGGGGCGTCGGCCGCGGACGACAAGGACCCCGACCACCGCTCCTTCGGCCTCCAGGGCCGCACCCTCACCATCGACTCCGACGACTCCGCCCTCGAAGTCGTCGCCGACGAGCAGGAACGGGGGAAAATCGAGGTCACCCGCTGGTTCCAGGGCACCGTCGCGGTCGGCTCCGACCCGGAGGTCACCTGGTCCATGAAGGACGACCGGCTGACGCTGCGCGTGAACTGCTCCGGCATGGTCGCCGACTGCTCCGCCAAACACCGCATCGAGGTGCCCCGCGGCATCGCCGTGAAGGTCGAGTCCGGCGACGGCAGCGTACGCGCGAAGGGCTTCCGCGACGCCCTCAGCCTGCGCACCAAGGACGGATCCGTCCATGTCACCGACACCTCCGGCCCCTTGCAGCTGCGCACCGGCGACGGCTCGGTGCGCGCCGAGGTCTCCTCCCGCACGGTGCGCGCCCGGACCGGCGACGGCTCGGTCCGCCTCGAACTCGGCGCCGTGCCCGACCGGGTGGACACGCGCACCGGCGACGGCTCCCTGACCATCGAGCTGCCCCGCGCCGCCTACCGCGTCACCACCGACACCGGTGACGGCGCCGAGGACGTGTCCGTGCCGCGCGACGACTCCAGCTCCCACGAGGTGACCGCCCGCACCGGCGACGGCAAACTCACGGTCCGTACGGCGAACTGACCGACCCGTGTGTTCGTCTTGTACCGGTGGGAGAATGACACCGGGCAGGGCGAACGACAGTACGGGAGAGGGATGTGACGGCGACACCAGCGCAGCCGTACTCGCCGTCGAAGCCGCGCGTGCGCCGCGCGCGCGGCCTTGTTCCACCGCCGGCCGTGCGCGACGTCCTCACCCTGGTGGGGCTGCCGCTCCTCGCCGCGCTGGCGCTGCCGGCCGCGTTCGCCGGCGGTGGCACCCGGCGC
>NZ_JAOCQE010000360.1 GCF_025290915.1 Streptomyces sp. 15-116A | reverse complement strand
CACGTGGCGACGGCTGCCCTGGCCCGCGCTCGCGGTCGGGGTGCCGCTGGTCGTCGCCGTCGGCTGGGCGTTCCCGCTGCTGGGATGGTCGCTGCTGGCGTTCCTGGTCCTCGACGCGGTGCTCGGCCTGATCCACCGGAAGCGGACGGGCGGCGCTGCCGCGCGCGCCTGACGCCTGCCCCCTTGCGCGGACCCTGGGACCTTATTGCACACTCTTTGCAATAAGGTCCCAGGTGCAGGAAGGGGAGGGTTCCGTGAGCGCTCCGCCGGTCCCGGCCGTGTCCGTGCTGCGCGGCGAGGACGTCCTCGCCCACGCCGGCGCGCTGCGCTCGGTCTACGTCGACGCCTTCTGCGCGCCGCCCTGGAACGAGGACGAGGAGCGGGCCGCCGAGTTCGCCGCGCGTCTCCCCCTCGACGCGCGCCGTCCCGGTTTCGCCGCGGCGGTGGCCGTCAGCGGACGGGAGGTGCTGGGCTTCGCCAGCGGATGGACCACACTGCCGCCCTTTCCCACGGACCGCTGCTATCCGCAGGCCGCCGCGGGACTCGGCGCCGGGCGGACCGAGGACTGGCTGTGCGGTGCCTTCGAGGTGGACGAACTCGCCGTCCGGCCGGGCGCGCACGGCAGCGGACTCGCCGGGGCACTGCTGGACGCGGTCACCGCGGACGCCCCCGAGGGCCGCTGCTGGCTGCTCACATCCGTGCAGGCGCCCCGGGCGATGGCCTTCTACCACCGCCAGGGCTGGACCCAGGCCACCCACCCGTCCCCCGACGGCAAGGGCATCGTCGTGTTCCTGGGCCCGAACCACCCCGCCCGCACCCTCGTCCCCCAGCCCCTCTGACCCGCCCGGTACGCACCGACCCGTCCCCGCCCCGGACCATCCCGGTCCGCCCCGGCCCGCCCCCGTTCAAGGCCCCGTACGGCGGCGCGGTGGGGTGAAGGTGTACAGGTCGAGGATCTCCGGCCGGGGGGCGATGCCCGGGCCGCCCGCTCGGACCCAGGCGGCGATGTCCTCCGTGGCGTCCGGGTCGTTGACCAGGCCGAACCACACCGGCCGGGCCCCCGCCGCGCGCCCGGCGGCCGAGGGCTGTACGACGACCACGTTGGCCTGGTCGCACACGTCCAGGCAGGCGGAGACGCGCACGGGTGCCTCCGCGCGCAGCCGCGCGGTCTGGGCGGCGTGGTCGACGCCGGTCACCTTGGGCGTGCCGCAGCAGCAGTCCCGGCACACCACGACCCGGCACGGAACACCACCGGCCGGTCGCTCCGTCACCCCGGTCAGCTCGGTCATCCCGGTCGACTCGGTCACCCCGGCCCTCCCGGCGCCGTACGCCTCGCCGTCCGTCGTTCCGTGCATGCCGGAACACCCCTCTCTTCCGGGGAGATCCGCCCCGGGTCGCGTCGAGGAGGCGACGACGTGAGTCTCCTGGCTCCCGGGTCACAGCTCGTCCCGGCCTTCCCGCCCCTCGCAGGGGCAGTGGCCCGTACGGGATCCGCTCGCCGGTCACAGTGGCGGGACCGCGCCGGATTCGCACCGGCTTCCTCGGACCGTCGTCGCCCTGTCGCCGGTCATCATCCCATCAGCCGGTCTTCCCGCCCCCGGGGGGCCGGGGGCGTGCGTCCGGCGGCGTACGCCCTTTTGGGCCGGAGCGGGCGGATCGTAGGATCAGCGGGTCATCGCCGCGACGGGACACAGGAAGCCGGTGCGAATCCGGCACGGTCCCGCCACTGTGACCGGGGAGTACACCCCTCTCGCACGCCACTGCGCTCCGCGCGGGAAGGCCAGGGGGAGCGTCGATCCGGGAGTCAGGACACTGGCCTGTCGCGGGCCCGTTCCGAGGAGCGCGGACTCCCCAGGAGGCTTCACGTGTACGACGGCACGTCCCGTCCCCCGCTGCCCACCCCTGCCCGCAGGCGCACCGCCCTGCCCGCATCTGCCCGCCGGCGCACGGCCCTACGCGCCACGGCCGCGGCCCTCGCCCTGTCGGCGGCCGCCCTGCTGACCGCCGGGTGCGGAAGTTCGCAGGACACTGCCCGGGACGGGAAGACCGCCGCCGCGTCGGCCGGCGACGGCTTCCCCGTCACCATCGACAACTGCGGCGTGAGGACGACGTACGACGAGCCGCCCGCCCGCGTCGTCACCATCCACCAGCACCCCGCGGAACTCATGCTCGCGCTGGGCCTGAAGGACCGCATGGTCGGTACCGCCTTCCCCGACTCGGCCGTGCTGCCCGAGCTGAGGAAGGACTACGCGTCGATCCCCGAACTGGCGAAGAAGGAGCCGTCCTTCGAGACCGTCCTGGACGCCGAGCCCGATCTCGTCTACGGCGGCTACGGCAGCGCCTTCGCCGAGAACGAGGGCCGCTCGCGCAAGGCGTTCGCCGACGCCGGGATCGACACCCACCTCAACCGCGAGTACTGCGGCGAGAAGCGGGTCACGATGAAGGACACCTACGACGAGATCCGCACCATCGGCAGGATCTTCGGCGTGTCCGACCGGGCGGACATGCTCGTCTCCGACCTCCGCGAGCGCGTCGGCCGGGCCACCGCCGCCGTCGAGGGCGAGCCCGAGGTGCCCGTCTTCGTCTACGACAGCGGCGACAAGGCCGCCTTCACCGCGGGCGGCAAGAGCCTCGGCACGGAACTGATCCGGCTGGCCGGCGGCAAGAACGTCTTCGCCGACCTCGACGATGTCTTCGGCGACGTGTCCTGGGAGCAGGTCGTCGAGCGCAAGCCGGAGGTCATCGCGATCTACGACTACGCGGGCGCCGGCAGCGTGGCGGAGAAGAAGAAGTTCCTGCTCGCCCAGCCCGCCCTCGAGGACGTGCCCGCCATCAGGAACAAGCGGTTCGTGGTGCTGCCGCTGACCGCGACCCTGGTGGGCGTGCGGTCCGCGTACGCGGTGGAGGACCTCGCCCGCGGCATCCATCCCGAGAGCTTCCGGTGACGGCTCCGGTCACCGGCACCGCGGTGGCGCGGGACGCGGGACCGGAGAAACGGGACGGCGGGCGAACCGGCCCGGCAGGTCTCGCCGTCACGCTCATCGTCCTGTCCGCCCTGCTGGTGGCCTCCGCCACGGCGGGCCTCGCGATCGGCTCGGTCCAGGTGCCGCCCGGCCAGGTGTGGGGCATCGTGACGCACGCGCTCGGCGCCGACTGGGCGGAGGCCGACTGGTCGCGGGCGCGGGAGACGATCGTGCTGGACGTGCGGGCGCCGCGCGTGCTGCTCGGGGCGGTCGCCGGGGCCGGTCTCGCGGTCGTGGGCACCGCTCTGCAGGCGCTGATCCGCAACCCGCTCGCCGAGCCGTATCTGCTCGGCGTGTCCTCGGGGGCGTCGCTGGGCGCCGTCGCGGTGATCGTGTCCGGGGTCACCCTGTTCGGGCCGGTGTCGCTGTCGGTGGCCGCGTTCACGGGCGCCCTCGGGGCGCTGCTGCTCGTCTACGCCACCGCCCGCACGGGAGGCAGGATCACCTCCGCGCGGCTGGTGCTGTCCGGGGTGGCCATCGCCGCCGTGCTCACCGCCGTGCTCGATCTGCTGCTGCTCACCACCGACCGGGGCAACGAGGCCCGCGCGGTCCTCGCCTGGACCCTCGGCGGTCTCGGCGGCGTCAGCTGGGACACCCTGTGGCTGCCCGGCATCGCCCTGGTGGCGGGCGTCAGCGTCCTCATGGTGCAGGCGCGCCACCTGAATCTGCTGCTCGCCGGCGAGGAGGCCGCCACGACGATGGGCCTCGACGTGGCCCGGTTCCGCGCCCGCATGTTCGTCCTGCTGTCCCTCGTCACCGGCGTCCTGGTCGCGGCGTGCGGGCCGATCGGCTTCGTCGGCCTGATGCTGCCGCACATCGTGCGCCTGGTCGTCGGCGGCGACCACCGCCGCGTGCTGCCGACGGCGGCGCTCGGCGGGGCGGTCTTCCTCATCTGGGCGGACATCGCCGCACGCGTGGTCGCCGCGCCCATGGAGATCCCCGTCGGGGTGCTCACCGCGCTGTGCGGCGGACCGTTCTTCCTGTGGCTGATGCGCCGCGACGCCCGCAGGACCACCGACCGAGGAGGGGCATGACGACCACCGCCACCGAACTCGTCGTCGACGGTGTCACCCTGACCGCCGGCGCCCGCCGCCTCGTCGAGGACGTCTCCCTGACCGCCCGCCCCGGCGAGGTCATCGGCCTCGTCGACCCCAACAGCAGCGGCAAGTCCAGCCTGCTGCGCGCCGTCTACCGCGTGCTGCGCCCCAGCGCCGGCCGGGTCGCGGTCGACGGCGCCGACGCCTGGTCGCTGCCCGTGCGCCAGGTGGCCCGGACCGTGGCGGCCGTGGTCCAGGAGCCGGCCGCCGACTTCGACCTGACGGTGCGTGAGGTCGTCGCGATGGGCCGCACCCCGCACAAACGGCTGCTCGACGGGGACACTCCCGAGGACGCCGCCCTGATCCGGTCGGCGCTCGCCGCGGTCGACGCCACCGGCCTGGCCCACCGCCCCTTCGACCGCCTCTCCGGCGGCGAACGCCAGCGCGTCCTCATCGCCCGCGCCCTCGCCCAGCAGCCGTCCCTGCTCGTCCTGGACGAACCCACCAACCACCTCGACATCCGGCACCAGCTGGACGTCCTGGACACCCTGCGCCGCCTGCCGGCCACGGTCCTGATCGCCCTGCACGACCTCAACCTCGCCGCCCACTACTGCGACCGCCTGTACGTGCTGCGCGACGGCACCGTCACCGCCTCCGGCCCGCCCGCCGACGTGCTCACGCCCCAACTCCTCGCGGACGTCTACGGCGTGACGACCGAGATCACCCTCCACCCCCGCACCGGCGCACCCCACGTCGTCTTCCTCCCCGGGGACCCGCGTCCGGGGCAACGGGACGAGGCTCCGCCCCGTCCCTCCTCCTCGTCCTGTGGCTGACGGCACAGGGGCGGGTCTGGCGGGGCGGCGGCCGGTTCTGCGATGCTTCGTCCGGCAAGCGACGGCGGAACGAGGAAGCCGGTGAGATTCCGGCACGGTACCGCCACTGTGTAGGGGGAGCGACTCCACCCATGGCCACCGCCCCACCCGGGGTGGGAAGGCCGGAGAAGCTGTGATCCCGAGTCAGGAGACTCACGCCGTCGCACCTCGAAGTACGGGGCGGATTTCCCCAGGAGAGGCGGTGGCACCCATGTGCCTGTACCTGCGTGGTGACGGCGGTGCGCCGTCCCCGAGAGCTCAGAGCCGACCAGCCCTGCCGGCACCGCCGGACCATCTCCCCGGCTTCTGACGACACCCGCTCTCACCGGGTTTCCCTCCCGTACACCCCGTCGCGCGCGCCG
>NZ_JAOCQE010000036.1 GCF_025290915.1 Streptomyces sp. 15-116A | reverse complement strand
TGGCGCGGAATCGGTCGACTCGAGAAGCGGGGGCGTTGACGCGCCAGCCGCTGCGGGCAGACACCACCGCCCCGTCCCCTCCCCGCCGCGGGCGTCCGCGCCACGCCTACGCTGCGCTGAGCTTGCGCACCGCGCGCGTCTGCGGCCGTCGCGTTGGCAGGGGCCCGCCGTACCCGCGTAGCTGCGGGCGGTCGGCGATCCCGCCCTAGCTGCGGGCAGTCGTGCCGCTGGGGCGGCACGGGTGGGCGGTGGGGGTCCCCCCGCTCGAGCGAAGCCGAGAGTGGGGGAGGCACCCCGCGAGCGCGGGCCGCGACACCCACCCCCGGCCGGCACTGGCGTCGGGTGCGCTGGGCAGTACCGGGGAGGGCAATTCGCTTGTCCACAGGCACACACACGCACGGTTCTGGCCAGTAATCTCGGCGTTCATGGAGCAGAGGCATCTCGGCCGTACCGGCCTGCGTGTGTCCCGGATCGGGCTCGGGACTCTGACCTGGGGTCGGGACACCGACGAGCACGACGCCGCGGATCTCATGAAGACCTTCTGGGAAGCGGGCGGGACACTCGTCGACACCGCGGACGTGTACGGCGACGGCGAGGCCGAGTATCTGCTCGGGAAGCTGATCGACGGGCTGGTCCCGCGCCGGGACCTCGTCATCTCGACGAAGGCCGGGAGCGTCCCGGATCCCGACCGCCGGTTCGACGGGTCGCGCGGGCATCTGCTGTCCGCGCTGGACGCCTCGCTGGCCAGGCTGGGCACCGATTACGTCGACGTGTGGCATGTGCATGCGTACGACCCCGCCACACCGTTGGAGGAGACGCTCCAGGCACTGGACATCGCCGTCGGCAGCGGGCGGGCCCGCTACGCCGGGGTGTCCAACTTCTGCGGGTGGCAGCTGGCCAAGGCCGGGACCTGGCAGCTCGCGGCGCCGGGTGCGCGGACGCGGCTGGCGAGTACGCAGATGGAGTACTCGCTGTTGCAGCGGGGCGTGGAGCGGGAGGTGCTGCCGGCCGCGCTCGATCTGGGGATCGGGCTGCTTCCGTCCTCGCCGCTGGGGCGAGGCGTGCTGACCGGCAAGTACCGGAACGAGGCCATGCCGCCGGACTCGCGGGGCGCCTCGGAGCATCTGGCTCCGTTCGTCGCGCCGTATCTCGACGAGACGGCGAGCCGGATCGTGGACGCCGTGACGACGGCGGCCGACGGGCTCGCCGTGAGCGCGTTGCAGGTGGCTCTGGCGTGGGTGCGGGACCGGCCCGGGGTGGTCGCGCCGATCGTCGGCGCGCGCAACGCTCAGCAGCTCGCGGCGGCATTGTCAGTGGAGGCGCTTAGTCTTCCTGACGAGATCTGCCGGGCGCTCGATGATGTGTCGGCGCCCGTGCACCGGTATCCCGATCACGACTGGAGCACGCTGTGAGCACGCCCGAGACCCCGGAGACCCCGCAGGACGCCGCGTCGGCCGACGGTGCGCAGGTGTCCGAGGCCGAGGCCGAGTTGCAGGCCCAGCGGATCGAGCGGGAGCGGATCGAGCGGCGGAAGGCGGAGAAGCAGGGGCCCATCGAGGCCGGGGCCAAGCTCAGTGGCAAGGCCGCCGATCTGCTCGCCGCGGTGCGGGCCGTGGAGAGCGGGGAGAAGCCGCCGGCCACGGTGTTCGAGGAGCCGGCGCCCGCGCCGCGCAGGCCCGCGCCCCAGCCGGTACGGCGTGTGGTGGCCCCGGCTCCGGTGGGGGCCACACCTCATGTCGTCGAGGGAGTGCGGGCGGTGCTCGCCGAAGGCGGTGCGCCCGAGGGGCTCGCTGTGCAGGCCGCGAGTGTGCTGGGTGAGGGGGCCGCCGAGTTGCTGCGGGCGGATCCCTGGCAGTTGCTGCGGATCGGTGGGGTGCGGCCGGAGCAGGCCGACGGGTTCGCGCGGGCGCTGCTCGGCGGTGAGGCCGCGCCGGGCGACGAGCGGCGTGGGCGGGCGCTCACGGTCTGGCTGCTGGAGCAGGCCGCGCCGGCCGGGCACACGGCGCTGGAGATGTCCGCGCTGGTCGCCGCGCTGGAGCGGCAGGGTGTGCCGGAGGCGGAGGAGGCCGTGCGCAGTGCGGTCGCCGAGGGCGATGTGCTCGTCTTCCAGGACGCGTTGGAGGGGGAGGCCGACGCGGTCGAGGAGGAGGACGGCGAGCGCCCCGTACGGGTGTTGGTCGGGCTGGAGCGGTATGCGCTGGCCGAGGAGAGTCTCGCCGACGGGCTGGCCCGGCTGGTCAACTCCGTGCCCAAGGAGGACGGATCCCGCGAGGAGTGGGAGCGGGCCGCGGCCGGTGCGGAGGGGTCCGCGGGTGAGTTGATCCGTGCCGTCGCCGGGCACGGGCTGGTGCTGCACACCGGGGGTGAGGCCGCGCTGGCCGAGCCTGCGGCGCTGCTGCGGGCTGCGGAGGGTATGGGGCTGCGGGTCTGCGCGGCCGCGCACAGCCCCCTCGGGCGGGACCGCTTCGCGGCGCTGGTGGGCGAGGACGGGCCCGCAGTCGTGACCGTGGCCGGGCTGCTGGCCGGTGCCGAGGGGCCGGGGCGGGACTCCGACGGGGCGCTCGATGTGGACCTGCTCGTGGTGCTGGACGCCCCGCAGCTGGATGTCGAGGCGGCCGCGCTGGTGACGGAGTCGCTGCCGGACGGGGCGCGGCTGGTGCTGTCCGGGGATCCGGCGGTGCTGTGGTCCGTGGGTCCGGGGCGGGTGTTCGCCGATCTGCTGGCGGCGCGGGTGTGCCCGCAGGTCGCCTCGCGGCGGCCGGATCCCGGGCCGCTGGGCGAGCTGGTCTCCGGCATCGGGGTCGGGGAGCTGAACCAGGTGGAGGCACCCGGCAAGGAGGTCGTGATCGTGCCGGTGCGGGACGCGGGCGAGGCCGTGCACCGGACCGTGCAGCTGGTGGTGGACTCGGTGCCGCGCGCGATCGGTGTGCCGGCCGAGGAGACGCAGGTGATCACGCCGGGGCACGGGGGCGCGGTGGGTACGCGGGTGCTGAACGCGGCGCTGAAGGAGCGGCTGAATCCGGGGCCGGGGCGGTTCGGGGGCTTCGACCCGGGCGACCGGGTGGCCTACTCCCCCGCCCCGGGGCGGACGCTGCCGGGCCGGGTGGTGAAGGCCGACGCCGAGGGGCTGCACCTGTCGTGCGCGGGCGAGGCCGTCGTCGTACCGAAGGAGCGGGTGGAGCAGTCCGTACGGCACGGGTGGGCGCTGACCGCGCACCAGGCGGTGGGCTGCCGCTGGCCGGCGGTGGTCGTGGTGCTGCCGGGCGATGCGGTGCCGGCGCTGAGCCGTCCCTGGGTGTACACGGCGTTCAGCAGGGCCGACCGTCATCTGTCCGTGGTGCACGGGGTGGAGCAGGCGCTGCCCCGGGCGGTGGCCGAGGTGCCGGCCAAGCCGCGGACCACGCGCCTGCCCCATCTGCTGACCCCGCAGATCGCGGCGGAGGCCGGCTGAGAGGGCCGGTGCGGCGGTGACCACCGGGGGGTCACCGCCGTCGGGTCAGCGGTCGGCGTCGAGGGGCTCGAGGTCCTCGTCCTCGTCGAGGACCGGGTCCAGCTCGTCCTCGATGGCGTCGTCCTCGATGTCGTCGTCGGCCTCCTCGTCGAAGACCGCGCTGACGTCGAAACGGCAGACGACCCGTTCCGGGTCCACCTGCTCGAAGGGGGCCTCCAGCCACTCCCCCGGCTCCGGGGGGTCGTCCGTCGCCGTCACCCAGAGCGTGGAGTCGCCCTCCTCCAGGCCGAACTCCTTGTGCCGGGAGGCGATCTCGTCGGGTTCGAACTCGCCGAAGAGGATGCCGAGCGCGCCGTGGACGGTGCTCGAGGTCTGGCTGGGCTCGTCCTCGTCCGCCGCCTCGATCCGCTGGGCGTGCGCCAGCAGCCGCTGCGGCTGCGCGACGGCGTAGTCGCGGCGGATCAGCACGCTGAGGGCGCTGGGCTCCTCGGGTCCCGCGTAGGGCGGCAGCGCGCCCTCCCCGCCCGGGATCTCGAAGGGCGTGACCTCGTCGTAGCGGTCGTAGAGCAGTTCGTCGTACGCCTCCGCGGCCGCGGCCAGCTCGTTGAACGCCTCGTAGACGGCCGGGTCGTCCTCCCCCGACCGGCGTTCGACCGCGGCCAGGTGGCGGTCGAGCGCGGTCTTGACCGCCTCGGCGGCGGCGCGTACCTCGGCAGCGGTGGGCTGCGCAGCATCAGACATAGTGCAGACGCTATCCGTACGAGGCCCCGCCCCGCACAATAGATGCGATGCCGGAATACGAATTTGTCGACGTGTACGTACCGCGCGGGGTCTCCCGCAAGGAGACGACCCGTCTGCTGACGGAGCACGCGGAGTACGGTCATTGGGAGTTGTACCGTCTGAGCCTGTTGCGGGACGGCAGCCGCAGGGTGCGGTTGCGGCGGCGGATCATCCTCCAGGTGCGCGCCACCTGGTGAGAGCAGGGGCCCGCGGAGTGTCCGCCGGCCCCTGACGTGTGCCCGGGGTCAGGCGGCTGCCCGGGCCTTGCGGTAGAGGATCGCGCCCGCGAGCAGCGCGCCGGCGCCGACGGGCAGGGCGAGGCCCATGGGCAGGTCGCTGCCGGTGTGGGCGAGCTGGGTCTCGGGGTGGGGCTGGGTGACGGTCCGGGCGCCCGGCTGGTCGCCGCTGCCCGAGGAGCCGCCCCGCTCGGTGTCGTCCGGCGTGGACGGGGTGTCCGGAGTGTCCGGGGTGCCGGGCTCGACGGGGTTGCCCGGTTCGCCGGGGTGCTCAGGCGTCGCGGGGTGGCCGGTGGAGTCGTTCACGCAGCCGTTGCCCTCGGCGGTGTTGCCGCCGCCGATGACGTCGACGGTGTTGCCGCAGACGTTCACCGGGATGTGCACCGGTGCCTGGACCTGGTTGCCGGAGCCGACGCCGGGCGAGTCCGAGGCGTGCCCGCCCGCGTGCGAGCCGCCGTGGCCGCCGGAGCCCTCGTGACCGGACGAGGAGGAGCCGCCCTCGTTGGTGCAGGAGTTGCCCACGGACGGATTGAGGATGCCGATGACGTTGACGGTGTTGCCGCAGACGTTCACCGGTGCGTGCACGGGTGCCTGCACCGAGTTGCCGGAGAGGACGCCGGGCGAGCCGGACGCCGTGCCGTGTGCTCCGGAGTCGGCGTGGGCGGCCCCGCCCGCGGCGGCGATCACCCCGGTCGCGGCCGCCATGGTCATCAGTCCCTTGCGGGTGACCTGTCGCATAGCTGAATTCCCTGCCTTCGGAAAGTTCCCACGGGTCGGAAGACCGGTCGGCCCCGGAGCGCATGGCACGCGTTCCGGGGCCGACGGGCTCACACCCTTGAAATGGCTTGCCCTAGCGGGCGAGACACAACGTCACTGGTTGATGCAGGTGTTGCCGAAGGCGGGGTTCAGCAGCCCGATCACGGAGACCGTGTTGCCGCAGACGTTCACGGGGACGTGAATCGGAGCCTGGATCACGTTGCCGGACACGACGCCCGGGGACTTCACGGCGGCCCCCTGAGCACCGGAGTCGGCAGCGGCCATGCCCGCGCCCGCGAGAACCAGCCCACCGGTGGCAGCCGCGACAGCGACGACCTTCTTGATCATTATTCCTCCTTGTTGGCAATGCGACCCAAAGTTGCGGATCACATCACGGCTAACGAGGGGGAAGTAATGAGGCTACGAGCTTATGGTCGCCTTCACTCGTACCGGTCAACTCCGTACGTCTGCGCGATTGTCGGGGGCCGCGGGGGCGGTCAGGAGGCGTCCAGGAATCGGTCGAGGACTCGGACCCCGAACTTGAGACCGTCCACGGGCACCCGCTCGTCGACGCCGTGGAACATGCCGGCGAAGTCGAGCTCCGGGGGCAGCTGCAGCGGGGCGAAGCCGAAGCAGCGGATGCCGAGGTCGTCGAAGGACTTGGCGTCGGTGCCGCCGGAGAGCATGTACGGCACGGCACGGGCGATCGGGTCCTCGGCGCGCAGCGCGGTCTGCATGGCGTCGACCAGCTTGCCGTCGAAGTCGGTCTCCAGCGCCTTGTCGGCGTGCACGTCCTCGCGCTTGACGCGCGGGCCGAGAATCCGGTCGAGGTCGGCGAGGAACTCCTCCTCGTAGCCGGGCAGGAAGCGGCCGTCGACGTGCGCGGTGGCCTGGCCGGGGATGACGTTGACCTTGTAGCCGGCGCCGAGCATGGTGGGCGCCGCCGAGTTGCGCAGCGTGGTGCCGATCATGCGGGCGATGCCGCCGAGCTTGGCGAGGGTCTCCTCCATGTTCTCCGGGTCGAGCTCGGTGCCGAGCGCGTCGGACAGCTCGTCCAGGAACGCCCGTACGGTCTTGGTGACCCTGACCGGCCAGGTGTGGCGGCCGAGGCGGGCGACGGCCTCGCACAGTTCGGTGATGGCGTTGTCCGTGTTGGTCATCGAGCCGTGGCCCGCCGTGCCGTCGACGGTGAGGCGCATCCAGTGCATGCCCTTCTCGGCGGTCTCGACGAGGTAGAGGCGCAGTTGCTCGTTGACGGTGAAGGAGAAGCCGCCGACCTCGCCGATCGCCTCGGTGACGCCCTCGAAGAGGTCCGGGTGCTCGCGGACCAGGTGCTTGGCGCCGTAGGTGCCGCCGGCCTCCTCGTCGGCGAGGAAGGCGAGGACGATGTCGCGCGGGGGCTTGCGGCCGCTGCGCAGCCGGTCGCGGACGACCGCGAGGGTCATCGCGTCCATGTCCTTCATGTCGACGGCGCCGCGTCCCCACACGCATCCGTCGGCGATCTCCCCGGAGAAGGGGTGGTGGGTCCAGTCGGCGGCGTTGGCCGGGACGACGTCGGTGTGGCCGTGGATGAGCAGCGCGGGCCGGGAGGGGTCCTCGCCCTCGATGCGGGCCACCGTGGAGGCGCGTCCCGGGTGCGACTCGATGATCTTCGGCTCCAGGCCGACCTCGGCGAGCTTCTCGGCGACGTACTCGGCCGCCTTGCGCTCGCCGGGGCCCGAGTGGTCGCCGTAGTTGCTGGTGTCGATCCGGATCAGCTCGCGGCAGAGGTCCACGACCTCGTCCTCACCGGTGACGCTCCTGGCCGTGTCCGTCTCGCTCACGTGCTTCCTCCCGCTGTCACTGCTGGTGGGTTGCTGCTGTGGTCCCCCACATCCTCTCCCCGCGCCGCGCGGTCCCCAAGACCCGGTCAGGGCCGGGGTGTGATCGGCCACCGCGCAACACCTGGTAATGTTTACGTCGTCGCCGCGGGGGGAAACCCGCGCGACAGACACCTTGTCCGGGTGGCGGAATGGCAGACGCGCTAGCTTGAGGTGCTAGTGCCCTTTATCGGGCGTGGGGGTTCAAGTCCCCCCTCGGACACACGAAGCGAGGGCCGCGACCGCGAGGTCGCGGCCCTCGGGCGTTGCAGCGAAGACGATCGCGCCGCGGAGAGTGATCATGACCACGCGTTCCTGCCCGTGCGGGCTGCCCGAGGCGTACGAGGAGTGCTGCGGCCGGTACCACGGCGGGGCGGCGGCGCCGACGGCGGAGAAGCTGATGCGGTCGCGGTACTGCGCCTTCGTGCGGCGGGACGCCGCCTATCTGCTGCGGACCTGGCATCCGGGGACGCGTCCTGAGCGGATCGACTTCGATCCGCGGATGCGGTGGACGGGGCTGGAGATACTGGGGACGACGGACGGCTCCGCGTTCCACACCACCGGGACGGTGACCTTCCGGGCGTCCTACCGGGGCGGCTCGCTGCACGAGCGCAGCCGGTTCGAGCGGGTCGACGGGGCGTGGGTGTACGTCGACGGTGAGTTCCTGGGCTGAGGGACGGTGAGTTCCTGGGCTACGGCGCCAGGATGTCCAGTTCCTGGAGGGCGCCCTCGGTGATCTCGCGGGTCAGGCGTTCCGCGCGTTCGGCGTCGCGTTCGCGGACCGCCTCGGCGACCTGGACGTGGAGGGTGACGGCGGCCGGGTCGGGGTCGTGGAACATCACGTCGTGCTGGGTGCGGCCGGTGAGGACCTCGGCCACGACGTCGCCGAGGCGGGCGAACATCTCGTTGCCGGACGCGGTGAGGATCACGCGGTGGAAGGCCACGTCATGGAAGAGGTACCCCTCCAGCTTGTGGCCGCGTGAGTGGGCGACCATGCCGAGCGCGGCCTCGGTGAGTTCGGCGCACTGCTCGGCCGTGGCGTGGCGGGCGGCGAGGCCGGCCGCGACGGGTTCGACGGCGGAGCGCAGCACGGTGAGCGAGCGCAGTTGCCGGGGGCGGTCGGCGCCGGCCAGGCGCCAGCGGATGACCTGCGGGTCGTAGACGTTCCACTCGAAGGCCGGGCGGACGGTGACGCCCACGCGGCGGCGGGACTCCACGAGGTGCATGGACTCCAGGACGCGGACCACCTCGCGCATCACGGACCGCGACACGTCGAAACGCTGTGCGAGCTCGTCGGTGCGCAGGACGCTGCCGGGCGGGTACTCGCCTGCGGTGATCTCGGGGCCGAGGGTGTCCAGAACGCGGCCGTGCAGCCCCCGGCCCGTGGTGCTCATGCACTCAGCGTACGGGGCGGATCACGGGAACAAAAAGTCAGACTTATTTGTCACAGGCTCTTGAATTAGTCGTACCTAATAGGTTTCAGTTGCGTCGACATCACGTGTCGACGACGACAGCAGACAGTGAGAGCACGATGCAGCGACCGCACTCCACCCACGTCGTGGTGGTCATGGGCGTGGCGGGCACGGGCAAGACCACGATCGGTCCCCTGCTCGCCGCCCGCCTGGGCGTCCCGTACGCCGAGGGCGACGACTTCCACCCGCAGGCCAACATCGCCAAGATGTCGGCCGGCACCCCGCTCACCGACGAGGACCGGTGGCCATGGCTGGACGCCATCGGCGGCTGGGCGCAGGAGCGGGCCGGGCTCGGCGGGGTGGTCAGCTGCTCGGCGCTGAAGCGGTCGTACCGCGACCGGCTGCGGGCCGCCGCGCCCGGCGTGGTCTTCCTGCATCTCACGGGTGACCGCGCGCTCATCGAGGACCGGATGTCGCACCGGAAGGGCCACTTCATGCCCACGGCGCTGCTGGACTCCCAGTTCGCCACGCTCCAGCCGCTGGAGCGGGACGAGGCGGGGGTCGCCGTGGACGTGGCGGGCAGCCCGGAGGAGATCACCGCGCGGGCGGTCGCCGCCCTCGAGGCCCTCCCCGAACCGACCGCCTGAGACCCGCCGGATCCCGCACACCCGGGGCGGCCCCACCGCCTCGGTCTTCTCCCCCGACTCCCCGTAACTCGCAAGGGAATCCACCGTGACCAGACTCAGCGTCGAGATGCTGGCAGCGGACGCACCCGAGCCGATCACCTCGGCCGGCCACGCTCAGCTGGGCATCGCCGTCCTGGCGGGCATCGCCGTCATCGTCCTGCTCATCACCAAGTTCAAGCTGCATGCCTTCCTGGCGCTGACCATCGGGTCGCTGGCGCTCGGCGCGTTCGCCGGGGCGCCGCTGGACAAGGTCATCACCAGTTTCAGCGCCGGACTCGGCTCCACCGTCGCCGGTGTCGGCGTACTGATCGCCCTCGGCGCGATCCTCGGCAAGATGCTCGCCGACTCCGGGGGCGCCGACGAGATCGTGGACACCATCCTCGCCAAGGCGGGCGGTCGTTCGATGCCGTGGGCGATGGTGCTGATCGCCTCGGTGATCGGTCTGCCGCTGTTCTTCGAGGTCGGTGTCGTCCTGCTGATCCCGGTCGTGCTGATGGTCGCCAAGCGCGGCAACTACTCGCTGATGCGCATCGGCATCCCGGCGCTCGCCGGTCTGTCCGTGATGCACGGACTGGTCCCGCCGCACCCCGGCCCGCTGGTCGCGATCGACGCGGTCGGCGCCAACCTCGGTGTGACGCTGGCGCTGGGTGTGCTCATCGCCATCCCGACCGTGATCATCGCCGGTCCCGTCTTCTCGAAGTACGCCGCCCGCTGGGTGGACGTGCCCGCTCCGGACCGGATGATCCCGCAGCGCGCCTCAGAGGACCTCGAGAAGCGGCCGGGCTTCGGCCCGACGCTGTTCACGATCCTGCTGCCGGTCGTGCTGATGCTCGCCAAGGCGCTCGTCGACATCGTGATCGACGACCCCGAGAACACCGTCCAGCGGGTCTTCGACGTCATCGGCTCCCCGCTGATCGCGCTGCTCGCGGCCGTGCTCGTCGGCATCTTCACGCTGCTCAGGCCGGCCGGCTTCTCCAAGGAGCGCGTCTCGCCGCTGGTCGAGAAGAGCCTCGCGCCCATCGCCGGAATCCTGCTCATCGTCGGCGCGGGCGGCGGCTTCAAGCAGACGCTGATCGACACCGGTGTGGGTCAGATGGTCCTGGAGATCTCCGAGGACTGGTCGATCCCGGCGCTGCTGCTGGCCTGGCTGATCGCGGTGGCGATCCGGCTCGCGACGGGTTCGGCGACCGTGGCGACCGTCTCGGCGGCCGGTCTGGTGGCCCCGCTCGCGGCCGACATGTCGACCACCCACGCGGCCCTGCTGGTGCTCGCGATCGGTGCGGGCTCGCTGTTCTTCAGCCATGTGAACGACGCCGGGTTCTGGCTGGTGAAGGAGTACTTCGGGCTCACGGTCGGCCAGAACATCAAGACCTGGTCCGTGATGGAGACGATCATCTCGGTGGTCGCCGGGGCCCTGGTGCTGCTGTTGTCCCTGGTCATATAGCGGTACGTCGATGATGCCCGGCCGGAGATGCGTTGATTCAGCCTCTCCGGCCGGGCGTTTCTCATGGGCGCCACAGCGGGTGCTCGCGCTCGGCCCACTCCCGGCTCACGGTCCCCGTGCGCAGGCCCCGGCGGGCCTCCGGGTCGGCCAGGGCCATGCCGATGTGGCCGGCGAGGACGATCCCGATGGTCAGGGCCAGCCAGTCGTGCACGAAGGTCGCGCTGGTGCGCCACACCAGCGGGGTGAGATGGGTGAACCACATCATCAGGCCCGTGCCCAGCATCACCAGCGTGGCGCCCGCGATCCAGGCCGCGTAGAGCTTCTGCCCGGCGTTGAACTTGCCGGCCGGCCGGGACGCGGGCCGCTTGTCGCGGCGCAGGGCGGAGCGCAGCCAGGTGCGGTCGTGCGGGCCGAAGCGGTTGAGCCGGCCGAGGTCGGCGCGCAGGGCGCGGGAGGCGAGGCCGATGAGCACGGGCAGCGGCAGGGCGAGCCCGGACCACTCGTGGACGGTGACGACGAGGGCGCGGCGGCCGACGAGCTGCGCGAGCTGAGGGACGTACAGACAGGCGGCGGTGAGGACGCACAGGCCCATCAGGGCGGCGGTGGTGCGGTGCACCCAGCGCTGGACGGGGCCGAAGCGCCGGACGGCCGCGGCGGCCGTGGGCGGGGCGTCAGCTCGTAGGCTCATCGTCGCGTCCGTTCGAGCGGCCGACCCAGGCGTCGATGTCGTAGCCGCGCTTCTCCCAGTAGCCGGGCTGGACGTCCTCGGTGACGGTGATGCCGGAGAGCCATTTCGCGGATTTGTAGAAGTACATGGGGGCGACGTAGAGGCGTACGGGGCCGCCGTGGGCGTGGCTCAGGTCCTTGTCCTGCATGCGCAGGGCGACCAGGACGTCGGCGCGGCGGGCCTGGTCGAGGGTGAGGCTCTCGGAGTAGGCGCCGTCGAAGCAGGTGAAGCGCACCGCCCCGGCCGTGGGGCGCACTCCCGCGGCGTCCAGCAGGCGGGAGAGGCGTACTCCCTCGAAGGGCGTGTCCGGCACGCGCCAGCCGGTGACGCACTGGACGTCACGGACCAGACGGGTCTGCGGCAGGGCCCTGAGGTCGGCGAGGGTGTAGGTGGCGGGGCGGTCGACGAGGCCGTCGACGGTGAGGCGGTAGGTGGTGGCGCTCCTGCGGGGGACGGACGAGGTGACCGAGTAGTAGCGGAAGCCGCCGCCGTTGGGGAGCAGTCCGGTCAGGCCGGTGGGGTCCTTGTCGGAGGCCGAGGCGAGGAAGGACTCCAGGCCGCGCTGGAGCGGGGGCGCGGCGACGACGCCGAGTGCGCCGAGTCCCAGGGTGCCGAGCAGGACGCGGCGGCCGATGGGCTTGCCGCGCGGCTCCGGGTCTTCCGGTGGCTGTTCGGGGTTCACCTTCTCATTCGAGCACCCGCGTCCCCGGCGGGCCAGGGATCGCGGGTGCTCGTCAGGATTCCGTAACCGGCGTCGGGCTACGGCGTGCGCTCGGCCGCCTTGTCCAGCTGGAACGCCTCGTTGCCGAGGCCGATGCGGGCGTGGGTCTCGGGGGCGCGGGCGCGCAGGGCGAGGCCCTGGAGGAGGCCGGCGACCAGGGCGAGGGCGATGACGCCGGGGAGGATCCAGCTGAGGGAGGAGTCGGGTCCGGCGCCGACCAGAACGTCGAAGTCCTTGACCGTGTAGCCCGCGATCACGATGAGGGCGAGGCCCGCGAGGGCGGAGGTGACCAGGCGCCAGGCCTGGGCGCGGGCGGCGCCCCGGCGCACGAAGAACGCGACGACCGACAGGGAGGCCAGCGCCATCAGGACGATCACGCCGAGCGCCCCGATGTTGCCGCCCCAGGTGAACAGGTGCAGCACGGGCGCGGTCGGGTCGCCGGTCGGCTTGTCGTCCGTGAGGGCGAAAGCGAGGACGAGCACGGCGGCGATACCGGTCTGGAGCAGGGAACCGGTGCCGGGCGCGCCGCTGGTGCCGGTGGTGCGGCCGAAGGCGGCGGGCAGCAGGCCCTCGCGGCCCATGGCGAAGGCGTAGCGGGCGACGACGTTGTGGAAGCTGAGCATCGCCGCGAACATGCCGGTGACGAAGAGGACGTGCAGGACGTCGGTGAAGGTGCCGCCGAGCCGGGACTCGGTGAGGAAGAACAGCAGTCCGGCGCTCTGCTCGCGTGAGGTGCCGACGATCTCGGACGGGCCGGTGGCGACGGTGAGGGCCCAGCTGCTGATCGCGAAGAAGACGGCGACTCCGGTGACCGCGAGGAACATCACGCGCGGCACCAGGACGTGCGGCCGGTTGGTCTCCTCGGCGTAGACGGGGGCCTGCTCGAAGCCGAGGAAGGCGGCGATGCAGAAGCACAGGGCGGTGCCGACGCCGGCGCCGGTGAGGGTGTCGGGGTTGAAGGCGTGCAGCGACAGGCCCTCCTTCCCGGGGTCGGCGATGGCGGCGATGTCGAAGACGACGACCAGCAGGACTTCGACGACCAGCAGGACGCCCAGGACGCGCGCGTTGACGTCGATCTTCAGCCAGCCGAGCGCGCCGACGGCGAGCACGGCCGCGAGCGCCGGTATCCACCAGGCGATCTCGACGTCGGCGTAGGTGGCGAACAGGCCGGAGACCTCGAAGCCGAAGATGCCGTAGATGCCGACCTGGAGGGCGTTGTAGGCGACGAGGGCGACCATGGCGGCGCCCGCTCCGGCGGTGCCGCCGAGGCCGCGGGAGATGTAGGCGTAGAAGGCGCCGGCGTTGTGCACGTGCCTGCTCATCTCGGCGTAGCCGAGGCTGAACAGGACGAGCACGATGCCGAGCACGACGAAGAGGAGCGGCTGGCCGACGATGCCCATCACCGCGAATGTGGTGGGCATGACACCCGCGACGACCATGAGAGGGGCGGTCGCGGCGAGCACGGAGAGCAGCAGGCCCCCCGTGCCGAGGCGGTCGGCGCGCAGGGCCCGCTCCTGCCCCTTGAAGGTACTGATGCCCTCGGCTGTGGATCTGCTCGTGCTCGAACTGTCCGTCGTCATCGGGAGTCCGTCCTTGGGTCGGTTACGGGGGTCGGTTGCGGCGGTCGCTTACGGGGGTCGGGCGTGGGGGTCTCAGGCGGTGCCCAGGGCGGTCGCCCGGGCGGTGCGGAAGGCGGTCAGCGGGTCGCGGTCGGGGTAGGACCAGGGGGCCGGTGTGGCGTGGTCGCCGATGCGGTGGAAGAGGGCGGCGGCCTCGGCGCCCCGGCCCTCGCAGACCTTGGCGTGGGCGAGGAAGTTGAGGTCGATCAGGCGGCGCGGGTGGTCCTCGTGCTCCCACTCCAGCCACCAGTCGAAGGCGGCCTTCATCACCTGCCGGGCGCGGCGGCCGACCCAGTGCCCTGAGGCGGCCGGGTCGGCGGGCTCGTGGCCGGCGGCGGCCAGCGCGCGGTAGCGCTCGGCGTGGGCGATGACCGGGAGCACCGCGAGCGGTGAGTCGGCGGGGGCCTGCTCGGCGGCCCAGTTGGCGAAGTCGTAGACCTCGTGCAGGGGGTCCCGGCCCACGTCCACCCGGCGCTCGGCGAGCCAGGCGACCACCAGATGGTGGGCGTGGTGGTGGTCCGCGTACCGGGTGCGGACCTGCTCGAAGAGCCGGACCACGTCGCCGTCGGCGCCCTGGGCGCACTCCAGCAGGAGCAGACCGAGCCAGGGGGTGGGGTCTGCGGGGGCGAGTTCCGCGGCGCGGTGGCAGGCCTCGCGGGCGCGGGCGGGCTTCTCCTTGCCGTGCAGGGCGCGCCGGATCCGGGCGAGCGCGAGCAGCACGGAGGCGTCGGCGGACTCCGGTTCGGCCAGCAGCCACTCGCCGGCCCACGCGGCGCAGTACGTCTCGCGGGCGAGGACGGTGATCCGGTGGCCGCGGCGGTCCCAGTCGTCCCCCGTGCGGACCAGCAGCGCGCGGGTCTGCTGCCAGCGGCCCTGGGCGAGCGCGGCTCGGGCGGCGACGAGTTCGGCGTCGTCGAGGGCCTCGTCGAAGGACTGCGCCGCACGTCTGCGGGCACGGCCGAGGGGAGGCGGGGGTGGGGGCACCGCGGAACTTCCTCACGCGCTTTTCTTGTGGCTCGGTCCACGGCGGCGGTCGGGTACGGCAGTGGTCGGCTGCCGTCCGCCATGAACTGATCACGGACAGCAAACCGGCAGCCAATGGTGGCCGTCAAGGGCGCCTTGGGCGTTACACGCGTCAACTGTTGTGACTGATGGGGTAGTTGTGATCTGAGCACGCAGAGCGAAACGGACATTCTGTGACCCAATCGACTCCTGCGGAGGGAAGCGCTCCGCGGGGAGCCTCGCTAGAGTCGGCTGCTACACGTCCGTGACCCCGCACGAATCTCCGAGGTACGCAGCGTGTCGGTTCTGGTACTGGTGCTCGCCGTGAGCGCCGCGTGCTGTCTGGGCTTCGGGTTCGTGCTCCAGCAGAACGCGGCCCAGCGCGCCCCCCTCGGTGACTTCCTGTCGTTCCGGCTGCTGCTCGACCTGGTGAAGGTGCCGCGCTGGCTGGGCGGGATGGCTCTGATGGTGGCCGGCATGGCGCTGGGCGCCGCCGCGCTGGGGCAGGGTGAGCTGTCCCTCGTGGAACCGCTGCTGGCGACGAACCTGCTGTTCGCGCTCGCGCTGTCGCGCCGCCAGACCCGGCAGCCGCTCGGCCGGCAGGGCTGGGCGGGGCTCGCGCTGCTCGCGGGCGGCGTGACCGCGTTCGTCGTGGCCGGTCAGCCGGCCGGGGGCCACGCCGTCACCGACCCGGCACGCCACTGGCTGATCATCGGCGGCATGATCGGGCTCGCCCTGCTGCTCACGGGCTGCGCGAGGCGCTCCCGGCTCACCCGGGGCCCGGTGCTGCTCGCGGTGGCCGCGGGGATGCTGTACGGCGTGCAGGACGCGCTGACGCGGGTCAGCGGGCAGCGCTTCGCCGAGGGCGGCTTCGTGGACCTGATGAGCGGCTGGCAGCCGTACGCGGTGCTGGCGCTGGGCGTGACCGCGCTGGTGCTGGTGCAGAGCGCCTTCGAGACCGCTCCCCTGCGCATGTCCCTGCCCGCGCTGACGGCGGCGCAGCCGCTGGCCGGCATCGTCTGCGGCATCGGCATCCTGGGCGACCGGCTGCGCACCGACGCAGGATCCCTGAGCTGGGAGGCGGGCGGCCTCACGGCGATCGTCGCGGGCGTCCTGCTGCTGGGTATGCATCCGGCGATGCCCCAGGGGACAGTACGGAAGCCGCAGGTCCAGGAGTTCGAGCTGCTGCGCTGAGCGCGGGGCGGGCTGCTTGGATGGCCCCATGAGTTCCGCTGACGAGGTCCTCGACATCGTGGACGAGGACGACGAGGTGGTCGGGCAGTGTCCGCGTGGCGAGGCGTACGCGCGGGGGCTGCGGCATCGGTGTGTGTTCGTGTGGGTCCGGGACGCCGAGGGGCGGGTCTTCGTGCACCGGCGGACGCCCACAAAGCTGGTGTTCCCCTCGCTGTACGACATGTTCGTCGGCGGTGTCGTGGGCGCCGGCGAGAGCTACGACGAGGCGGCGCTGCGCGAGGCCGAGGAGGAGCTCGGGGTGAGCGGGCTGCCACGGCCGGAGTATCTGTTCAAGTTCCTCTACGACGACGGCGCCGGGCGCACCTGGTGGTCGGCGGTGTACGAGGTGCGCTGCGACCTCCCGGTACGGCCGCAGGCCGAGGAGGTGGCCTGGCACGACTTCGTCGCCGAGGCGGAGATCGAGCGGCGGCTAGCCGCGTGGGAGTGGGTCCCGGACGGGCTGGCGGCGTACGAGCGGCTCAAGGCCCACCGTGCGGTCGGCGGGCCGCGTTCGCGCAGGTAGGGTCGCGGACGTGAGCGAGTTTGCGCGGAACGTGCGGTTGTGGTTCGTGCCCGGGGACGTACGGACGGAGGGCGAGACGCCCGACTACCGGTTCTCGCTGGCGAACGAGCGCACGTTCCTCGCCTGGCTGCGCACCGCGCTCGCGCTGATCGGCGGCGGTTTCGCCGTGGACCAGTTCCTGCCGGACCTGCGCTGGGGCTGGCGTGTGGGGCTGGCGCTGGCGCTCCTGGCGGCGGGCGTGCTGTGCGCGCTGCGGGCCGTCAACCACTGGGTGCGCTGCGAGCGGGCCATGCGACGCGGCGAGGATCTGCCGGTGTCCCGCTTCCCGGCGGTGCTGAGCCTTGTGGTGGCGGTGGTGGCCGTCGCGATGGTCGTCGTGGTGCTCTTCGGGTGGGAGGCGTGAGCGGGCAGTCGGCCGTCGCGCATGAGCGGGATCCCGGGCTGCAGCCCGAGCGGACGCGGCTCGCGTGGCGGCGTACCACCCTGTCCGGGACCGTCGCCGCCGTGCTCGCGGTGAAGGCGGCCCTGCAGGACGAGAGGTCGGCGGGCGGGATCGTCGCCGGTGCGCTGTGCTGCGCCTGCTGGCTGGGGTTCCTGGTCATCGCCCACGGCCGGATCCGCGCCCTCGCGGCCACGGGCAGCCCGGCCGCGCTGCACCCGCGCCACGCCACCGCGGCCGTCCTGTGCACGGTGGCGTTGGCGGTGTGCGGGGCGGCGCTCGTCCTGTAGAGCCCGGGGGGCCGTTCTACGGGGTCTCCTGCTCCCGGTCCACCGTCACCACGATCTTGCCGCGCGTGCGGCCCTCCTGACTGCGCCTGTGTGCGTCCGCCGCCCGCTCCAGCGGGAATGTCTCCGAGACGTGCACGCCGACCGCGCCCGCTTCCGCGAGTTCCGCCAGGTGGGTGAGGTCCTGGTGGTCGGGCCGTACGAAGTGGTAGCGGCCTGCGTAGCTCACCACCTCAGGGTCGGCGGTCGAGGTCAGCCGGCCCTCCGGGGCGAGGAGGTTGGCGGAGACCTTGAGCGCGTCGCCGCCGACGGTGTCGAGGACCGCGTCCACGCCCTCGGGGGCGAGGCCCCGCACCCGCTCGGCCAGGCCCTCCCCGTAGGTCACTGGCTCCCCGCCCAGCTCCCGCACGAAGTCGTGGTTGCGCTCGCTCGCCGTGCCGATCACGCGGGCGCCGGTGTGGACGGCGAGCTGGACGGCGAGGGAGCCGACCCCGCCGGCGGCGGCGTGCACCAGGACCGTCTCGCCGCGCTTGATCTCCAGGACCTTGTACAGCGCTTGGTAGGCGGTGAGCCCCGCGAGGGGCAGGCCGGCCGCCTCCTCGAAGGAGAGGTTGCGCGGCTTGCGGGCGAGGGTGCGCACCGGGGCGGCCACGTACTCGGCGAAGGTGCCACGGGACAGGAAGTCCTCGCGGACGTAGCCGATCACCTCGTCGCCGACGGCGTACTCCGCGACCGCCACGCCCGGCTGGACGACCACGCCGGAGACGTCCCAGCCGGGGATCACCGGGAAGACGGCGTCGAGGACGCCGTCGAGATAGCCCTCGCGGCACTTCCAGTCGACCGGGTTGACGGCCGCCGCGCGCACCTTCACCAGGACCGAGTCGGGGCCGACCTTGGGGTCGCGGGTCTCACCGAGTTCGAGCACCTCGGGGCCGCCGTACCGTGCGTAGCTGATCGCCTTCATGGCTCCGACCCTCCGGGCCGCCCCCGGAACACGCAAGCCGGATGGCCCACGACGGGCCGTTCGCGTGGCGGTCGCCCGGCCGGCGGACGCCCGGAGGGCTATCGTGGCTCCGATCACGTTTCGCTCCCCCTCTGGACGACATACCGACCGGTCGGCATCATGAGCGGGTACCCTTCACCTGCCTCGTAGGAGCGACGATGAGCCCCGACCACCCGCCCGGACTCGATCTCGACCGGCTGCGCGGCCTGCTCGAACGGGAGCGGCCCGGACTGGTGACCGGCCCGCTGACCGGCCGGCTGATCGAGGGCGGCAGGTCGAACCTCACCTACGCGGTCTCCGACGGCACCTCGAAGTGGGTCGTACGACGCCCGCCGCTCGGCCATGTCCTGGCGACCGCGCACGACATGAAGCGCGAGCACCGGGTGATCAGCGCCCTGCACCCCACCGCCGTACCGGTGCCGCGCCCGGTACTGCTGTGCGAGGACGAGGAGGTGCTGGGAGCGCCGTTCTACGTCATGGAGTTCGTCGAAGGGACCCCGTACCGCACCGCCGACCAGCTCGCCGCGCTCGGCCCTCAGCGCACCCGGAACGCGGTGCTGAACCTGGTCGACACGCTGGTCGAGCTGCACGCCGTGGACCCCGTCGAGGTGGGTCTGGGCGACTTCGGCCGGCCCGAGGGCTTCCTGGACCGGCAGCTGCGGCGCTGGGGCAAGCAGCTGGACGCCTCCCGCAACCGGGAGCTGCCCGGCATCGACGAGCTGCACGCGGCGCTCGGCCGGGAGCTGCCCGCCTCCCCCGCGCCGACGGTGGTGCACGGCGACTACCGGCTCGACAACGTCCTCATGGGCGAGGACGACACCATCCAGGCGATCCTCGACTGGGAGATGTCCACGCTCGGCGATCCGCTCACCGACCTCGGCCTGCTGGTGATGTACAGCAAGCCGCTGGGGCTGCCCGACTCCCCCGTCTCCACCACCGCCACCGCCCCGGGCCACCCGGCGCCCGAGGAGCTGATCGAGCGGTACGCGGCGCGCTCGGGGCGCGACGTCTCGGCGGTGTCCTGGTACACGGCGTTCGCCTGGTTCAAGCTCGCCGTGATCCTCGAGGGCATCCACTACCGCTACACGCTGGGCCAGACGGTCGGCCGCGGCTTCGACCGCATCGGCGATCTGGTTCCCGTCTTCATCGAGCACGGTCTGACCACTCTTCAGGAAGGCTGACGGACATGGACTTCGCGTTCGACGCACGCACCGAGGAGCTGCGCGCCACACTGCTGGCCTTCATGGACGAGTACGTCTACCCGGCCGAGAAGGTCGCGGAGGAGCAGCGCGCGGCGCTCGGCTCGCCGTGGGAGACCGTGCCGGTGGTGGAGGAGCTCAAGGCGGAGGCCCGCCGGCAGGGGCTGTGGAACCTGTTCCTGCCCGACTCCGAGCACGGCGCCGGGCTCACCAACCTGCAGTACGCCCCGCTCGCCGAGATCATGGGCCGCTCCCCGCACATCGCGCCCACCGTCACCAACTGCGCGGCGCCCGACACCGGGAACATGGAGGTGCTGGCGCAGTTCGGCGACGAGCAGCAGAAGAAGCAGTGGCTGCAGCCGCTGCTCGCGGGTGAGATCCGCTCGGCGTTCGCGATGACCGAGCCGGACGTGGCCTCCTCGGACGCCACCAACATCACCACGCACATCGAGCGGGACGGCGACGAGTACGTCATCACGGGCCGCAAGTGGTATATCTCCGGGGCGATGCACCCGGACTGCGCCATCTTCATCGTGATGGGCAAGACCGACCCGGACGGGGCGGACATCCGCCGGCAGCAGTCCATGGTGCTGGTGCCGCGTGACACCCCGGGGGTCACGATCAAGCGGGCGATGCGGGTCTTCGGCTACGAGGACCACTACCACGGCGGCCACGCCGAGGTGATCTTCGACCACGCGCGCGTGCCGGTGACGAACCTGATCGGCGAGGAGGGCGGCGGCTTCGCCATCGCCCAGGCCCGGCTGGGTCCCGGCCGGATCCACCACTGCATGCGGCTGATCGGCATGGCCGAGCGAGCGATCGAGCTGATGACCCGGCGGGCGGTGTCCCGGGACGCCTTCGGCAAGGCGCTGGCCCAGCAGGGCGTGGTGCAGAACTGGATCGCCGACGCGCGCGTGGCGGTGGAGCAGCTGCGGCTGCTGGTGCTGAAGACGGCCTGGATGATGGACACCGTCGGCAACAAGGGCGCCCACACCGAGATCCAGGCCATCAAGATCGCGACCCCGCGTACGGTCGTCGGGATCCTCGACCGCGCGATCCAGCTGTACGGCGCGGGCGGGGTCAGCCAGGACTTCCCGCTGGCCGAGCTGTACGCGGGCGCGCGCACACTGATGATCGCCGACGGTCCGGACGAGGTGCACCAGCGGTCGCTGGCGCGACGGGAGCTGAAGAAGCACCTGTAGCCGCTCGCTGGGCCCTGTCGTCAAATCCCCGTCTGCCTGGCGACGCCATGCACGCTCCCCCACTGCCCTGAGGGCGTGGGAGGTGCCCCCACTCGGCACACCGGGCGCCGACCACGTACAACCAGTACGCCGGTCGACGCCCGGCACGCCGAGAGCATGGCGGTCGTCACCGAGGGCGGGTTCACCGCCGCCGCCCGTGCCGAGCTGATCGTGCAGTCGGCGCTCAGTACCTCGATCCGCAATCTGGAACGGGAGCTGGGCGCCGATCTGTTCGACCGCACCGGCCGCCGGGTGGTACTCACGGAGGCGGGCCGGGCTCTGGTGCCGCAGGCGCGTGCGCTGCTGGCCGGGGCGGAGTCCGCGCGGCAGGCGGTGGCGGCGGTGGCCGGGCTGGAGACCGGGCGGGTGGCGATCGGCACCATCCAGACTCTGACGTGCGTGGATCTGCCGGCCGAACTGGCCGCCTTCCACCGGGACTTCCCGGGCATCCAGGTGTCCGTACGGGATGCGACGGTGGACGAGCTGACCGCGGCGCTGCGGGCAGGCGAGCTGGATCTGGCGTATCTGGCGCCGGACGCCCGGGAGCTGCCCGAGCCGCTGACGGTGCACGCGACCTGGCACGAGGAGCTGGTGCTGATCACCGCGCCGGGGCACCGGCTGGCCGGGGCGGGCCGGGTGCGCATCAGCGACCTCGCCGAGGAGCCCTTCGTGGACTTCCGCGCGGGCACGGGTCTGGAGACGGCGGTGCGGCGGCTGGCCGCGCACTGCGGGCTGCGCCGCCGGATCACCTGTGACGTCACCCAGGCCGGCCTGCTGGTGGAGCTGGTGCGGGCCGGGATCGGGGTGGCGTTCGTACCGCGGCCGATCGGCGAGCGGGCCGGGCTGCCGTGGCTGTCGGTCCGGCAGCCGGACCCGGGCCGCACGGTGGTCCTGGCCGGGCGCGGGGCACGGCCGCGCAATCCGGCGGGGGCCGCGCTGCTCGATCACCTCATGGACGCCTCAGGGGCGCAGCGCCCTCAGCAGTAGGTCGGCGAGGTGGTCGGCGACCTGCTGGGGGGTGAGGGGGCCGTCGGGGCGGTACCAGGTGGACAGGTGGTGGACCGAGCCGAAGTGGTAGTCCACCACCAGGTCGGCCGGGGTGGCCTTGGAGAAGACGCCCGCTTGCTGGCCCTCCTCGATGAGCGCGCGGAAGCGTTCGTGGTACCGGCGGCGCTCGGCCCGCACCTGCTTGTTCTTCTCCGGGCTGAGATGGTGCATGGACCGGAAGAAGATCGACGCGTCGTCGAGGTTCTCGATGGTGGTGACCACGACGTCCGCCGCCGCGTCGCGCACCCGCTTGTCGATCGGCTCGTCCGCGTCGGCGAAGTGGTCGAGGCGCTCCTGCTGGAGCCGCAGCACGCGCGCGTACACCTCGTGCAGCAGGTCGTCCTTGGAGCCGAAGTAGTGGTAGAGCGCCCCCTTGGTGACGCCGGCCGCCTCCACGATCTCCTGCACGGAGGTGCGGTCGTAGCCCTGCTCCGCGAAGAGCCGGGTGGCGGCGGCCAGGAGCCGCTGCGGCACAGGAGTCCCGTCACCGTCCGTCGTCCTGGGCACTGCCGCCACCTGCCTTCCATGTCACTGCCAGTCGTCGCTGAACAGTCGTCGTATCCGTCGTCGTCAGTTGTCGTGCGTCAGGGAACGCAGTTCCCGACGGAGGATCTTCCCACTGGTCGTCTTCGGCAACTCGGGCAGGATCTCCACCTGACGCGGGTATTTGTAGGCGGCCAGTCTCTCCTTGCAGTACGCGGCGAGGTCGTCCGGGTCCGCTTCGGCGCCGGGGCGCAGGCTGATGAAGGCCTTGACGGTCTCCCCGCGGTAGCCGTCGGGGACGCCGACCACGGCCGCCTCGCGGACCGCCGGGTGGGTGTAGAGGACGTCCTCGACCTCGCGCGGCCACACCTTGAAGCCGGAGGCGTTGATCATGTCCTTCTTGCGGTCGACGACGTAGAGCCAGCCCTGTTCGTCCATGAAGCCGATGTCGCCGGTGCGCAGCTCGCCGTCCGGGAAGGTCTCGGCGGTGGCCTCGGGCCGCCCCCAGTAGCCGGGCACGACCTGCGGCCCGCGGACGACGATCTCGCCCTGCTCCCCGAAGGGCACCTCCTCGCCCTGCTCGTCGACGATCCGGACGACCGTCTCGGGGCCGGGCACGCCCACCGCGAGCGTCCCGGAGGCCTCGTCGACGGGCGCTTCGAGGTGCGGCGGGACGGAGGCGCAGGGGGCGGTGCACTCGGTCAGTCCGTAGCCGTTGCGGATGTACGGCCCGAAGCCGGCGCGGAACTTCTCGACGAGGGCCGGCGGCAGCGGGGCGCCGCCGGAGGAGATCACCTGGAAGGAGGAGAAGTGGTCGCGGCTGACGTCGGGGTGGGCGGCCAGCGCCATGAAGGCGGTGGACGGGCCGACGGTGTAGTGCGGGCGGTGCTCGGCGAAGGCGTCCAGCACGACGCCCGCCTCGAAGCGGTACGCGAGGACGAGGGTGCCCGCGCTGTTCAGGCAGGCGCCGAGCTGGCAGACCATGCCGGTGATGTGGAACAGCGGCGCGAGCGCGAAGTAGACGGGCGCCTCGGGCAGGCCGAGTCCGGTGCGCTGCCGTTCGGCGTTGTACATGATGTTGCGGTGGGTGTTGGTGGCGCCCTTGGGGGTGCCGCTGGTGCCCGAGGTGTAGCTGATCAGGGCCGTGTCCGAGGGCGCGGGGTCGCGGTGCTCGGGGGCGGGCAGGCCCTGGCGGGCGACGGCGGTGAGGTCGTCGGCGTCGGGGGGCTGCGGGAGCCGCTCGAAGGTGAGCACGCGCGTGTCGCCGCGGCTCTGGAAGTCCAGCTCGCAGGCGGTGAGCACGATCCGCACGGGTGAGCCGTCGGCGGTGTCGCGCAGATACGACTCCCAGGCGCGGTCGGAGCAGATCAGCGCGGTGACGCCGGCGTCGTGCAGGACGTGGGTGACCTCGCCCGACTTGTACATGGGGTTGACGGGGACGACGACCGCGCCCGCCTTCCAGGCGCCGAGCAGGGCGAGGACGAACAGCGGCGAGTTCTGCAGCAGGATCGCCACCCGGTCGCCGCGCTCCAGGCCGCGCCCGGCGAGGTGCCCGGCGACGGAGTCGCTGAGCTCGTCGGCCTCCCGGTAGGTCAGCCGGCCGTCGAAGTAGGCGAGGAAGGCGCGGTCGGGGGTGCCGGCCGCCGCGCGGCGCAGGGCGTGGACCAGGGAGTCGTCCGGGGATATCGGTGCGCGCTGGGCGTCGGTGAGGAGGTTCAGCCAGGGCTGGGCGGCGTAGCGGGAGGCGGTCATCGGGTGGCCTCCCACTGCTGCTGGATGCGGTTCATGCCCTTGAGCCAGCGCTCGGGTTCGGCGGCGCGGGCCTGGTAGTACTCGGCGACCTCGGGGTGCGGCAGGATCAGGAAGCGGTCCTCCTCGATGCCGCGGAAGAGGGCGTCGGCGACGTCGTCCGGCTCGATCGCGTTCGGCTTGAGGACCAGCTCGCCCGCGCTGCCACTGGCGTCGAGCATGCCGGTGCGCACGCCCTGCGGGCAGATCGCGTGGACCTTCACACCCCGGTGGCGGTACGTCAGCGACAGCCACTCGGCGAAGGCGTAGGCGCCGTGCTTGGTGACGCTGTAGGGGGCGGTGCCGATCATGGTGAGCAGTCCGGCGGCGGAGACGGTGGAGACGAAGCGGCCGCTGCCGCGCTCCAGCCAGTCCGGGAGCAGGGCGTGCGCGGCACGGACGTGCGCCATCACGTTGACGTCCCAGGAGAGGGACCAGGCCGCTTCGTCGAGGGGTTCGCCGGGCTCGCCGCCGTTGCGGCCGACGCCCGCGTTGGCGCAGTAGACGTCGACCGTGCCGCCGAGGGCGTCCCGCGCCTCGCTGACGATCGTGGAGGCGTCGCCCGGGACGGCGATGCCGCCGATCTCCTCGGCGACGGCCTTGGCGCCCTCCGCGTCCAGGTCGTTGACGACGACCTGCGCCCCCTGGGCGGCGAAGCGGCGGGCGAGGGCCGCCCCGATGCCGCCCCCGGCCCCCGTGACGACCACCTTCGCACCCTGCACGGCTTCCACCATCGGTCTCCTTCGACGCGGCTTCCCAGCGACTCTGTACGCGGCTGCCGCCTCATTGTGGCCGGGCGCTGTCCGGCCCGGTCGCGCGGCTGCGGCGGCGGTGACGCGTGGCGTCAGACTAACCGGTCGGTATGTACCTGGGAAGAGGTGATCCGAAGCGGGTCGGTCAGGTTCGTTCCCCGTCGCGCGGACGCGCGCTAGCGTGCGTGGGCATGACATCTTCCGCGATCACGGAGGTCACCGCATGAAGCTGTCCAGACGCCACCTGCTCGCCGCCGGCACCGCCGCCGTGGCGGTGAGTGCGGCACCGGCGCACGCGGCCCCCGAGCGGGCCCCCGCGGGCGGCCGGAAGCTGCGCACCGGGTTCGAGCGGCTCGCGGCGGACGGCTACGCGCTGCTCGACGGACAGCGGGTCGGCGTGGTCACCAACCCGACCGGCATCACCCGGGACGTGCGGCACATCGTCGACGTGATGCACGCCGACGACCGGGTGGACCTGATCGCCGTCTTCGGACCCGAGCACGGCTTCCGCGGCACCGCACAGGCGGGCGGCTCCGAGGGCCGCTACGACGACCCGGCGACCGGGCTGCCGGTCTACGACACGTATCTGAAGAGCGGTCAGCCGCTCGCCGACATCTTCACCGCGTCCGGCGTGGACACGGTCGTCTTCGACATCCAGGACGTGGGCGCGCGCTTCTACACGTACATCTGGACGATGTTCGACTGCATGGAGGCGGCGCGGCTCGCGGGCAAGCGGTTCGTCGTCCTGGACCGGCCGAACCCGGTGACCGGGCGGGCGGCCCTCGGTCCGGTGCTGCACAAGGAGTTCGCCACGTTCGTCGGGCGGCAGCCGATCTCGCAGGCGCACGGGATGACCGTGGCGGAGCTGGCGGAGCTGTTCAACGGCGAGTTCCTCACCTCGCCGGTGCGGCTGGAGACCGTCCGCATGTCGGGGTGGAAGCGGTCGGACTTCTACGACGCCTCCGGGCTGCCCTGGGTACCGCCGAGCCCGAACATGCCGACGCCGGAGACCGCGCTGGTGTACTCGGGGACCTGTCTCTTCGAGGGCACCAACCTCTCGGAGGGGCGCGGGACGACCCGGCCGTTCGAACTGGTGGGCGCCGAGGGGATCGACGGACGCTGGGCGGCCGCGGCGAACGAGCTGGGGCTGGCGGGGGTCCGCTTCCGTGAGGCGTACTTCACACCCACCTTCTCCAAGTTCCAGGGGAAGACCGTCGGGGGCGTACAGGTTCATGTGCACGACCGGGAGGCGTTCGATCCCGTGCGGACCGGCATCGGGCTGCTGGTCTCGGCCAAGCGGACGTGGAGCGGGTTCGCCTGGCGGCCGGACAACTGGATCGACAAGCTGACCGGATCCACGCTGGTGCGCACCCTGATCGACTCGGGTGCCGGCGTGGACGAGGTCGTGGCCGGCTGGCAGGAGGAGCTGGGCGAATTCCGCGACGTGCGGCGGCAGTATCTGCTGTATCGCTGAGCGGGGGATGTCGTGCGGCGGCGGCCGGGGTGCACCCGGCCGCCGCCGCTTTTTATGCGCCGTTTCACCGTCGCGGTGCATGCCGGTGAGGAATGTCAGGAACCCGTGGCGTGTGCCGGGAGTTCTCAGACTGGACGAGGCGTGCCCGCGGGGCGCCCGGCGCGCGTGCCGCGGCCGCAACTGAGCCACGACGCACAGGGGTTGGCGCGTGAGCCCCACGGCCCGCCGATGGGGGCCATCGAAAAAAGGATGGAGCCGATTCGGTTGTCGATACGTCTATTCGGCGACGTCCGTTCGACGACGCCGAAGTGACCGGATTACAGGTGCAGGTGTGACGGAGGTGCAGGACGATGGCCGGTTTCCGAAGTCTGGCGAGACAGGTCCGGGATCCGCGGTGCGACCTGGCACTGCGGCGCTATTCGCTGCGCAAGTGCCTCGAGCGCTTCGCTCCCTATGGGCACAGGGCGACCTGGGACCATCTGTGCGCGCGTGCCGGGTTCGACCCGGAGGACCGCTCCGTGGAGCCGGCGCGGCTCGTGGCCGCACTGGAGGAGCTGGAGGAGGCGCGCGCGGTGTGGCTTGCCTACGAGGTCGAGTTCGCCGAGCGCCGCAGGAAGGAGAAGCACGACGGGCTGCGCAGGCCCGGCAGCGTGGACGACTGGCACCGGCTGACCTGGGGCGGCTTCGGGGTGGCCTGGTGCGACGACCCGCGGGTGCATCCGCGCGAGCCCCTGGCGGAGGTGCTGCGGCGGCTGATCGCCGCGCTGGAGCGTGAGCCGGGTTCGGCCTGCCCCGTGTGCCGGGGGGAACGGCTCATGTGGCGGTACGACCTGGACCACGAGCCGTCGGCGGGCCCGGTGTGCACGGACTGCGGCATCCTGGTGCCGCTGCCGGTCCTGACGACGGAGGCGCTGGCCAACGCCCGGCGCGCCAGGCTGCTGGTGTCGGCCTGAGCGGTGGGGGTGCGGGGCGGGTCCGGGGGCGTACGCCGGGGATGCCGCACCCCCGCTGTCACCCGGGCGCGGGTGCGTGACGAGCGACCGTAGCAGGCGGTAAATCGGTCGTTCCAGCCCTTTCTCCTCAGGAGAGTTGGGGGCGATGAAACGCACCTGACGAGCCTGAGGAGCGGTACCGATGTCGACGCTGCGCGTCACCGCCGAAGTCCTGACCGTCCATGAGCATCCCGACGCCGACGCACTGGAGCTGGCCCAGGTGGGTCTGTACCGTGCCGTCGTCGCCAAGGGGGCGTACCGCACGGGTGATGTGGCCGTGTACATCCCCGAGCAGTCGGTGCTGCCGGCCGCGCTGATCGAGGAGCTGGGGCTGACCGGTCGGCTGGCGGGCGGGAACCGCGACCGGGTCAAGGCGGTGCGGCTGCGCGGTGAGCTGTCGCAGGGCATCGTGTGCCGGCCGAAGGCGCTGGCGGAGGTCGACCTGGCGCGGGCGGCGAAGGAGGGCACGGACTTCGCGGAGCTGCTGGGGATCACCAAGTGGGTGCCGCCGGTGCCGCCGACCATGAGCGGTGAGGTGGAGTCGGCGCCGGAGCTGCTGCCGTGGGTCAACATCGAGAACATCCAGCGGTACCCGGACATCTTCGCGCCGGGCGAGCCCGTGGTGCTGACCGAGAAGCTGCACGGCTCGGCCTGTCTGCTGACGTATGTCGCCGGCGAGGAGCGGGTGTACGTCTCCTCCAAGGGCTTCGGGTCCCGGTCGCTGGCGCTGAAGGAGGACCCGCGCAACCTGTACTGGCGGGCGGTGCGGGGTCACGGCGTGGCCGAGGCGGCGGCGGAGCTGGCAGGGCGGCTGGGGGCGCGGCGGGTCGGCATCTTCGGCGAGGTGTACGGGGCGGGGGTGCAGGACCTGACGTACGGCGCGGACGGGCGGCGCGAGAGTCTGGGGTACGCCGTGTTCGACGTGTCCGCGGAGATCGACGGACGTGTGCGATGGCTGGACGCGGGTGAACTGCTGGACGGCCGACTGCCGTTGGTGCCCCGGCTGTACGAGGGGCCGTACGACAGTGCGCGTGTGCTGGAGATCGCGTCGGGGCGGGAGACGGTGTCCGGGCGGGAGCTGCACCTGCGGGAGGGCGTGGTGATCCGGCCGGTGGTCGAGCGGTACAGCCCGGTGACGGGTGGGCGGGCCATCGCGAAGGCGATCAGCCCGGGGTACCTGACACGGAAGGGGGGCACGGAGTACGAGTGAGCCGTGTCGGGGCGGGCCGGGGGTGGGTGTCGCTTGCCCGCGCTGGCCGGGTGCCTCCCCCACTCTCGGCTTCTCCCCCACGCTCGGCTTCGCTCGCGCGGGGGGACCCCCATCGCCCACCCGTGCCGCCCTGGGGGCACCTCCCAGGCCCATAAGGCACTGGGGGAGGCACGACTGCCCGCAACTGTGTACGGACAGACAGCCCGGCTACGTACGTACGGACAGGGCAGCCCGGTACCGCAGTGCCTCCTCGTCCGTCTACCTGCGTTCCGCCATCAGGCGGGAGCCCGTGAGGCGGTCGCCTGTGACGTCGTCCGGGTTGGAGAGGACGCAGGTGTCCAGGGAGAGGCAGCCGCAGCCGATGCAGTCGGTGAGGTGGTCGCGGAGGCGGTTGAGTTGCTTGATGCGTTCGTCCAGTTCGGAGCGCCACGCCTCGGAGAGGCGGGCCCAGTCGTCGCGGGTCGGCGTGCGCTCCTCGGGGAGCTCGGCGAGCGCCTCGCGGATCGTGGCGAGCGGGATCCCGACCCGCTGGGCGGCGCGGATGAAGGCGACCCGGCGCAGGGTGTCCCGGCTGTAGCGGCGCTGGTTGCCCGAGGTGCGGCGGCTCTTGATCAGGCCCTTGGACTCGTAGAAGTGCAGGGCGGACACCGCGGCGCCGCTGCGCGCGGAGAGCTGGCCGACCGTGAGCTCGTGGATCTTCTCAGGAATCTGGGGCACCCCTCGAAGCCTACCCACCCCCCGTGCCGGACGGGCCGTTGACAGGGGTGCCCCGACCGACCATGCTAAGCAGTCGCTTAGGTAGGCGCAGAGAGAGGCCGGGACATGGCAGAGCCGAGGATCTTCACGTCCGTCGACGAGCTGAAGGCGGCGGTGGGCGAGCAGCTGGGGTACACCGACTGGCTGGAGATCGACCAGAAGCGCATCGACCTGTTCGCGGAGGCCACGGGCGACCACCAGTGGATCCACGTCGACCCGGAGAAGGCGAAGGCGGGCCCGTTCGGGACGACGATCGCGCACGGGTATCTGACGCTGTCGCTGCTGCCCCTGTTCGGCCCCCAGCTGATCTCCGTCGAGGGCATGAAGATGGGCGTCAACTACGGCACCAACAAGGTGCGCTTCCCCGCCCCCGTACCGGTCGGCTCCCGTCTGCGCGCCACCGCCACGATCACCGCTGTCGACGACGTACCGGGCGGCGTGCAGGTGTCCACCGCCTTCACCGTGGAGCGCGAGGGCGGCGACAAGCCGGTGTGCGTGGCCGAGTCGGTGGCCCGCTACTACCTCTGACTCACGCCCGGGAACCGCCCGCGTCCCTGGCCCCCACCATCCGCAGCACGAGGTCGGCGTAGAGCGCGCCGACCTCCTCGGGGGTGCGCGGGCCGTTCACGTTGAACCAGCGGGCCACGTCGATGCAGAGGGAGAGCACGGCGAGCGTGGTGCCGTGGACGTCCAGGACGTCGAACTCGCCCGAGCGCACGCCCTCCTCGATGATCCCGCGCACCTCGGCGTTGACCTGCCGGCGCAGCCCGACGATCTCGGCGCGCGCCTCGGGGCCGAGCGAGTCGAGCTCGTACTGCACGACCCGCGCCGTGGTGCGCCCCCCGGCGTGCCAGCGCACGAAGGAGCTCACCGCGTCGGTGAGCCGCTCGGTCGGGCTGCCCTCGGCGCGGGCCGCCGTGCGCAGGATGTCCAGGGCCTTCTCGTGCCCGATCCTGCTGATGCGGTGCAGCAGTTCTTCCTTGGTCTTGTAGTGGATGTAGAGCGCGGCCGGGCTCATCCCCGCGCGGCCCGCGATGTCGCGGGTCGTCGTGGCGTGGTAGCCCCGTTCCGCGAACGCCTCCACGGCGGCGAGCAGCAGCCGTCGGGCCGCGTCGGGCGTGACCTCACCCCACGGCTGCGCCTCGCCACCGGCCGTCTCCTCCGCCGTACTCATCACTCACCCCATTCGCTGGCAGGGGTAACACCATACCGGGAAGGGTGAGCGAGCGCTTAGTGAGCCGTGGCGGAAGCGTTCCCGGAAGCGTTCACAGCTTCTGCAGCGGGTCGTGTTCGGCGAGGAGCTTCTCCAGACGGGCCTGGTCGACCCGGTTCACGATCTGCCCGGCCTCCTGGCGGTCGCGGATGACCTTGGCCAGGGTGAAGGCGGAGGTGACCAGGTACAGCACGGCGATGGCCAGGAAGGCGCGGACCCAGGCGTCCGTCTGGAGGTTGAAGATACCGATCGCGGTGGCGCCCAGGGCGACCGCGAAGGAGGCGACGGCCTGACCGTAGAAGGCGGCCGTACTCTGCTGCTTGACCGGTGTGTCACTCATGGGGACAAGGATCGGCCGACGTGGCCCGCGCCACATCCGTTCAGCTACTCAGACGGATACTCAGAACGCCGAAACCCCTGTCAGCGCACGGCCGATGACCAGTTTCTGGATCTGGCTGGTGCCCTCGTAGAGGGTCATCACGCGGGCGTCGCGCAGCAGTTTGCCGGCCGGGTACTCGTCGATGTAGCCGTAGCCGCCGAAGACCTGCAGGGCGTTGTTCGCGGCGCGGACGGCGGCCTCCGAGGCGAACAGCTTGGCCTTGGAGGACTCGACGGCGAAGGGCTGCCCGCGGTCGATGAGGTCGGCGACCCGCCAGGTCAGCAGCCTGGCGGCGTCCACGTCGACGGCGATGTCGCTGATCAGTTCCTGGACGAGCTGGTGGTGGGCGATGGTCTTGCCGAACTGCTCGCGCTGGCCCGCGTAGGCCACGGCCGCGTCCAGGGCGGCCTGGGCGATGCCGACGCAGCCGGCCGCGACCGACATCCGGCCCTTGGCGAGGGCGGACATGGCGACCGAGAAGCCCTTGCCCTCCGGCGCGAGCATCGCGGAGGCGGGGACGCGGACGTCCTCCAGCACCAGCTCGGCGGTGGCCTGACCGCGCAGGCCGAGCTTGCCGTGGAGGGGACGCCGGGTCAGACCGGGGGTGTCGGTGGGCACGAGGAAGGCGGAGACGCCCTTGTGGCCGGGGGCGTCGGTGGAGCGGGCGAAGAGCAGGACGACGTCGGCCCAGGTGCCGTTGGTGATGAACATCTTGGTGCCGTTGATGACGTAGTCGCCGCCGTCACGGACCGCCCGGGTGGAGAGGTTCCCGGCGTCGGAGCCGGTGCCGGGCTCGGTCAGGCCGAAGCAGCCGACGTACTCGCCGGAGGTGAGGCCCGGCAGCCACTGCCGCTTCTGCTCCTCACTCCCCCAGGCGGCGACGGTCTTGGCGACCAGGCCGAGGGAGACGGAGACGATGCCGCGCACGGAGGAGTCGCCCCGGCCCAGTTCCTCGGTGACCAGGCAGTACGCGAGGTGGTCGCCGCCGGAGCCGCCGTACTCCTCGTCGACGGTCAGGCCGAGGAAGCCGAGCTCGCCGAGCTTCTTGACGATGCCGCGGTCCACTTCCTCGCCGCGGTCCCAGGCGGCGGCGTGGGGCACGACCTCGCGCTCGACGAAGTCCCGGGCGAGCCGGCGGACCGCGCTCTGCTCCTCGCTGAGCTCCAGGTTCATGGGGTCACTCACTCCAGGGCGATGTGAACAGGAAATGTGAACAGGAAAGGTGAACGGGCAAACGTTAAATTATCACTGCTAGTTTTTAGGCGCAGCCCTACTATGTGCGCCATGGCCCGACCGCGCAAGCCCCTCCTCAGCACCGACCGGATCGTCGAGACGGCCCGTGCGCTCGTGGACGCAGAGGGCCTCGCGGCTGTCTCCACGCGCCGGCTCGCCGCGGAGCTGGGGGTCAGCGGGCCCTCGCTCTACAACCACTTCCGCACCAAGGACGAGATCCTGGAGGCGGTGGCCGACTCGGTGAGCGCGCAGGTCGATCTGTCGATGTTCGAGGACGGCCGGGACTGGCGGACCGCGCTGCACGACTGGGCCGTCTCCTACCGGGCCGCACTGCGCGACCACCCCAACATCGTCCCGGTGCTCGCCCGTGGCCCGGGCCGGCGCCCGGCCGCGCTGCGGCTGGCCGACGCGGTGTACGGGGCGATGGTGGAGGCGGGGTGGCCGCCGGCGCAGGCGACGTCCATCGGCGCGCTGATGCGGTACTTCATCATGGGGTCGGCCCTGGGGTCGTTCGCGGGCGGCTTCGTGGACGACGCGAGTGCCTACGACCCGGCGGACTATCCGCATCTGGGGCAGGCGCACCTGCTCGCCGAGAAACAGGAGAAGATCGACGAGCGGGCGTTCGAGACGGGGCTGACGGCGCTCCTCGACGGCTTGGTCCGGCAGTACGAGCAGGTGGGCGGTACGGCCGCGTAGGGGCAGGCCGGGACGTCGGGGATCGTTCGGCGGGGGCCGAAGTGTGCGTGCCTCATGCTGGGTGGCATGACCTCGACCTCGAAGGATCCGCAGGCGGCGGGCCTGGCGCGGCTGGCCGGGCTGATCGCCGACGAGACGCGGGCCGCGTGTCTGATGGCGCTGCTGGACGGGCGGGCGTGGACGGCGGGTGAGCTGGCGCGGCACGCGGGGGTCGCGGCGTCCACGGTGAGCGAGCATCTGGGGAAGCTGGTCGCGGGCGGGCTGCTCGCCGAGGAGCGGCAGGGGCGGCACCGGTATGTGCGGCTGGCCGACGCGGGCGTGGCCCAGCTGGTGGAGGATCTGGCGGCGCGTGTGCCTCCGGCGGTGGGGCGGCCTCGGGGTCTGCGAGCGGTGAGTGCGGGGGCGGCGATGGCGCGGGGGCGTACGTGCTACGACCATCTCGCGGGGCGGCTGGGGATCGCGGTGACGGATGCGATGACCCGGCGGGGGCTGCTGCGGCAGGACACCGGGTTCGCGTTGACCGACGCGGGCGTGGAGTGGTTCGAGGGGGCCGGGATCCCGCTGGAGCGGGGTGGGCGGCGGCCGTTGGCCCGGGGGTGCCTGGACTGGACGGAACGCCGGCCTCACCTTGCGGGTGTGGCGGGGGCGGCGTTGTGCCGGCACGCGCTGGAGGCGGGGTGGTGTGTGCGGGTCGGATCCGGGCGGGCGGTGAAGGTGACGGCCCTCGGGGAGGGGGCGTTGCGTGAGCTTCTGGGCGTGGAGGTGGCCGCGCTGGGCGGCTAGGGCGGGTGGCGAAATCCAGTTTTCCTCGTGCCGTTCTTCGCCTTTGCTTGATCTTCCTGACTCCCTGTCCGGATTCCGCCAGTGCCCCGTCCGGGGCGCTGCCTAGCCTCAGGAGCATGATGAGCGTCTTTACCAAGCACCCCGCGCGGCGTGACGAGTTGCTGGCCGCTGGGGCGGCTGTCGTCACCGTCGTGCTGTGGGCGTCCGCCTTCGTGTCGATCCGGAGTGCGGGAGACGCCTACTCGCCGGGGGCGCTCGCGCTGGGGCGGCTGGGGGCCGGGGTGGTGACGCTGGGGCTGCTCTGTCTGGTGCGGCGGGAAGGGGTGCCGCCGCGGTCCGCGTGGCGGGGGATCGCCGTGTCGGGGGTGCTGTGGTTCGGGTTCTACATGGTGGCCCTCAACTGGGGTGAGCAGCAGGTCGACGCCGGTACCGCCGCCCTCGTGGTGAACGTGGGGCCGATCCTCATCGCCCTGCTCGGCGCCCGGCTGCTCGGGGACGCGGTGCCGCCGCGGCTGCTGGCGGGGATGGCGGTGTCGTTCGCCGGGGCGGTGACCGTGGGTCTTTCGATGTCCGGCGAGGGCGGGTCGTCGGTGTTCGGTGTCGTGCTGTGCCTGCTGGCGGCCGTCGCCTACGCGGCCGGCGTGGTCGCGCAGAAACCGGCCCTGAGCACGGCGAGTCCGCTGCAGGTGACGACGTACGGGTGTCTGATCGGGGCCGTGGCGTGTCTGCCCTTCACCGGGCAGCTCGTGCAGGAGGCCGCCGACGCTCCCCTGTCCGCCACACTCAACATGGTCTACCTGGGCGTCTTCCCGACCGCGCTGGCATTCACCACCTGGGCCTACGCGCTGGCCCGGACGACCGCCGGCCGGATGGGCGCGACCACGTACGCCGTGCCCGCCCTGGTCGTGCTGATGTCGTGGCTGGCGCTCGGTGAGGTGCCGGGCCTCCTCACGCTGGCGGGCGGTGCGCTGTGTCTCGCGGGGGTGGCGGTGTCGCGGTCCAGGGCGCGCGCGGCGGACCGGCTGGCCGCGGTTCCGGTTCCTGAGGCGGAGCTACCGGAGCCGCGGCCCGGCCGGACGTCCGGGTCAGCGTGAACGGGCCCTGTTCGCCAGGACCTTGATGCTGATCAGCGCTATCACCGACAGAGCGATGATGTAGGCCGAGACCGACATCGAGGTGTCCGTGGCTTCCAGGAGCAGGACCATCATGAAGGGGGCCAGGCCGCCACCGGCGACCGCCGCGATCTGGTAGCCGAGGGACGCTCCCGTGTAGCGCATCTCCGGGGTGAACAGTTCGGCGAACAGGGCGGCCTGGGGGCCGTACATGATGCTGAGGAAGCAGCTGGCGACGAACGTGCCGACGGCCAGCCACAACAGGGAGCCCGTGTCGATGAGGAGGAAGAGCGGGACGGCCCACAGGGCGATGCCGATCGCGCCGAGGGCGTAGATGCGGATACGGCCGAGGCGGTCGGACAGGGCGGCGGAGACCGGGATCAGCACCAGCTGGGTGAGGCTGACGCACAGGGAGACGGTGAGCACCGGGCCCTTGTCCATGTCGAGTTCGCGGGTGGTGTAGTCGAGGACGCCGGTGATCAGGATGTAGAACGTCGCGGTGTTCACGGCGAAGGAGCCGCCGGCCAGGAGGACCGTGCCCAGGTGGCTGCGGAGGATCGTGCGCAGGGGTGAGGTCTGCTCGCCCTTCTCCTGCTCCGCCAGCGCTTTTTCCGCCTCCCGGAACTCGGGGGTCTCCTCCACGCGCGTGTGGATGTACCAGGCGAGGGCGAGGACGAACAGGCCGACCAGGAACGGCACGCGCCAGCCCCAGCTGGTGAAGGCGGCGTCGCTGGTGAAGGCGCCGGCCAGCAGGAAGACCGTGTTGGCGGTCACCACGCCGATGGGGACGCCGAGCTGGACGACGCTGCCGTAGATGCCGCGCTTGCCCTCGGGGGCGTACTCGGTGGCCAGCAGCATCGCGCCGCCCCACTGCGCGCCGACCGCGACGCCCTGGGCGATGCGCAGCAGGACCAGCAGGATCGGGGCGGCGACGCCGATCGTCTCGTACGTCGGGAGCAGGCCGATGCCGGTGGTGGCCAGGCCCATCAGGGTGAGCGCGAGGACCAGCATCGGCTTGCGGCCCTTCTTGTCGCCCAGCTGGCCGGCGACGATGCCGCCCAGCGGACGGGCGAGGAAGCCGACGGCGAAGGTGGCGAAGGAGGCGAGGACGCCGGCGGTGGAGCTGCCGGCCGGGAAGTACAGGTCGCCGAGGACCAGGGCGGCGGCGATGCCGAAGACGAAGTAGTCGTACCACTCGACGGCCGAGGCCAGGGCGGCGGCCGTGGCGACGCGACGGCGGTTGGGGGCCGCCTCGGTGGTGGAGGTGAGCGGCTGAGCGGAAGGTGCGGTGTCCATACGTGCTCGCTCCGAGGGGGTGCGGGGACGGAACAGCGAAACGGTGGCCCGGGTTCCGGGGAACGTACTGACCGGACGGTATGGACGTCAACGGGTCGTGCGGCAACGATTTCGCGAGCGCGGCGTCGTCCCGTGGGCATGCCTGACACCCCGGGCTCACGCGGAGACCGGGGCATCAGCGGAGACCGGGGTATCGGGCGAGCGGGCTCTAGAAGACCACCAGCGCGCGGCCCCCCTTGCCCGCCAGCATGTTCTCGAAGGCGGCCGGGATGCCGTCCAGGGCGATGCGTTCGGTCACCAGGGTGCCGAGGTCGAGGCGGCCGGCGCGGATGTGCTCGGCGAGGACCGGGAGGTCGCGGGCCGGGTCGGAGTTGCCGTAGACGCAGCCGGTCAGGGTGCGGCCCCAGTGGAAGATCTCCAGGGCGTTGAAGGTGACCTGCTGGTCCTTGCCGCCGATGCCGACGACCGTGGTGCGCCCGCCGCGCCGGGTGGACTCCCAGGCGGTGCGGATGGTGACGCCCCGGCCGACGCACTCGACGGCCACGTCGACGCCCTGCTTGCCGGTGAGGGCGCGGATCTCGCGGGGGGTGGTGTCGGAGGCGATGAGGTAGTCGGTGGCGCCGGCGGCCAGCGCCAGCTCCTCCTTCTCGGGGGACACGTCGACCGCGACGATCTTCGAGGCGCCCGCGATCCGGGCCGACTGGAGGGCGGCGAGGCCCACTCCCCCGACACCGAACACGGCGACCGTCTCGCCGGGCTGCACGCGCGCGGAGTGGTGGACGGCGCCGTAGCCGGTGAGCACCGCGCAGCCGAGGAGGGCGGCGTCGGTGAGCGGGATGCCGTCGGGCGCGGGCAGGACGCAGGAGGCGGGGACGACCGTCTCCTCGGCGAACGCGGCGACGTTCAGGCCGGGGTGGAGGTCGGTGCCGTCGTCGGCGCGGCGGGCGTGGACGGCGGCGGCGCCGCTGAGGGCGTCGGCGCACAGCCAGAC
>NZ_JAOCQE010000359.1 GCF_025290915.1 Streptomyces sp. 15-116A | reverse complement strand
GGCCGCGCCCTCGTCATCGGCGGCCCGCCCGCTCGGCCCGGCGGTCCCGGCCCGGGACAGCTGCCACGTCCACCCGGTCTCTCCGGGCTCGGCAGGCTGCCGCTTCCACTCGGTCTCTCCGGGCTCGGCAGGCTGCCGCTTCCACCCGGTCTCCCCGGGCTCGGCCGCCTGCCACCTCCCCCCGTTCTCCCCGGGCACGGCGGCTCGCTCGTCCCCTTCGGGCCGGTCGGGTCCGTCCGGGCCGGCGCTCCATGCCGCCTCGGTGGGGTGCGGGCGTACCGGCCGCAGGGGCTCGTCGGTCGGGCGGTGCGTCATGGTTTCCCTCCCGTGCCGACCCGGGTCATGATCTCGCACAGCGCCCGGTCGTCGAAGATGCGTGAGGTGGGGATCCGCACGGTGGTGCGCTGCCGGCCGGTGATCGGGTGTCCGGCGAGGTTGGTCCAGTAGCAGCAGTGGCGCAGGTCGAGCCGGTCGTGGCTGGCGCGCAGCCAGTCGTCCTGGGAACGCGGGACGAGCATCACGACCAGGATCTTGTGCACGGACACCGGCGTGCGGGCGAGCTTCGCGAGGTGCGCGTTGTCGAGCGTGAAGGAGAAGGCACGGCCCGGCGGGTCGGGTGCGATCTGGTAGGTCGCCTTGAGCTGCACCTTGATGGTGACCTCGTCGTCGACGGTGTGCCCGGGGGCGCTGTGACTGACGTGCCAGTCGATGCCGTTGTCCGGGAACGGCTGGGACAGCGAGCAGCCCGCGGCGGCCGCGACGGCGTGCAGATAGCCGACCTGCAGGGTCTCCATGCAGGCGGTGGTGGCGAGAGAGCCGCGAGACGGTGCCGTGCGCTCGGGCAGCAGCCCGCCCCGTTCGGGCTGCGCAATGGCCATGGCCGAACAGCCTTCCAGAACAAGTGAATCCCCGCTGCGGGGCGCTGAACTGCAGCGACCCGTACTCCTGTTGTCTCCTTCCGGCGTACGGCGCAAACAGGCCGGGTATCACCGGAGCGGGCAGCGGACGGTGCGTCAACTGCCGGTGGTGAGCAAGGGGTTGGTGGGAATGACGTGCTGGTACGAGGGGCCGCTGGCCGCCTTTGACACGGAGACGACGGGCGTGGACGTCGAGACCGACCGGATCGTGTCGGCCGCCGTCGTCGTCCAGGACGCGCCGGGCGCCCGGCCTCGGGTGAACCGCTGGCTGGTGAACCCGGGCGTGCCGGTGCCGGCCGCGGCGACGGAGGTGCACGGGCTGACGGAGGAGCATCTGCAGCGCAACGGCCGCTGGCCCGCGCCGGTGATGTACGAGATAGCGGAGACGCTGGCCGAGCAGGCGGGTGTGGGCCGGCCGCTGGTGGTGATGAACGCGCCGTTCGATCTCACCCTGCTGGACCGGGAGTTGCGCCGTCACCGAGCCTCGTCGCTGCACCGCTGGTTCGAGCGGACGCCGCTGCTGGTGCTGGATCCGCGGGTGCTGGACAAGCACCTGGACCGCTACCGCAAGGGGCGCCGCACGCTGACCGACCTGTGCGCGCACTACGGCGTCAGCCTGGACGAGGCGCACGACGCGGCGGCGGACGCGGTGGCCGCGCTGGAGGTCACGCGGGCGGTGGGGCGCCGGTTCGCTTCCCGGCTCGAGCGGCTCTCCCCCGGTGAGCTGCACACCCTGCAGGCGGTGTGGCACGCGGCACAGGCCCGGGGCCTGCAGGCGTGGTTCGCCCGCAGCGGCACGGAGGAGGCGGTGGACCCGGCGTGGCCGCTGCGCCCGGACCTTCCGGCGGCGGCGTGAGGCGCTTCGTGAACACAACAAAGCCGGTCCGCCTGTGACGGACCGGCTCTCCCGGTGGGCGATACTGGGTTCGAACCAGTGACCTCTTCGGTGTGAACGAAGCGCTCTCCCACTGAGCTAATCGCCCGGGAACGCACTGAACAATACAGGTCCCGGCACGCTTCCTTCAAACCGCTTCCAGGTGGGCGGCCAGTCCGCGCCGGCCGGCCCGCATCATCAGGGCGTGGTTGATCCGGAACGCGGGCCGTGCGGGCACGGCGAGCCGCCGCAGCAGCGGCTTGCGGACGTCGACCTCCTGCTCGTAGCGGGCGAGGCTGCCGCCGGGGCCGAGCCGGGTGACGGTCCAGCGGGCCCAGCCGTCGACGTCCCCGGACAGGCCGACCTCCAGGATTCCCTTCTCCGGGTCACGCCGCCCCTCGTGCAGGGTGGCCCGCAGGTCGAAGGGGAGCACGGAGCGGATCCGTACGATCCCGCTGCTGTCGTCGAGCCGGACGACCTCGCGCACCTGCGGCCACCACAGGGGGTAGTCCTCGATCCGCTCCAGTACGCGGTAGACGACGGGGGCGGGCGCGGACAGGGTCCACAGACTGCGGAAGCGGTAATGGTTCCAGTCCATGGACGGAGTGTGCCCGCCCGCGCCCGGTATGCGCGCGTTACGGCATCCGGTCCCCCAGCAGCGCCAGGTTCTCGATGGCCGCGAGGCCGTAGAGCGCGGTGTCGTTGGTGGACACCCAGGTGGCCTCACTGCCCTCGACGAGCGCCGTGGGCCCGCTGACCTTCTCGGTCTTCCAGGGCGCGGACTCCTTGTAGCCGTCGGAGTTGTAGAACTTGTCCCAGGCCCGCTTGGCCAGCTTGTCGTCGCCGGTCTTCACGGCGGCGTAGGCGTCGAGGCGGGAGTGGCCCTGGAAGAGGATCAGGCTGCCGAAGTCGGTGCCGTAGCGGGCGGCCTGTTCGGCCTTGGTGGCGTTGAAGTAGCGGCAGTAGTCGAAGTAGGCCTCGTTGAACTTCGGCATGTCGACGAGGTCGATGAGCTCGGCGCACAGTTCGTTGAGGCCGAAGACGGCCGACAGGTGGGAGACGCCGACGACGGGCTTGTCGGCGATGGCGAACCTGCCGGTGTCGAGGTCGTAGAGCCCGGTGCCCTGGACGAAGCCGTTGGGCTGGGCGGCGATGGTCTCCATGGTGGACAGCACCCGTGCCTTGGCCTTCTCCCACTTGGGGCCCTTGCGCTCCCACTCGGTGAGCCAGGCGGAGACCAGGCCGCTCCAGTCGGTGCCGAAGCCGATCGACAGGGCGTGCCGGTCGGGGGTGTACGGCTCGGTGCGGATCTTGCGGATGGGGTCGAGGACGAGGAAGGTCTCGTCGGAGTCGACGTTGGCGTGCATGAGGTCGCCGACGCGTTCGTCTGCGGTGAGGAAGTAGTAGTAGCGGCGGTAGGTGGTGTTGGCGATGCGCTGCTGCTTGGCGCTGTCGGCGAAGTGCTGCACACCGTGCCGGGTGCCGAGGCCGGCCCACTTGCCGAGGTGGTAGACGTCGACCTCGCCGGTGTGGCGGGTCATGGCCTCGGCGAAGCGGAAGATGTCGGCGCGGCCGGAGCGCAGATACGCGTACCAGAGCCACAGGTCGGGTGAGAGTTCGGAGTTGTCCCAGGCGTAGCCGCCGACGTCGTAGCGCCACTGGTGCCGCACGGTGTCGTAGGTGTGCATGATGTCGCCGTAGTCCCAGAAGCCGTACCAACGGCGCATCTCCACCTGGTCCTTGTAGTAGGTGAAGAGGAAGTCGAGGTGGTCCTCGATCTTGGCCTTGGCCGGGGTGGACCGGTCGGGTTCGGCGAACAGGCCCTTGCCGAAGACGCCGGCCTTGATGAGCTGCGCCGGCGGTGCGGCCAGCTGCGGCAGGACGCGGACGGCCTCGACCTGCTCGGCCAGGGTCTCCGCCGAAGGCGTCGACTCATTGGCCCAGAAGAGGAGTTCGGAGGTGCGGGCGATGCCGTAGGGGGTGCCGAAGCCGGGCTCGTAGTCCTCGTAGGTGATGTTGAGGCCCTCGAGCTGTTCGGGGTAGGTGTCCTGGCCCATGCCGTCGTGGTAGAAGCGCAGGTCCATGGGCTGGGCCTCGGGAGACCACAGCCAGAGGGTGACCTCGGCCTCGTCGGTGTGGGCGTCGCGGATGTCGAGCTGGGCGGGGAACTTCTCCCAGAAGTCGCGCAGGCCGAAGGAGAGTCCGCCGCTGACGCCGCCGACGTAGCCGAAGCCGGAGGCGCGCCGGCCTCCGCCGGCGGGGATCCAGCCGTAGCCCTTCTTGGTGCGCTTGCGCAGGGCGAAGCCGTCGGCGGAGAGCTGGGAGAGGGTGTAGTCGCCCCATTCGGGGATGTACTGGAGCCGGGTGGTGACGCGCTGGTCCCAGGTCGAGGGGTCGGGCAGCTTCCTGCCCGCGAACTGCGCCTCCTGCACGGCGATTCCGGGATCGCGGCGCAGTCCGGTGATGCCCTTGACAGCCTCGCGGAGCATGCCGGTGCCCTCGCCGCCGATGCGGATGTGGCGGTCGTAGGACTCGTCGCGCATGGGGACGGTGAAGCGGACGCCGAGGCCGCGGATGAAGTCGCCGCTCGCCTTGCCCGGTTCCTGCGTCCCGTCGTAGGTGATGGTGTGCACCATGCGGAAGGAGTCGGCGCCCGCGTAGAAGTAGAGGCGGAGGGAGAACGGCAGCCGGCTGCGGCTGCCCTTGCGGTGCTTGCCGTCGATGCGGACGACGGCGCGGACGGGACCGTCCTGTTCGACGGTGACATCGGAGACGGCGCCGTCGAAGCGTTCGGTCTTGACGGTGGTCTGGTCGCCGTCCTCGAACTCGGGCTGGCGCAGCAGGACGAGACGGCCGTCGCGGGCGATCTCGGTGGAGCCGCGGGTGACCGATTTGACGATCGTGGCACCCGACTTGGCGATCTTCGCGGTGATGACGCCGGTCGATATGTCGATGGTGCCGCCGCTCTTGTCGACGGTGACCTTCTTCTCGGGGGCGGCGGGTGTGCCGGCGGTGAGGGTGAGCTTGCCGGAGCCGGAACCGACGGCGTGGGCGGTCCACTTGAGGGAGCCGTCGGGCCAGTAGGCGATCGGCCAGGACTGGACGGGGACGGCTTTTCCATCGGCGTCGGTCAGGGCGAAGGTCTGGTCCTCCTGGTGGGCGCCCTTGGGCCAGGGCACGCCGACGGTGGAGCCGGGGGCGGCGCCGAGGCCGCCCTCCTCCAGCCAGTCGAGGGTCACCGGGTCGGCGTCGGCGGCCTCGGCTCTGGGTGCGGCGGCCGCGTTCCGGGAGCCGAGGGCCCAGCTGAACTGGGCGGCGGCGCCGGCGACGGCGGCGGCCTTGAGGAGGGACCTGCGGGGGATGGGGGACATGGCCTTTCCTTTCCGTGCGGGTGTCCTTGCGAGGGGCAGATATGTCAAGGGCATGACAGACAGAGACGCGACGCCGAGGCGCCGGCCTTGAGGAAGGGCATGGCTCGTCAGCCGCGGTGGTGGCGGTTCTCCACGGCGAC
>NZ_JAOCQE010000358.1 GCF_025290915.1 Streptomyces sp. 15-116A | reverse complement strand
GAGCCGATGCCGCCGCAGGTCGCGGAACGGGTGCGCGAGGAGGCGCGCAGCGCCTGAGGGACGACGCCGGGCGCCCGCGCAGCGTGCGCGGGCGCCCGGGCGCACGCGTCCGCACCACGCTTCCGTTCACCTCCGCGGTCGGCTCGGGCCGTCCGCAGACGGATGACAGTGGCTGCGGATACGCTGAGGACCCTGATCAACAGGTGTGCGCAGCAAGGAAGTCGGGAAGGCCGCAAGACGAGTGGTCGCGGCGATCGGGGGCGGGAATGACCGTTGACGGCGGTTACGCGGACTTCTTCGGTCCGCAGGTGCCGCGCACGGGCGACGAGGGGCAGACGCCGACGTTCGCGCTGGCCTCGGCGGCCTACCGGGACAACGAGGCGAAGGACATCCTCCAGGCGAACAGCGAGTGGCACACATCGGCGGTGAGCGCGCCGAAGATCGCGTTGTTCCGGCCGAATCTCGGCGAGGCGTTCTCCCGTGCCGTCATCGACCGCATGCTCGGCGCGGAACGCAAGCCGCTCATCCAGTCCTTCGGTACCCAGCCGCAGGTGGTGGTCGAGCATGCGCTCGCCGCCCATCGCATCCGCCGGGAGCGGGACAACTGGCTGTCCGCCGTGATGGTGCTGTGCGGGCTGCTGTTCCTGCCGGGGCTGCTGGTGTGGCTGCTGGTCTTCCAGATCCGCACCACCGTCGCCAAACGGGAGGACAAGCGGGCCGGCGCCCTCGCCACCACCCTGCTCGTCGCGGTGGGCGCGCTCGCGGTGCTGTTCCTGATCCGCATGCCCTTCGGCGGGTTCTGGGGGTGGTACGCGCGTGCGGCGGTCGTCGCGCCGGTGGTGGGCTGGTTCTGGGCCAAGCAGATCTGCGAGCGCACGGCGCGGGACCTGCGCGAGCGCTGGGAGGGCCTGCTGTCCGGCACCAGCGTCGGCGCCAAGGTGCCCGAGGCGGTGCCGAGCAGCCCCGGCGAGAAGGCGGCCGAGCAGCTGCGCCAGTCCCTGGCCCGGCTCACTGCCGAACAGCAGTCCAACTCGGTGTTCTACGCCGGGCCCAAGGGCATACTCGGCATGGGCACGCGCTGGGGCAGCTGGCAGCTCGCCGAGGATCTGGTGCCCGCCGACCCCGACCGGGAGATCCACCCGTTCCGCAGCTGGGACGTCATCAGGGCCGTCCAGGACCGGCTGCGCATGCTGGAGCGGGGCCCGCTGAACACGGGCGGCTTCCCCAAGCCGTCCATACAGCACTGGATCGTCACCCCGATCGCGGAGAACGCCAAGGAGGTCTCCCGCCCACAGGGCACGGACGTCGAGGCGTACCGCGTCAAGACGCACGCGATACAGGACATCTGCAACAAGCAGCAGTTCGGCGCGGGCGACCGGCACTACCTCGGGGTCCAGTGGACGCTGTGGGACGGCCAGCTGGTCATCACCATGCTGATCACGGTGACCGTGCTGCACGAGACCCTGCGCATCGAGGTCACCGGGCACGCGCTGGGGCCGGTGCACTCCCTGTTCACCACCAAACCGGCGGCCAAGGAGAAGGAGGTCCAGAAGTCGATCAAGTTCTGGGAGACCCGCAAGGTGAAGCTCCCGCTGGTCGACGCGGACGAGGTCGTACGGCTCACCGCCCGCGCCCCGCTGACCTGGTATCCCCCGCTGCTGAACTGGCTCGGCGGCACGCTGACCCTGCCCGAGCCGTTCGGTCTGCGGCACGCGTGGGCGGACAAGCCGTGGCGGCACCGCTTCATGGCCGACGATGCGCTGCGCGCCGCTACGCCGGTGCTGCGGGTGGTGCACGCCGCGGCGATCAAGGTGCTGGAGGAGAACGGGGTGGACACGGAGAAGTTCGGTACGCGGTCCTCGTTCCTGAGCACGGCGGTGCAGGACGCGGCGCCGCGGAAGGCGGACGTGTACGACGCGTAGGTTCTGGGGGCTGCGCCCCCAGACCCCCATCGGCCTAAACGGCCTCGTCCTCAAACGCCGGACGGGCTGGATATGGCTGAGCCCCGCTGCAAGGTCAACCCGTAGGCCAGGCCTCCGCCAGCATCTTCCTCGTGTCGGCCAGAAGCTGCGGCAGTACCTTCGTGTGGCCCACCACCGGCATGAAGTTCGTGTCGCCGCCCCAGCGCGGAACGACATGCTGGTGCAGATGCGCCGCGATGCCCGCGCCGGCCACCGTGCCCTGGTTCATGCCGATGTTGAACCCGTGCGCGCCGGACGCGACCCGCAGCGCGGTCATCGCCTGCTTGGTCAGCTCGGCGAGCTCCGCCGTCTCCTCCGGGGTGAGCTCGGTGTAGTCGGCGACGTGCCGGTAGGGCACGGTCATCAGGTGGCCGCCGGTGTACGGGTACAGGTTGAGCACCGCGTACACCTGCTCGCCGCGCCTGAGGATCAGCCCGTCCTCGTCGGACTTGGCCGGGAGGGAGCAGAAGGGGCAGCCGTCGTCGGCGCCCGGGCCGGTCGGCTTGTTCTCCCCCTGGATGTAGGCCATCCGGTGGGGCGTCCACAGACGCTGGAACGCGTCCTGCGTCCCCACTCCCAACTGCTGCTCCGGCTCACTCGTCATGCGTGCAGCATATGGCGTTGCCGCACGCCCACGAAAAGGCCCCCGGGATCGCTCCCGGGGGCCCTGCCGTCAGCCGTGCGGTCAGACCTGCGTCCGCTCCTCGACGACCTTCACGATCTTCGCGATGGCCTCGTCGACGGGGATGCCGTTCTCCTGCGAACCGTCGCGGTAACGGAAGGAGACGGCGCCGTTGGCCATGTCCTCGTCACCGGCGATGACCATGAAGGGCACCTTCTGCTTCTGCGCGTTGCGGATCTTCTTCTGCATGCGGTCGGAGGAGGAGTCCACCTCGACCCGCAGCCCCTGCTTCTTCGCCTGCGCGGCGAACTTCTCCAGGTACTCGACGTGCGCGTCGCCGATCGGGATGCCGATCGCCTGGACAGGCGCGAGCCACGCCGGGAAGGCGCCCGCGTAGTGCTCGAGCAGCACCGCGAAGAACCGCTCGATGCTGCCGAACAGCGCGCGGTGGATCATCACCGGGCGGGTCTTGGAACCGTCCGCGGCGGTGTACTCCAGGTCGAAGCGCTCCGGCAGGTTGAAGTCGAGCTGGATCGTCGACATCTGCCAGGTGCGGCCGATCGCGTCCTTGGCCTGGACGGAGATCTTCGGGCCGTAGAAGGCGGCGCCGCCCGGGTCCGGGACGAGCGGCAGGCCCTGCTTCTCGGCGACCTGGCGCAGCGTCTCGGTGGCCTCTTCCCACGCCTCGTCGGTGCCGACGAACTTCTCCGGGTCCTTGGTGGACAGCTCCAGGTAGAAGTCGGTGAGGCCGTAGTCGCGCAGCAGGTTCAGGACGAAGGTGAGGGTCTTGTCGAGCTCCTCGGACATCTGCTCGCGGGTGCAGTAGATGTGCGCGTCGTCCTGGGTGAAGCCGCGGGCCCGGGTCAGGCCGTGCACGACGCCCGACTTCTCGTACCGGTACACGGTCCCGAACTCGAACAGACGCAGCGGCAGTTCGCGGTACGAACGCCCGCGCGCGTCGAAGATCAGGTTGTGCATCGGGCAGTTCATGGGCTTGAGGTAGTAGTCCACGCCCTCGTCGAGCTGCATGGGCGGGTACATGCCGTCGGCGTACCAGTCCAGGTGGCCCGAGGTCTCGAAGAGCTTCCCCTTCGTCGCGTGCGGGGTGTAGACGAACTCGTAGCCCTCCTCCTCGTGGCGGCGCCGCGAGTAGTCCTCCATCACCCGGCGGACGATGCCGCCCTTGGGGTGGAAGACGGCGAGGCCGGAGCCGATCTGCTCCGGGATGGAGAACAGGTCCAGCTCGTGGCCCAGCTTGCGGTGGTCGCGCTTCTCGGCCTCGGCGAGGAAGTCCAGGTGGGCCTTGAGCTCGTCCTTCGTGGGCCAGGCGGTGCCGTAGATGCGCTGCAGCATGGGGTTCTTCTCGCTGCCGCGCCAGTAGGCGCCCGCGTTGCGCATCAGCTTGAACGCCGGGATGTGGCGGGTGCTGGGCAGGTGGGGACCGCGGCAGAGGTCCTTCCAGCACAGTTCGCCGGTCTTGGCGTCCAGGTTGTCGTAGATGGTCAGCTCGCCCCCGCCGACCTCCGCGTCCGCGCCGTCGGCGGCCTGCGCGGCGTTGCCCTTGAGGCCGATGAGCTCCAGCTTGTATGGCTCGCCGGCCAGTTCCTCGCGGGCGGCCTCCTCGGAGACCACACGGCGGGAGAAGCGCTGGCCGCGCTTCTGGATCTCCTGCATCTTCTTCTCGATGGCCTTGAGGTCATCGGGGTGGAAGGGCTTCTCGACGTCGAAGTCGTAGTAGAAGCCGTCCCTGACGGGCGGGCCGATGCCCAGCTTGGCCTCGGGGAACAGCTCCTGCACGGCCTGGGCCATGACGTGCGCGGTGGAGTGGCGCAGGATGTTGAGGCCGTCCTCCGAGGAGATCTCGACGCCCTCGACGGTCTCGCCGTCCCGCACCTCGTAGGAGAGGTCCTTGAGCTCACCGGCCACGCGCGCGGCGATGATCGAGCGCTCGCCGGCGAAGAGCTCGGCGGCCGTAGTGCCCGTCGTCACCACGCGTTCTTCCCGCTCGGAATCGCGTTGGATGATCACACGGACGTCTGACACCGGTCTCTCCTGACTGAAGGAAGTGGATCGCGGGCGCCGTACCGGAGCGCACGCACGAGACCCGATCGTACCGACCCCGGCCCCACGGGAGCGAAAACGTCCCCGCGTCCGGGGCCACCCCGCTCACCTGGAGCCGTTCACCGGGTCATCCCTCACCCTCAGTCCTCCTCCTCGCCGTCCGGCCCGCAGGCCTCGCCGAAGAAGGCCGCCGTCTCGGCGTTCTCCTGGATCGCCTTCAGCAGGCGGTCGCGCTCGGCGTCGTCGACCTGGACCGGGGCCAGTTCGGCGACGTCGGTCAGGCGGCGGAAGCCGCCGCGGCTCTCCAGTCGTCCGCGTACCCGTACCGGGAGGCCGACGAGGTGGGCGTGTCCGGCGATGCGGTAGTCCTCCTCGCCGAGGCTGATGCGGACGTGGCCGAGGTCGGCCCCGGCGAGCACCCGCAGCCGCACGGTGCCCGCGCCGCGCGGCCCCAACCTGCGCATGCGGACCACCGCGCCGGTGATCCGCACCGGCACGGAGGGCTCCTCGCGCCGGTAGCGGGCGCCGGCCTCGCGCAGGACCGGCAGGTCACCGGGGGTGAACTCGACGGGTTCGGGACGGGCCGCGCAGCCGTCGGGAACGCCCGCCGCCGGTGCCCAGGCGACGGCGATGCGGGCGCCCTCGCTGCCGCGGACCAGGGCGACGAGGGCCTCGGTGAGTTCGTGGCTGACGCCCGCCTCGACGGCG
>NZ_JAOCQE010000357.1 GCF_025290915.1 Streptomyces sp. 15-116A | reverse complement strand
CCGGCTCACCGGCGTCGGCGGCGGCGCGGGGCATGCGGCCCGCGGTGATCCGCACCTGGGCCGGGTCCAGGGCCGCGAAGTGCGTGAGGCCGGGGTCGTCGGTCGTGGCGCGCTCGTCCGTGGGCCGCAGGGAGCGGGGGAGGGCGTACGGGCCGGAGCGGGTCAGGGTGCGCAGGGTCACCGGCAGCTCGTCGAAGGCCTCGCGCGCACCCTCGCGGACGGCCGCGTCGGCGTCGGCGCGCCGGTGAGCCGGTACGTCCGCCTCGACGAGGAGCGTGGTGTCGGCGGCGTCCCGCCGGTCGCCCAGCGCGTGGCGCAGGGCCGCGTCACCGATGGCGGCGGAGTACGCCGTGAGGGTCGCCAGGACCGCGGTGGTCAGCAGCACCGTGAGCAGGGCGGCGGCGAGAAGCGGCCGATGGGCCCGCGCCCGCGCGAGGACGAACCTCGTCAGTCCCCCCGCGCTCCCCACCCGAGCCCCCCGCCCGTGTTGTCCAGACCTCCGGGCGATGGTGTCAGAGGAGACTGGTCGCGGGTAAGCGCTTGTAGCGCGGACTTGACCGGATCGTGATCAAATAGCGGCGACGCGTGACCGGAATCCGCACGGCCGGGGGGACGCCGGTGTTCGGCTCAGTCCGGGGTGTTGATCATCGAGGCGGCCGCATACGTCAGGTACTTCCACAGGGTCTGTTCGTGTTCCTCGGACAGGCCCAGTTCGTCCACGGCGTCGCGCATGTGCTTCAGCCAGGCGTCGTGGGCCGCGCGGTCGACCTTGAACGGCACGTGCCGCATCCGCAGCCGCGGGTGCCCCCGGTTCTCGCTGTACGTCGTCGGACCGCCCCAGTACTGCATGAGGAACAGCGCGAGCCGCTCCTCGGCCGGGCCCAGGTCCTCCTCGGGGTACATGGGCCGCAGCAGCGGGTCCTGGGCCACGCCCTGGTAGAAACGGTGGACGAGCCGGCGGAAGGTCTCCTCCCCGCCGACCTGCTCGTAGAAGGTCTGCTCCTGAAGCGTGCCGCGCCGAATCTCTGTCACGCCGTCCATGGTCTCAGACTGCCCGGCATAGGACTCAAGCCCTAGGTCCCGCCCCCTACGGCCGACGCGCCCGTACCGTGGAGGCATGGGCGGGCGTGCGGTGCGGCCGGAGCCGGAGGAACTCGCCGTCTCGGCGCGGGAGGCGCTGGTGCGGGAGATCGACGCGAGCGGGGCCTTCGACGACGACCCCGTCTGGCGTGAGGTGTTCGCGGCCGTGCCCCGCCATCTGTTCGTGCCGTCGTACCACGTCGGCGTCGTCGGCGGCTACGAGCGCCGGTGGGGCGAGAGCCCCGATCCCGAGGCGCGTGAGCAGTGGCTGCGAGGCGCCTACCGGGACACCCCGCTGGCGACCCTGCTGCGCGACGGCGAGCTGCTCTCCTCCAGCAGCCAGCCGTCCCTGATGGCGCTGATGCTGGCCGCGCTCGGCGTCCGGGACGGCGACCGGGTCCTGGAGATCGGCACCGGCAGCGGCTACAACGCCGCCCTGCTCGCCCACCGACTCGGCGACGACGACCTGGTCACCACCATCGACCTCGACCCGGAGATCACCGAGTCGGCCCGCCGGCACCTCGCCGCCGCGGGACACCACCCGGGCGTCATCACCGGCGACGGCGCCTGCGGCGTCCCGGCACGCGCCCCGTTCGACCGGATCATCGCGACCTGCGCGCTGCCCTCGATCCCGCCGGCCTGGCTCGAGCAGTGCCGCCCCGGTGGCCGGATCCTCGCCCCGTACGCCACCGGCGTCATCGCCCTCACCGTGCGCGACGCCCGTCACGCCGAGGGGCGCTTCCTGCACACCCCCGCCTACTTCGTCCCCCTGCGCGGCGCGAGCCGGTCCCGGCCGACGCCGCCCGATGTGACGGGGCTGCCGGAGGCGGCCGTGGGCGACGAGCTGTTCCGGTTCCTGCTGGCGCTGACCGCGGACAGCCTCGACCCGAGGGAGGCGTACGAGGTGTGGAAACGCGCGGAGAGGCCGCAGCGCGAACGCTACGGCCTCACCGTCGACGGCGACACCACCCGGGCCTGGCTGGACGACCCGGCCGGGCGCGATGTCTGGCGGCTGGTCTAGCCCCGGCGGATGGTGATCGTCGTCCAGGCGCCCACGTGGACGCGGTCGCCGTCCTGGAGGGGGACCGGGACGAAGGGCTGGATGGGCTCCTCGCCGCCGTTGACCGTCGTGCCGTTGGTCGAGTTCTGGTCGACGACCGCCCACGTGCCGTCCGGCTGCTGGACCAGCACCGCGTGCTGGTGCGAGACGCCCGGGTCCTCCGGCGGCGTCGACAGGTCGATGTCGGGGGTGTCGCCGGTGGAGTGGCGGCGGCGCCCGATGGTGACCTGGTTGCCGGTGAGCGTGCGCTGCTGCTCGGGCGAGTACGCGGGCAGGTTCAGGCCCGCGGCCTCGGGGCCGGAGCGCTGCATCATCGCCATGAAGTACTCACGGTCGGGTCCGATCGTCACCGTCCAGGTCGCCGGGCCCTGGTGCTGCCCGTAGCCACCGGGACCCTGCGGCGCCTGCGTCGCGCCGGGCTGCGGATAGCCGTAGCCGCCGCCCTGCTGGCCGGGGCCGCCCGTCGGCGGGGAGAGCACCCAGTCGTCGTCACCGCCGTAGGAGGGACCGCCCTGCTGGGGCCGGCCGGTCTCCTGCGGGTAGCCGGGCGGGGCCGGCGGTCCTGCCTGGTACCCCTGCGGGCCGCCGTGACCGCCCTGGCCGCCGTAGCCGGGCGGGCCCGGCGGGATCGGCTCGGCCGGGCGGTTCATCTGCGAGGGACGCGAGCCCTGGTAGTCGTACGAGTCGCCGCCGCCGTACGACGGGCCGGGCGGCTGCTGGTAGTGGCCGCCCTGGCCGGGGGCCGGCGGACGCGGGGCGGGCGGGGTGTACGACGTCGCCGTGTTGGTGAGGAAGTTCCAGCGGCACTCCTCGCAGAACGGCGCGCCGCCCTCACGCGGCGTACGGCACTGCGGGCACAGCTCGGGCTGGCCGCCGCCGAAGCCGCCGGGACCCTGCTGGCCGCCGGGGCCGCCGGGAGGCGGGAAGCCGTAGCCGCCGCCGGGCGCGGGCGGCGGGGGAGGGGGTGGAGGCACGGCACCCGCCATGCGGTGACCGCAGACCTCGCACCAGTCGTCGGAACCCGACTGGTGTCCGTTCGGGCAGGTCGGCATGTCGGCGCTTCCCCCTCTCCTTTTCCGGCCGCATCCGACCGGATTTCTCCAACCCCGAGGGGTCAGGCTCGTTCACTTACAGGCACGTACGGGACGTACAGGTTCACTTCTTTACACGAACAGTCTTGGTGGACCGAGTCTCGAGCGTCATCTCGTCGGCCTCCTCGACCTTCGCCTTCAGTCGCACAGTACCGGTCGCGGCGTCCACGACGTCCACCACCTTCGCAAGCAGTTTCGCAGTATCCGCGTTGCCTGAGGCACTCGCGAGCTGAACGGCACGGCCCAGTTTGGCCGTTGCTCCATCGAAATCGCCCGCTTTGCGCAGATCGAGCCCTTGCTGGATGGCTTGTGCCAGTTCGGCCTGCCCCGTGTAGTGCGCGACCTGAGGGTTGATGGACGTCGACGCGGCCATGTCGTCGGTCCACACGGCCCGCACCAGACCCTGCGCGCCGAGGTTCTCCACGCTGCCGTCGGGCTGCGGAATCACCAGGGACAGACGGGCCGCGAGCATCTCCTGGCCGATGCCGGCGGGCGGCACCTCGACACAGACGTGGTAGTCCCGGGACTCGTCGCCCCAGGAACCCAGCGGGTAGTCGCCCGCGCGCGGGCCCGCCTCGGTGCGGCGGTCGGTGAGCTCCTCGACCGTGGGGGCGACCTGCTTGACGAATTTCACAGTCGTGCCCACCGGGGTCCACAGCCGCAGGGAGACGTCCGCGACCTCCTTGCCCATCGCGGTCTCCATCATCTGCGTGAAGTCCGCGGCGAGTCCGGCCGGATCGGCGACGATGTCGGCGGTGCCGAGCAGCGCCGAGGCGATCCCTGTGACTTCTTTCACTTCCCAGTCGGTGCCCACCCCGCGGGCGTCACAGGTGAAGCGCCCGGCGCAGGCGTCCAGGGCCGCCTTCAGATCCTCGGGCGACTCGTGCTCGTTGCGGCCGTCGGTGAGCAGGATGCCGTGCCGGATCGCCACGTCCGCCGACGCCAGCAGCGTGTCGGCCAGCCGCAGCCAGGTGCCGATGGCCGTACCTCCGCCCGCGCTCAGCTTGCGCAGCGCCTGCTTGGCCTGGTCGCGGGTGGTGGCGCCGGCGACGGCGAGGCGCCCGCCGCCGGGGTAGACCTCCTTCGCGACATGCGTGCCGCCGACCACCGCGAAGTGGACGCCGTCGCGCAGGGCGTCGATCGCGGCGGCAGTGGCGTCGCGGGCGTTGCGCATCTTCGTCGGCGGGTAGTCCATCGAGCCCGAGCAGTCGACCATCAGCACCACGGCCGCCGACGGCCCCTCGCCCGGCGAGTACAGATGCGGTGCCGTCACCGCGCTGCCGATGGTGCCGCCGCCGGTCGCGGTCACCGTGACGATGGCGTTGACCTCGCCGGCACCCTCCGGCAGGTACTCGTTCTGGTACACGTCCACCGAGAACTGCGGCACATTCGATTTCGAAAGTCTGGCCATGCCGGCTTCGATCCCCCTCCATGCCCCCGCGAGGCGCGGGGCGACGTCGGATGACGGGCCGGTCCCCTCCGGCCCGTTGATACTTCCCCGCATCAGGCCCGCCCTACGCGGCGCGTGCACGGCGCGTGCGCGGCCCTCAGGCCGATCCTGCCCCCTGAGCGGCGGCCGGGAACGGCACCAGGGCCACTGTTACGTTGTCGTGGCCCCCGCCGTCGAGGGCGTGACCGACGAGCACGCGGGCGCTGTGCAGCGGGCGTACGGCGGCGTCGGCGGGCACCACCTCGGCCATCTCCTCCGCGGACTCCGCGTAGTTCCACAGGCCGTCCGTGCACACCACGACCAGGCCGGGCCGGTCCGGCTTGAACGACGCGGTGTGCGGCTCCAGTTCGTAGGCGTCCGCGCCGAGCCAGCCGGTGATCGCGTGGGCGCGCTGGTCGGCGTACGCCTCCGCCTCGCCCATCAGACCCGCGGCGACCATCTGGGCCGCCCAGGAGTCGTCCTCGGTGAGCCGGGCCGGCGGCGCGCCGCGGTCCACCGGCACCCAGTAGGCGCGGCTGTCGCCGACCCAGCCGACGACCAGCAGGCCGCCCGTGACGACCGTGCCGACGATCGTGCAGGCCGGGGCGTTCTGGTGCGGGGCGTGCTCACGGGCGCCGGCGGGCTCGTCGGCCAGGGCGTTGACCGCGTCCGCGGCGGCCAGGATCGCCTCGTG
>NZ_JAOCQE010000356.1 GCF_025290915.1 Streptomyces sp. 15-116A | reverse complement strand
CGGACGCGCCAGCCGCTGCGGGCAGACACCACCGCCCCGTCCCCTCCCCGCCGTGGGCGTCCGCGCCACGCCTACGCTGCGGTGAGCTTGCGCACCGCGCGCGTCTGCGGCCGTCGCGTGGCAGGGGCCCGCCGTACCCGCGTAGCTGCGGGCCGCCGTACCTGCGCAGTTGCGGGCAGTCGTGCCGCTGGGGCGGCACGGGTGGGCGCAGCGGCACCCCGCAAGCGCGGGCGAGCGTCACCCACCCCCGGCCCACACCCGCGCAGGGTGACCGACGCAACGCCCCGCACCCCCGCTGCTCAGTCAAGCCGGCGTTGTGCCTCCCGCCACGGGACGGGGAGGTCCCCGCTCTTCGCTATCCAGGTGACGAACTTCGCGTCGCGCATCTGACGGGCGAGGCCTCGTGACGTGGGCCCGTGGGTGCCGCCGCGGGCGAATGCTGCCAGCGCCTTCGGGGACTCCCACGCCGAGAGTGTCCAGAACGTCCGCTTCCAGGGCTCAGCCTTGAGCGACGCCCCGTACGCACCCGGCGCCCTGCTCACCTGCCTCCACACCCCGGGCGTCCTGACGAGGAACTTCAGGGCGCCCCAGAGCGTGCGTGTCTCGAAGCGGGAGGCGAAGACGTGCACCTCGGTGTCGGACGGCGGGGTGTTCGGGACGGTCCAGGGGAGGGTGGGCATGGTCGGTCTCCTTCCACGTTCAGACGGCTGTCGGTTCCAGGACCTGCTCGGCCGGGCGGCCTGCGGTCGGCGGCACGTTCCTGCGGGCCGGCACCGCCAGCGCGGCCACCGCGGCGAGGGCCACCGCCCCGGCGCCGACGATCAGCGCGGGGCGCAGGCCGTCGACGAAGGTCTGGGCGGATTCGTAGCCGCCCTGGGACGAGAAGATCGACGCCATGATCGCGATGCCGAGCGCTCCGCCCACCTCGCGCAGGGCGTTGTTGGCACCCGAGGCGATGCCCTGTTCCTTGGGGACGACGCTGGACATGACGAGGTTCGACGCAGGGGCGAAGAACAGGGCCATGCCGACGCCGCTGATGATCAGGGCGGGCAGCTGGGTGGCGTACGAGACGTCGGTGGTGACGATCACGGCGAAGTACGCGAGGCCGATTGCCTGGAGCAGGAGGCCCGCGGCGACGACCGGGCGGCCGCCGATGCGGTCGGAGAGGATGCCGGCGATCGGGGCGACGAGCATCGGCATACCGGTCCACGGCAGCATTCGCAGCCCCGCCTCGGTGGGCGAGTAGCCGAGCACGCCCTGGAGGTACTGGCTGAGCAGGAAGATCGAACCGAACATGCCGAGGAACATCAGCAGGCTCGCCGCGTTGATGCCGGCGAAGGCGCGGGAGCGGAACAGCCGCATCGGCAGCATGGGGTTCTTCGCGCGGGTGCTGTAGAGGACGAAACCGGTGAGAAGGGCCGCTCCGGCGAACAGGCCGGTCAGGACGATGCCGCCGGTCCAGCCGTCGACAGGCCCGCGGACCAGTCCGTAGACGATGCCGAAGAGACCGCCGCTCGCCAGCAGGGTGCCGGTGAGGTCCAGGGGCGCACCGGTGCCATGGGACTCCGCGAGGCGCAGGCGGGCGAGCGGGATCAGGGCGAGGCCGAGCGGGACGTTCAGCCAGAAGATCCACTGCCAGGAGATGTGCTCGGTGAGGCTGCCGCCGACGAGGGGCCCGGAGGCCACGGCGAGGCCGTTGACCGCGCCCCAGATGCCGTACGCCATCCCGCGCCGCGCCTCGGGCACGGCGGCCGTCAGCAGGGTGAGGGTGAGCGGCATCATGACCGCGGCCCCTGCGCCCTGCACCGCGCGTGCGGCGATGAGGGAGTCGATGCCGGGTGCCATGGCCGCCGCGGCGGAGGCCAGGGTGAAGACGGCGAGGCCGATGATGAACAGCCGGCGGCGGCCGAAGCGGTCGCCGAGCGCCGCGCCGAACATCAGCAGTACGGCGAAGGTGAGCGTGTAGGCGCTCACGGTCCATTCCAGGTCGGGCAGGGCACCGCCCAGGTCCTCGCGGATGGAGGGCAGGGCGGTGGTGACGACGAGGTTGTCGAGGGCCGCCATGAATCCGGCGACACTGGTGATCACGAGCGCCCAGACGGCCGAGCCGCGGCGCGGGGTCTGCTGTGACATCGCTGACATCGCTCCCCCAGGGAGTGTCGTTGATTAGTTATTGATGACTAACTTCCGCGGTCATGAAAAGGCAGGAATCAGCCTTTCCGTGTGCGCTAGTGCTCCAGCCGGCCCTTGGCGTGGGCCGACGGATAGAGGCCCTCCCAGACCCGGTGCTCCGGCGGGAACCCCATGGAGACCAGGCAGTTGATGAGCATGCCGTACGCCATGAAGGTCGTCGTCTCGCCGATGTCGGCCCCCAGCGGGAGGTGGACGGTGTCCCACAGCCGCATCCAGCCGGCCCGCACCGCCTCGCCGAACTCCCGGTCCCCCTCCTGCTCGGCAGCCGCCACGGCCAGGTACATCTGCATCTGCATCATCAGCCGTTCGGGCTGTTCCGCGATGACCTGCATATAGGCGTTGGCCATGGCATGCAGGGCCTCCTCGCCCTCCAGTCCCTCGGCGGCCTCACTGAACGTGCGGATGGTGTCCTCCAGGCAGCGTTCGGCCGCCGCGAGGAAGATCGCCTTCTTGCCCGGGAAGAGCCGGAAGAGATAGGGCTGCGAGACACCGACCCGCTTGGCGATCGCCTCGGTCGACGTGCCGTGGTAGCCACCGCGAGCGAACTCGGCGGTCGCCGCGCGGATCACGCTCTCGCGCCTCTCTTCTGCGCTCATCCTGACCATGCAAGTAAGTTAGTACTCAATCACTAACTGCGTCAAGGGGTTCTGGGCGGCGGATGGTTGGCGGGTCAGATCGGACCCAGGACCTCTCCCGGTACGGCCTCCAGTGCGAGCGTTTCGAGCACCGTGAGCAGTTGCCGCTCCTCGTAGCGGAAGTGGTTCTCCATGATCGCGGCGATGCCTTCGAGGTGGCGGTCGAGTTCCTCGGGCGACGCGGCCCGGTCGACCGCGGCTCGGAGGTCGCCGATCAGGTGGGCGATCATCGAGTGGTCCTGCTCCAGCGAGCGCAGCACCGGGCGCAGTTCCGGGTGCGCGGCGGCGATGGCCGGGAAGAGCGTGCGGTCCTCGCCCTGGTGGTGGCCGTCGAGGGCCGTGCAGAAGCCGTGGCAGTAGAGGAGCAGTTCGCGGGCGGCTGCCTCACCGGGCGTGCCGTCAGCGAGGGCGGTGCGGGTCACGGACAGCGCTTCCCGCAGCCTGCCGTGCACCTGGCGGAGTTCCTGGCTCCAGGCGACGAGCCTGGTCGTCTCGCGCTCAGTCACGCGAGAGCGAAGGGTGCGACGAGTACATCGTCGGCCTCCTTCGGTCCGGCGCCTCCATGCCTGACACGGTCTGCCACCGGCACGCGACGCTTCCCGCACCATACGGTGCCGGCCGGGCCGTCGGCATCCGTTTTTGCGCGTCTCCCGTTCGGGCGCAAACGGTAAGGGGCGCCCGCCATTGCGGACGCCCCTTACTCATGCTCGGGTGCGGCTCATGCCAGCCGTACGACCGCCCGCGACATGCCCAGCACCTTCTGGCCGGCGCTGGTCACCGTGAGGTCCACGCGGACCTTGTTGTCGTCGAGCTTGGCGGCGACCTTGCCGCTGACCTCGACGACGGCGCCCTTGTCGTCGTTGGGGACGACGACCGGCCTGGTGAAGCGGACGCCGTACTCGACGACCGCGCCGGGGTCGCCGGTCCAGTCGGTCACCACGCGGATCGCCTCGGCCATGGTGAACATGCCGTGCGCGATGACGTCGGGCAGACCGACCTCCTTGGCGAACTTCTCGTTCCAATGGATCGGGTTGAAGTCGCCGGACGCGCCCGCGTACTGCACGAGCGTGGCGCGGGTCACGGGGAACGACTGCGCGGGCAGCTCGGTGCCGACCTCGACGTCGTCGTAGGAGATCTTCGCGGTCATGGTGTTGCTCACGCCTCCTCGGCCGCGCGGGCCACCAGCTTGGTCCAGGCGGTGACGACGTGCTCGCCGGCCTCGTCGTGCACCTCGCCGCGGACGTCCAGTATGTCGTTGCCCGCCATCGACTTGATCGCCTCGATGGTCGAGGTGACCGTGAGCCGGTCGCCCGCGTGGACGGGGCGGGTGTAGGCGAACTTCTGGTCGCCGTGCACGACGCGGCTGTAGTCGAGGCCGAGCTGCGGGTCCTCGATGACCTGTCCGGCCGCCTTGAAGGTGATCGCGAAGACGAAGGTCGGCGGAGCGATCACATCGGGGTGGCCGAGCGCCTTGGCGGCCTCCGCGTCCGTGTACGCCGGGTTGGCGTCGCCCACCGCCTCGGCGAACTCACGAATCTTCTCCCGGCCCACCTCGTAGGGCTCGGTGGGCGGGTAGGTCCGCCCCACGAAGGACTGGTCGAGCGCCATGCGCGCGGCACCTCCTGAGTCTGGTGTCGTAGCCGATGCGTGAGGGATGGCAAACGACGCGAGGCCGCCCCCGGTCCTACGGGGACGGCCTCGCGTACGAGCCTGATCTATCGCGTTTCGCGGTGCGCGGTGTGCGCGTTGCAACGCGGGCAGTGCTTCTTCATCTCAAGACGGTCCGGGTTGTTACGCCGGTTCTTCTTGGTGATGTAGTTCCGCTCCTTGCACTCCACGCAGGCCAGCGTGATCTTCGGGCGGACGTCGGTGGCAGCCACGTGAGTGCTCCTTGGACGAACGGGGACTAGAAATTAACGCACATGAAGAGTAGCCGATCGTCGGACCGACCCGGCAATCGGCTACTGAGAGTAGCGGTGACCGGACTTGAACCGGTGACACAGCGATTATGAGCCGCTTGCTCTACCGACTGAGCTACACCGCTGCGGTGCGCACACCGCGAACGGCGAGTGCACCAGAGCCCCAAAACGGAATCGAACCGTTGACCTTCTCCTTACCATGGAGACGCTCTGCCGACTGAGCTATTGGGGCGAGCGATGAAGACATTACACGCTCCGCCGCCGTTCGCCCAAATCCGTTTCCCGTCCCGTCGCGACGGACCACACCGGTACGACTATTGCGCTCCTCCCGCCCCCGGGCGGGCCGCCATCCTAGGCTCGTCTCACTCTGCGTGATCTTGTCACCGCGTGTGATCCCGTCATCCGCGCGTGATCCTGTCTCTGCCCTGGAGTGCGATGCCCGACAGCCAGCCGCAGCCGCCCCACAACCCGTCGTCGTCCGGGTCATCCTCATCGCCTTCATCGCCTTCGGCGTCCACGGGGGCTTCATGGGGTGCGGGCGGCTCGGCACCGCTGCTGCTGTGCGGGGCGCGGCTCACCGACGGGCGGACCGTGGACGTACGGCTGGGCGGCGGGCGGATCGAGGCGGTCGGCACGGCGGGCAGCCTCGCGGCGCCCGC
>NZ_JAOCQE010000355.1 GCF_025290915.1 Streptomyces sp. 15-116A | reverse complement strand
CGGGCGGCGGCGGACCCCACACGGCGGCCGACCCCACCGGGCGCACCTGATCCGTCCAGGCACCGCCGTCCCACCAGCGCTCGGTGGGCGGCCCGTCATTCGTCTGCCCGGGGTCGGGGTACCACCCGGGAGGAGTCAGCTGCGTCATGCCCCCACCGTAAGAGGCATCGGTGAAAGCCGGATGAGAGAACCCCGCCCCTGTCCGGTCGCGCCCGTCATGTCCCGCCCCCTTGACAGCCGTTGACCCTCACCGCCCCAGGTGAGGGTGCCGACGCGTCGACCCCCCGCACCCGGTGTCACCCGTCACGGCAACTCCTGCTCCGAGCAGTCACCGTTCGGCCACGTGGGGGACTACGCTCGACTTCGTACGTCGTTCGGGCGACTTGGGGAGGTAGCGGGATGACGGAGGTACGGCCCACGGCCGGCGCCTCGGCTTCCCTGTGGGAGCGCGACGCGGAGATCGCCGCCATCGCAGGGGCCGTCGACACCCTGTGTGCCGACCGCTCCTCGTCCGGCAGCGTGCTGCTGCTCCGCGGCGAGGCCGGACTCGGCAAGACCGCGCTGCTCGCGGAGACCCGCCGCATCGCCGAACAGCGCGGCTGCACCGTGTGGTCCGCCCGCGGCGGCGAGACCCTGCGCTCCGTCCCCTTCAACGTCGTACGCCAACTCCTGCAGCCCGCCCTGGTGTCGATGCTGCCCGAGGAGGCCCGCGACTACCTCGGCGACTGGTACGACATCGCCGGACCCGCCCTCGGCATAACGGAACCCGGTGAGCGGCACGCCGACCCGCAGGGCGTGTGCGAGGGCCTCGTCGCCGCGGTGCGCCGGCTGGCCCGCCGGTACTGGCCGCTGGTGCTGCTCATCGACGACGCCCACTGGGCCGACCAGGAGACCCTGCACTGGCTGGCCGCCTTCGCCGACCGGCTGGACGACCTGCCCGTGCTGCTGGTGGTGGCCCGCAGGCCCGGCGAGATCTCCGGGGTGAGCGCCCGCCATCTCGACGCCGTGGCCGCCGCGTCCGACCGGCCCGTCACCACCCTCAGCGCCCTCACCCCGGACGCCGCCGCCGGGCTCACCCGCGCCACCCTCGGCGAGCACGCGGACGCCGCGTTCTGCCGCGAGGTGTGGGCCGTCACCGGCGGCAACCCCTACGAGACCGTCGAACTCCTCGCCAAAGTCCAGGACAGCGAACTCGAACCCGTCGAGGCGCACGCGGGCGAACTGCGCGCGCTGAACCAGTCCGCCCGCGGCGGCGGCCTCGTCGCCCGCCTGGAGCAACTCGGCATAGACGCCACCCGGTTCGCCTGGGCCGCCGCCATCCTCGGCACCGGCGTCACCGTCGACCTGGTGGCCCGCCTCGCCACTCTGGAGCACGCCGACGCCGTCCGCTGCGCCGAACTCCTGCGCAGCGCCCGCATCCTGACCGCCCCCGACCCGGCGGGCGCCCGCACCGCACCGGCCGATCTCGAGTTCGTGCACCCGCTGATCGCCACGGCCGTCTACAACTCCATCCCGGACGCCCTGCGCCGCGCCATGCACGGCATCGCCGCCCGCATCGTCACCGACTCCGGGCGCGGCGCCGCGGCGGCCGCCCGCCACCTGGTGGAGGTCCACCCGGACGACGACGAGGAACTAGTCGAGCAGCTGCGCGAGGCCGCCCGCGAACACCTCGCCGTCGGCGCCCCCGACGCCGCCCGCCGCTGCCTCGAACGGGCCCTGGAGGAACCGCCCCGCCCCGAGGTCCACGCGCACGTGCTGTACGAGCTGGGCTGCGCCACCTTCCTCACCGCGCCCGCCCGGACCATCGGCCATCTGCGCGCCGCGCTCGGCATGCCCGGCCTCGACGGCGACCGGCGGGTGGACGCCGTGGTCCGCCTCTCCCAGGCGCTGCTGCACAACGACCAGATGGAGGAGGCGGTCCGTACGGTCGAGGCGGAGGCCGCCCGGCTGGAACCGGGCCCCGCCCGGATGCGGTTGCAGGCCGTGCAGTTCATGTGGGAGGGCATCCACGCGGGCGAGACCTTCACCCCGAACCGCTCCGAACGCCTCGCCGAACTCGCCGCCACCTGCACCGGCCGCGACAACTCCGAGCGGGCGCTGCTCATTCTGCGCGGCTTCGACGCCATGATGCGCGGCGAGAACGCCGAGGAGATCGTCGAACTGTGCGACCGCGCCCTCGTCAACGGCCGCCTCGCCCCCGGCCTCGGCTGGACCGACTCCGAGTGGGGCGTGGAACTGCTGCTGATGCTGGCCGGGGTGTACGCGTACACCGACCGTCTCGACCGCGCCGAGAGCCTCTACAACGAGGCCCTGCACGCCTACGAGTCGGCCGGCTGGAGCGGCGGCCACCTGGCCCTGGCCCACGCCTACGTCGGGCTCGGTCACCGCAGACGGGGCCGGCTGGAGGCGGCGGAGACCTCCCTGCGCGAGTCGCTGCGGCTCGCCGAACACGTAGGACGCGGGCTGCCGTTGTACTGGACGGCCACCTGCAACCTGGTCGACACGCTGCTCGCCCGCGGCCGCGTCGACGAGGCCTGGACGGTCGCCGAACGGCACGGCTTCACCCCGCCCTATCCGTCGACCATCGTGCTGCCCGACCCGCGCTCGGTCCGCGGCCGGCTGCTGCTCGCCGTCGGCCGCACCAAGGAAGGCATCAACGAACTCGAGGCGGCGGAGAAGGCGGCCGCCGCCCGTGGCCACCACAACCCCGTGCACGTCTTCTGCGCCGCCGACCTCGCCCGCGCGCTGGCCACCGAGGACCCAGCCCGGGCCGGACGGCTCGCCGTCGACGTGCGCCGGCGGGCCGAACGCTTCGGCACCGACACCGCGCTGGGGGAGGCCCTGCGCGTGGCCGCCGCCCTGGAGACCGGCCAGCGCGCGGTCCGCCTCGCCGCCCAGGCCGTCGCCTACCTGGAGTCCTCCCCCTGCCAGTACGAACACGCCGCGGCCCGCATCGAGTACGGCACCCTGGCCCGCTCCCGACCCGACCTCGAACGAGGCCTGGCCCTGGCCCGCTCCTGCGGCGCGGACGGCCTGGCAGCCCAGGCCCAGCAGGAACTGGACCACGGCGTGGGCCTGCGCTGAAACACACCGCCCGCGCAAGCACCCCAAGGCCCCGGACCGTAGATGCGGTGCCTTACGCCGAGTCCTCGGCCTCCTCCGCCAGCACCCGCTGGGCGGTGGCGAAGGCCGAGTTCGCTGCCGGTACTCCGCAGTACACCGCCGTCTGGAGCAGGACCGCGCCGATCTCCTCCGGGGTGAGGCCGTTGCGGCGGGCCGCGCGGATGTGCATGGCCAGTTCGTCGTAGTGGCCGTGAGCGACCAACGCCGTGAGGGTGATCATGCTGCGCTCGCGGCGGCTGAGCGTCGGGTCCGTCCAGATCTCGCCCCAGGCGTAGCGCGAGATGAAGTCCTGGAACCGTGCCGTGAACGGCGTCTGCCGCGCCTGCGCCTGGTCCACATGGGCGTCGCCCAGCACCTCCCGGCGCACCTCCATACCGCGCCGCGCGCCCCCCATCAGATGCGCGCGCAGCGCCGTCAGCACGGCCTCCGGGCACTGCGCCGGCGCCAGATGCGAGGCCCCCGGGATCTCCACCAGCGTGGCGTCCCGCACGGCGTCCGCGATCTCCCGCAGGTGAGGAGGGGGAGTCGCCGGGTCCTCCCGGCCGGCGATCAGCAGCGTCGGCACCCGGATGTCGGCCAGCCGCTCCCGCAGATCGAACGCGGCCAGCGCGTCACAGCAGGCGGCATACGCCCCGGGGTCGGCCTCCCGGTGATCGCGCACCAGCTCCGGCACGGTGAAGTCGCCCGCGAACCAACGCGCGTCCGCGCTCTCGGCGAGCCCCGCAAGACCCTCGCGGCGCACCAGCTCCGCCCGCTCCTGCCAGGGCTTCGCCCCGTTGAAGTGCGCCGAGGAACAGATCACGGCCAGCGACGACACCCGCTCGGGGTGGTGCACGGCCAGGTGCAGCCCCACAGCGCCGCCGAGGGAGACCCCCGCGTACGCGAACCGCTCCACCCCCAGCGCGTCGGCGAGATCGAGCACAAGACCCGCAAGATCCTCCACACGCGCACCCGGCCTGATCAGTTCGGCCGGCGAACCACCGTGCCCCGGCAGATCCCAGCGCACCACCCGGTGACTGATCGACAGCTCGGGCGCCACCTTGTCCCACAGCGCGTACGAGGTGCCCAGCGAGGGCCCGAGCAGCAGCGGGGGCGCGGAAGCGGGGCCCTCGCTACGGTGATTGAGCAGCTTCCCTGTCAACGTCGCTCCAGAGCACGATCGGTGAGGGCGCCCGCGGCGCCCGTGTAGCGGGTGGGGTCGGTCGCGGCGGTCAGGTCGAGGTGCAGGTCCTTCAGCTCCGTCTCGGCGGCCAGAAGTTCGCTCAGTGGGCGGCCCTCCTCGTAGGCCCGCCGGGCCAGCCCGGTGAGCAGTTCCTTGGCGCGGGCGCGGCCCAGCACGGGGGCGAGCTCGGCCGACAGCCGCTCGGAGACGATCAACCCATGGGTGAGGCCGAGGTGTTCGCGCATGGCGTCCGGGTGCACCTTCAGCCCTTCGGCCAGTTCGGCGGCGTCCCGCGCGGCACCGCCGGCCAGCCGCAGCAGATCCCTGAGCGGCTCCCACTCGGCGTGCCAGGCGCCGGCCGGCCGCTCGTCCTCGGCGGCCAGCGAGCCGTACAGCGTGGCCGCGAGCTGCGGTGCCCGCCGCGCCGCCGCGGCGATCAGCGTGGACCGCACCGGGTTCGCCTTGTGCGGCATGGCGGAGGAACCGCCGCCGCTGCCCTCGCTCACCTCCGCGATCTCGGTACGGGACAGCACGAGCACATCCGCGGCGAGCTTGCCGAGGGCGCCCACCGTGAAGGCCAGGCACCCGGCGAGATCGGCCACCGGGGTGCGCAGGGTGTGCCACGGCAACACCGGTTCCCGGAGCCCGAGTTCCCGGGCGTAGGCTCCCGGCAGCGCGGTCGGCTCGTCCGCGCCGTACGCCGTGAACGCGGCCAACGTCCCCGCCGCCCCGCCGAGTTGCGCGGGCAGCGAGCCCCGCACGGCCGTCACCCGGTCCCGCGCGTCGAGCACCAGCGCCCGCCAGCCGGCCGCCTTCAGGCCGAACGTGGTCGGCACGGCGTGCTGCGTGAGCGTCCGGCCCGGCATCGCGGTGTCCCGGTGCGCGGAGGCGAGAACGGCCAGCGCCCGCGCGCAGCGGTCGAGATCGTCGAGCACCAGGTCCAGGACACGGACCGCGACCAGCATCATCGCCGTGTCCATGACGTCCTGGCTGGTCGCCCCCCGATGCACATACGGCCCGTACGGCTCGCCCACCGCCCGCGTCAGCTCCGCGACCAGCGGGATCACCGGGTTCGCGCCGCCCCGCGCCCGCTCGGCGAGCGCGCGGAGGTCGAAGCGGCCGGGGTCGGCCGCCG
>NZ_JAOCQE010000354.1 GCF_025290915.1 Streptomyces sp. 15-116A | reverse complement strand
GCCGGTAGTGCTGTGGGGCGGGGGCGCGGCGGCGCGGCGGAGGCCGCCGCAGTCGCGCCCCTCCCTGTGCTTGCACGTGGAACCACGTGGGGACCAGCTAAGCGGCGGCCTCCGCCGCGCCACCACGCCCCCTCCGGTGCGTCGCCGACTGCGGGTGCGTCCATGGGGGCTGCGGGGTGCGCAGAAGGGGGCCCACCACCTGTGGTGAGCGCCCCTTCTCTGCGGTTACTCCTGCTTCTTGCGGCGCGTGCCGAAGACGATCTCGTCCCAGCTCGGGACCGCGGCGCGGCGGCCGGGGCGGACGCCGTCCGCTTCGGCCTGGCGGTCGGTCGAGCCGATGAGGCGGTCGCGGTGGCTGCCTACGGAACGGGGCATGAGGACGTCCGCGTACGCGGAGCCGGCCGAGGCCGCGGGGGCCGGGGGCTCCTCCGCCTCGGGCTCGGTGTCGGGCTCCTCGGGGGGTGACTCGGGCGTCCGTTCGGGGACGACCAGGTCGCCTCGGAAGCTCGGTACGGCCTCCAGCAGGCTGGTCAGCGAGTCGCGTTCGCTCGAGGCCGTGGCCGCCGTCGACTCCTCGGGCGGTTCGGAGGCCTGGGCGGGCAGGCTGGGGCGTTCGCGGTCGGCGGAACGGTCCAGCGGGCGGTCGCGTGGCAGCCGGGCGATGCGCGGGACGAAGGGGAAGCTCGGCTCGGGTGCGGCGAGGTCGTCGGACTCGCCGATGAGTGAGCGTGCCTCGTCGTCGACGGCCTGGACCAGGCGGCGGGGCGGGTCGTAGGTCCAGCTCGCCGAGTGGGGTTCGCCGGCCACGCGGTAGACCAGCAGGACCTCCCAGGTGCCGTCGTCGCGGCGCCAGGAGTCCCACTGGACCGTGTCCTTCTCGGCGCCGCGCAGCAGCAGGCGCTCCTGGACGGCCTCACCGAGCGGGGGACCGGAGTTCTCGCCGGGGCGGCGGACAGGGGTCTTGCGGGCGCGTTCGGCCATGAAGGCGCGCTCGGCGAGGACGGGGCCCTCGAAGCGGCGTACGCGGTCCACGGGGATGCCGGCCATCTGGGCGACTTCTTCCGCGGTCGCGCCGGCACGTATACGCGCCTGGATGTCGCGGGGGCGGAGATGGCTCTCCACCTCGATCTCGATCTGGCCGAGGCGGGGACGGTCGCCGCGCACGGCGGCGCGGAGCCGTTCGTCGATCGGAAGCGTGTACTCCGTGCTGTCCGCAGCCTTCAGCACCAGCCGTGTGCCGTCATTCGAGACGGCCACGACACGCAGTTCGGGCATGGGGACCTCCCGGGTGGTGCCTGCCGACGTCACGTGCGTCGCTGCTTCCGCTAGTCGAGTGTGGCCTGCCCGGGTGCAGCCTGCCACAACCTTGCCGAGTTGCCCGGCGTGTCGGGCGCGGGCCCTGGATCGCCGTTATGGCACGGTTACCTATTCGCAACGCTAAGTGACCAACTGCGTCACCCTGTGCAACTAGCCCCCTCCCGGCGGTCCTCCAAGGTCACGAGCACCCTGTCGGGAGACCGGACCCAGGGCTCGCAACAGTACTCCATTTGGGCCACGTGCGTGGATTGGCACGCCGCCCACTTTCTGGCAAGGGGTCCTACTCGGCCGCCTGTTGTCCGGTTCCGGTGATCGACTACGTGGGGAACTTCACGTGACCTCCGGAAACGGAGCCGCTGTTTTCGGGGCGGTGTCAGGCCCCGAGGACGCGGCGCAAGTAGTCGTTGCGGAAGCGGCGTTCGGGGTCGAGGCGGTCACGCAGTGCGGTGAACTCGGCGAAGCGCGGGTACACGCCGGAGAAGTACTCGGCGTCCCGGGTGTGGATCTTGCCCCAATGCGGCCGGCCCTCGTGGGCCGTGAAGATGCGCTCGGCCGCGGTGAAGTACGCCTGATAGGGGGTACCGCGGAACATGTGCACGGCGATGTACGCGCTGTCGCGGCCGGACGCCGTGGACAGGGTGATGTCGTCGGCGGGGGCCGTGCGCACCTCGACCGGGAAGCTGACGCGCAGCGGGGAGCGGTCGACCATCGCCTTCAACTCCTTGAGCGTGCCGGCCAGCGCCTCGCGCGGAATCGCGTACTCCATCTCCACGAAGCGCACCCGGCGGGGAGAGGTGAAGACCTTGTAGGAGATGTCGGTGTACGTGCGCGCGGACAGCGCCTTGCTGGAGATCTGCGCGATGGGCGGGATGGTCGCGGGCAGGGCGCGGCCGACCCAGTTGGCCACCTGGAACACGCCGTTGGACAGGAACTCGTCCTCGAACCAGCCCTTGAGCGGCGGGACCGGGCGCTCCGGGCCCGCGCTGCGGTTGTTGCGCTTGGTGTTGGTGTTCCCGGTGTGCGGGAACCAGTAGAACTCGAAGTGCTCGTTCTCCGCGTGGAGTTCGTCGAACTCGGCGAGCACCCGGTCGAACGGCATGGGCTCTTCGCGCGCCGTGAGCAGGAACATCGGCTCCACGGCGAAGGTGACGGCGGTGACGATGCCGAGGGCGCCGAGGCCGATGCGGGCGGCGGCGAAGACGTCCGGGTTCTCCTTCTCGGAGCAGTGGAGCACCGAGCCGTCCGCGGTGACCAGTTCCAGTGCCCGGATCTGCGCGGCGATCGACGCGGAGTCGCGGCCGGTGCCGTGCGTGCCGGTGCTGATCGCCCCGGAGACCGTCTGCTCCATGATGTCGCCCATGTTGGTCAGCGACAGACCCTCCCGCGCGAGAGCCACATTGAGCCTCTTGAGCGGGGTGCCGGCCTCGACCGTGACGGTCCCGGCCGTACGGTCGATGTCACGGATGCCCGTCAGCAGTTGAGGGCGGATCAGCACACCGTCGGTGGCCGCTATGGACGTGAAGGAGTGCCCCGTACCGACCGCCTTCACCGGCAGCCGGTCCTCGGCCGCCCGGCGGACCGCCTCGGCCAGCTCCTCGACGGAGGCGGGCGTGACCTCCCGCGCGGGCCGGGCGGAGACATTCCCTCCCCAGTTACGCCACGTGCCGTTCTTCGCGCTCGCTGTGCTGCCCAACGGAGCCTCCCCGACCCGGTGCCGGCCGCTTGAGCCGGCGGTACCCGAGGAAACCGACCGCGACCGCGGCGGCCCCGGACACCGCCGGAACCCCGTACCCGGCACGCGCACCGGCCGCGTCGATCACCCAGCCGGCCACGGAGGAGCCGAGCGCGACCCCGACCGCCAGCCCCGTGCTCACCCAGGTCATGCCCTCGGTGAGCTGCGCGCGTGGTACGTGCTCTTCGATGAGGGACATCGTCGTGATCATCGTGGGAGCGATGGACAGACCCGCGACGAAGAGCGCCACGGCCAGAAACGGCAGGTTTCCGACCAGTAGGAGGGGGATCATACTCACGGCCATGGCGCACACGCCCAGCAGCCAGCGGCGCTCCGGCGGCCCCGCGAAGTGCAGCAGCCCGAACACGGCGCCCGCCACACAGGAACCCAGCGCGTAGACGGCGAGCACCACACTGGCGGCCGCCTTGTGCCCCTCCTCCTCCGCGAACGCCACGGTGACCACGTCCACCGCGCCGAAGATCGCGCCGGTCGCCACGAAGGTGGCCACCAGGACCTGCAGGCCGGTCGAACGCAGCGCGCTGCCGCCGCCCTTGCGCTCGCGCGGATGCGGCTCCGGTTCGGTGGCGCGCTGCGCGGTCAGCCAGAAGACGCCGACGGCGAGGAAGCAGGCGGCGAGCAGCGGACCGGCCTCCGGGAACCAGGCCGTGGACAGGCCGATGGAGATGATCGGCCCGAAGATGAAGCAGACCTCGTCCACCACGGACTCGAAGGAGTACGCGGTGTGCAGCTGCGGAGTGCCCCGGTACAGGGCGGCCCAGCGGGCCCGGATCATCGCGCCGACGCTCGGCACGCAGCCGATGCCCACGCACGCGACGAACAGCACCCAGTCCGGCCAGCCGTAGTGCGCGGCGAACAGCAACAGGACCGCCGCGCTCAGCGAGAGCAGTGTCGCCGGGCGCAGCACCCGCCGCTGCCCGTACTGGTCCACCATGCGCGAGACCTGCGGGCCCGCCACCGCCGCGGACAGCGCGATGGTGGCCGACAGGGCGCCGGCGAGGCCGTACCGCCCGGTGAGCTGGGAGATCATCGTCACGACGCCGATGCCCATCATGGACAGCGGCATCCGGCCGAGGAGGCCGGCGGCGGAGAAACCCTTGGTGCCGGGCGTGGCGAACAGGGCGCGATAGGGGCTGGGCACGGGGTCTCCGAAACGTCTTAGTAAGGTGCGACCTCAGTCGATACAGCTTACTGGTGAGGTCAGCCTCAGTGCACCGGGAAAAACAACCGGCAGGAGCCCCGGCGAACAACCCGCAGGACCTCCGGCGGACATCCGGCAGGACCCCCACCGTTTTCCCGCTGTCAGTGCCGGGTGGCAGGATCGAGACATGCCAGACGTGCTCGATGCCAGCCCCTACGACGCCCTGCTCCTGCTCTCGTTCGGCGGTCCCGAAGGCCCCGACGACGTGGTCCCGTTCCTGGAGAACGTCACGCGGGGCCGCGGCATCCCCACCGAACGCCTGAAGGAAGTCGGACAGCACTACTTCCTCTTCGGCGGGGTCAGCCCCATCAACGACCAGAACCGCGCCCTGCTGGACGCGCTGCGCAAGGACTTCGCCGAGCACGGCCTGGACCTGCCGGTCTACTGGGGCAACCGCAACTGGGCGCCGTACCTGACCGACACGCTGCGCGAGATGGCCCGCGACGGCCGCCGGCGCATCCTCGTGCTGGCCACCAGCGCCTACGCCTCGTACTCGGGCTGCCGCCAGTACCGCGAGAACCTCGCCGACGCCCTCGCCGCCCTGGAGGCCGAGGGCCTCGAGCTGCCCCGCGTCGACAAGCTGCGGCACTACTTCAACCACCCCGGCTTCGTGGAACCCATGATCGAGGGGGTCCTCCGGTCGCTCGCCGAGCTGCCCGAGGAGGTCCGGGACGGGGCGCACATCGCCTTCACCACCCACTCCATCCCGGTCTCGGCCGCGGACGCCTCCGGTCCGGTCGAGGACCACAGCGACGGCGGGGCGTACGTCAGACAGCACCTGGACGTGGCACGGCTCATCGCCGACGCGGTGCGTGAGCGCACCGGCGTCGACCACCCCTGGCAGCTCGTCTACCAGTCCCGCTCCGGCGCCCCGCACATCCCCTGGCTGGAGCCCGACATCTGCGACCACCTCGAGGAGCGGCACGCGGCCGGGGTCCCCGCGGTCGTCATGGCGCCCATCGGCTTCGTCTCCGACCACATGGAGGTCCTCTACGACCTCGACACCGAGGCCAAGGCCAAGGCCGAGGAGCTGGGTCTGCCGGTGCGCCGCTCGGCGACCGTCGGCGCCGACCCGCGGTTCGCCGCGGCGATCCGCGAGCTGATCACCGAGCGGGCGGCCGGCGAGCGCGGTCAGGACGTCACGCCGTGCGCCCTGGGCGCGCTCG
>NZ_JAOCQE010000353.1 GCF_025290915.1 Streptomyces sp. 15-116A | reverse complement strand
ACCGCGCGTGCGCTGCGCGCCGAGCGCTCCGAGATCGCCGGCGCCCCCGACGACGTACCCGAGGACGGCGCGGACGGCGGCGAGGCGCCGCAGGCTTCCCTGCCCGCGCTGCGTGAGGCCTACCGGGCCGCGTCCCAGCTCTACGAGAAGGTCGGCGTCGGCGCCGACCTGCGCGCCGAGCAGGCCCGCGCGGAGAGCGACGAGAGCGCGACCCGCGCGGAGCTGGACCGGCTCAGCAACAAGGTCCGCACCCGCGCGGAGCAGCTGCTCGCGTCACCCGACGGTTCCGACGGGCCCAGCCGGCAGGCCGCGGCCGCCCGCGCCGAGGAGCTGGTGCAGCTCCTGGAGACCCGCATGTCCAGCGCGAGCGAGCAGCTCGGGCGGCTGCGCGGCGAGGCCGAGCGGCTCGCCCCCGAGGAAGGGGAGACCCACACCGAGCTCCCGGAGGAACTGGTCCCGCGCGACGCCGAGCACGCCCAGGCCCTGCTGCGCACCGCCACGGCCGAACTCGCCTCCCGCACCGAGGCGTTGAACCAGGCCCGCGAGGCACACGCCGAACTCCTCGACGCCCACCGCGCCGCCGAGGACGCGGCCGGCGGTTTCGACGAGATCGCCGCCCTGCTCCGCGACCTGCTGCGCGAACACACCCCCGAGGACGAGCAGGACCAGCCCGAGCCGTACCCGGGCAGCCTCGAGGAGGCCCGGCAGTCCGCCGCCGAGGCCCGCCGCTCGCTGCGCGGCTGCGCAGCGGACCTGTCCGCCGCGGAGTCCGCCGTGCGCGAGGCGAGCGACGTTCTCGTCCGGCACGCCAACTCCACCCGCTACGAACAGGTCCGCACCCCCGCCCGCCAGCAGATCCGTGAGCTGCCCGCCTCCGCGCTGCCCGAGCACGCCCAGCGCTGGGCGGACGCGTTTGCGCCCCGACTGAGGGTGCTCACCGACGAGTTGGAGCAGCTGGAACGCAACCGCGACTCGATCGTGGACCGGCTCCGAGGCCTCGTCGAGTCGGCCCTCGCCACCCTGCGCTCCGCCCAGCGGCTGTCCCGGCTGCCCGAGGGACTCGGCGAGTGGTCGGGGCAGGAGTTCCTGCGCATCCGCTTCGAGGAGCCCGACCAGGCCACCCTCACCGAGCGGCTCGGCGAGGTCATCGACGACGCGACCCGCGCGGCCGTGAAGAAGAACTCCGCCCTGCGGCGCGACGGAATGTCCCTGCTGCTGCGAGGTGTTGCCGCCGCCCTCCAGCCCAAGGGCGTCGCCGTCGAGATCCTCAAGCCCGACGCCGTCCTGCGCGCCGAACGTGTCCCCGTCGGCCAGATGGGTGACGTGTTCTCCGGCGGCCAGCTCCTCACCGCGGCGATCGCCCTGTACTGCACGATGGCGGCGCTGCGCTCCAACGACCGCGGGCGCGACCGGCACCGGCACGCCGGAACGCTGTTCCTCGACAACCCCATCGGGCGAGCGAACGCGACGTACCTGCTGGAGCTTCAGCGGGCCGTCGCGGACGCGCTCGGCGTGCAGCTGCTCTACACGACGGGGTTGTTCGACACGACGGCACTGGCCGAGTTCCCGCTGGTCATCCGGCTGCGCAACGACGCCGACCTCAGGGCCGGTCTGAAGTACATCAGCGTGGAGGAACATCTCCGCCCGGGACTTCCCCAGCAGCCCCAGGCGGAGGAGGCCGTGCACAGCGAGATCACCGCGACCCGCATGTTCAAACGCCCGGCACCGGCAACCCCTTAGGGGCAAGCCGGTGGGGAACGGCGTGGGGCACGACAAGCCTCTCCGCTGTAGCGCACTGCACGACGGGTTGCGCGATGGGGAAGGCACGGGGCAGACGGAACCTGCCGAACGTGCAGCAGCGCGGATTCAGAGCCGGCCCTTGAGGGGCTTGACCCTGCGCTGTGATGGTGGCGCGGACACTCGGCGTTCACTGGCGCAGTTCCGGCAGCACTTCCGTCGAACCTCAGGAGTGCGACAGCTGACCCGCTCCGCCGCGGCGGCGTATTCGCGCCTGCGTCCGCTCTGCGGACCGCTGCTGACGTCGTGCGCGGCGCCGCTCGCGCCGCAGTGCTCGCGCCGTGCTGCTGGGCTCGGACACCACACCGTGCCGCTGGTTCCACACCTGGCGGGTCACCCACACGTCGAGCACCCCCCAGGTCGCCACGATGGTGCTGACGACACTGCTGATGACCATCGGAAACGCCAGCCACGACCCGGCCAGGGTGCACAGAAACGCCACCATGGCCTGAATCAGCGTCACGGCGATGATGAGAACCGCCCGCACCGCCGCCGTCCGCACCGGGTCCGGCATGCGGCGCCGCCGCGCGGGCTCCTCGATCCACAGCGGCCGGTAGGCGGCCTGCTCGTCGGCGCCTGTGCGCGCACGCACGCCGGTGTGTCCGGCGCCGGCGCTCGACGGCCCGGCCTTCGGCCGGACGTCACCCCGGGCATCCTCCCCGCGCCTGGCTGCGGGAATGTCCCGGCTCTGCGCCTCGGTGCCCGGTCGCGCCGTCACCTGCGCCGCCGCGCCGTCCTCGGGCGCCTTGCGCCGCTCAGCCGTGCCCCTCACCGTGTCACTCCCCACCGCCGGCAGCCCCTTCGCTCGTGTCCGAAGACCCGACTCCCCACTGGCTGCCCGGCTTGCGCTGTTTTACGCCGCCCAGGTGCGCGATTCGGCTCCTGTGACCGATTCCGCCCCCATCTCCCACAGAGAAGGACGAACGGCACCACGCGAAGATTCCCGACCGCGGAAAGTTTTCGGCCAACCGTCCCCGCCGTGCCCGCAGGTCGACCACGACGGCCCCTCCCTCACCGGGAGGCAATCTCCCGCAATGCCCGGACAACTCGGCATGTCTCGGCGCGCGTGCGGAAGTTCAGCTTCCGGACGGCTCTTCGAGTTCACTGCGGCTCGGTAGTAGGCTCGCGCCGTTTGTTGACGCACATGTGTACCCCCGGCCCGCCGGGGGCCGAGCTGGGGGAGGCCATGCGCTTTCGCGGGAAGTCCATCCGCCGGAAGATCGTGGCGCTGCTGCTCGTGCCGCTGGTGTCGCTGACGACGATCTGGGCCTTCACCACGGTGCTCACGGGCCGCGAGGCGAGCCATCTGTTCGATGTGTCCTCAGTGATGGAGAAGGTCGGCTACCCGGTCGAGGACACCGTCCGCGTCCTTCAGCAGGAGCGCCGCCAGACGCTCGTCTATCTTGCCGATCCCCGCGCCTCCGACGGGCTCGCCGCGCTGCGCCGCAGCCGCGTCGCCACGGACAAAGCCGTGGCGAGTGTCCGCGAGAACGCTGCGAATCCCGAGGTGCGCGACGCGCTCGGCGGTGACACCGACGAGTTGAGCGCCGTCCTCGACTCCTTCACCGGCATCGACTCCCTGCGGCGCAGCGTCGAGGACGGCACCGTCAGCCGCGCACAGGCCCTCGACCTCTACAACCGGCTCGTCGACCCCTGCTACGTCCTGCTCGCCAACCTGCACGTGGTCGACGACGTCGAGCTGGACAAGCAGTACCGGGCGCTCGTCAACCTCGCCCGGGCCCGCGAACTCCTCTCCCGTGAGGACGCGCTGCTCGGCTCCGCCCTGATCGTCGGCAAGCTGTCCGCGGCCGAAGTCCGGGACATCTCCGATCTCATGGCGCAGCGCACGCTGATGTACGACGCCGGCCTGCCGCAGCTGCCCGCCTCGGAACGCGACCGCTACGAGGCCTTCTGGAAGAACGCCGCCTCCGCTCCCCTGCGTGTGGGCGAGGAGGCAGCCGTCTCGTCCGGCCCCGGGACGCCCCGCGGGATCAGCGCCAAGAGCTGGGACACCGCCGCAGGCAAGGTCCTCGACGAACTCGGCACCCTCAACGACCAGGCCTCCGACCGCTATCAGGACCGCGTCCGTCCCGTCGCCATGGGCGTCATCACCCAGGCCGTCATCGCCGGTGTGCTCGGTCTGATCGCACTGCTGCTCTCCCTGTTCCTGTCCGTGCGCATCGGCCGCGGCCTCATTCGTGACCTGCGCCAGCTGCGCCTGGAGGCCCACGAGGCGTCCGGGGTGCGGCTGCCCAGCGTGATGCGCCGCCTCTCCGCCGGTGAGCAGGTCGACGTGGAGACCGAGGTCCCGCGCCTGGAGTACGACAAGAACGAGCTGGGCGAGGTCGGCCAGGCCCTCAACACCCTGCAGCGCGCCGCCGTGGAGGCCGCCGTCAAACAGGCCGAACTGCGCGCCGGGGTCTCCGAGGTGTTCGTCAACCTGGCCCGCCGCAGCCAGGTCCTGCTGCACAAGCAGCTCACCCTGCTGGACGCCATGGAACGCAGGACCGAGGACACCGAGGAACTCGCCGACCTGTTCCGCCTGGACCACCTGACCACCCGCATGCGCCGGCACGCCGAGGGTCTGGTGATCCTCTCCGGCGCCGCACCCTCCCGCCAGTGGCGCAAGCCCGTTCAGCTCATGGACGTCGTCCGCGCGGCCGTCGCCGAGGTCGAGGACTACGAACGCATCGAGGTCCGCCGGCTGCCACGGGTCGCCGTCACCGGTCCCGCGGTCGCCGACCTCACCCACCTCGTGGCGGAACTCCTGGAGAACGCCACCGTGTTCTCCCCTCCGCACACCGCCGTCCAGGTCCTGGGCGAGCGCGTCGCCAACGGCTTCACCCTGGAGATCCACGACCGCGGTCTCGGCATGGCCGCCGAGGCACTTCTGGACGCCAACCTGCGGCTCGCCGAGACCCCGGAGTTCGAGCTGTCCGACACCGACCGGCTCGGCCTGTTCGTGGTGAGCCGTCTCGCCCAGCGGCAGAACGTCCGGGTGTCCCTGCAGCCGTCCCCCTACGGCGGAACCACCGCGGTCGTCTTCATCCCGGACGCGCTGCTGACCGACGACGTCCCGGACACCAACGGCATCGGCTTCCGTCTCGACCGCCCCCAGCTCACCAAGGACAAGGAACCGAAGGAGAACCGCCGCACCGCGCTCTCCCAGGTGCCCGTCCAACTGCCGGGGCTGCCCGCCGCCCTCCTGGACGGCCCGGTCGAACTGGAGGCCCCCGTCGACCTCGACGCCCTCGACGACTTCCCCGGAGCGCTCGGCGACGAGGACACCGAGCACGGGGGTCTGTTCCGCCGTCACCGGTCCCGGCCCAAGGACGAGCGGCCCGGTCGCCGCCGCGAGCCGCAAAACCATGCCCCCGGCCCCGGCGACGGACCGGACCGAGACACCGGTGACGACGAGGTGAGCGCACCGCTGCCGCTGCCCCGCCGGGGAACACCCAAGCTGGTCAGCTCCCACGGGCGTCCGGTCCGCGACGAGCGCGCCCGACGCGACCGGACGGAGGAGGACACCACCAGCTCGTCGGCACGGGCAGAGCTGGAGGCGGCGCCTCCCCTTCCGGCCCGGCGCCGGGGGGACAAGCGCGCGGAGGGCCGCGCTGCCGGGCGTCCGGGCCCGGAGGCCGCGT
>NZ_JAOCQE010000352.1 GCF_025290915.1 Streptomyces sp. 15-116A | reverse complement strand
GCCGTACTGACCCTGTCCGCCGGCGCCGCCTGCTGCGCGGCCTGGGCGGCCTCGACGTCGGCCCTGCGGATCACCCTGCACCTGCTGGCGGCGGGCATCGCGGTGACCGCGGCCGTGCTCGGCTCCACCGTCGGCTGTGTCGCCGGCGCCCTGGTGCTGCTGTGTTCCCTCGCCTCCGCCCGCGTACGACGCCGGGCTCCCGGCATCGTCCTGCTCGCCCTGGCCACCGCCGGGGTGACGGGACTGGCCTGGGCGGTGGCCCGGGACGCGCTGCCGGAGGGGCTGGCCGCCTCGCTGGAGGGCAGGCTCTCCGCGCATCGCGTGGGCCTGTGGCGCGACGCGCTCGGCATGGTGCACCAGCACGCCGGTCTGGGCGTGGGACCGGGGAGGTTCGGCGAGCTGAGCACGACGTCCGGCGAGTCCCTGCTGTCCGACGGCAAGCCTCACTCGGCTCCCCTGCAAGTGGCGGCCGAGCAGGGTGTCGTCGGGGTCGTCCTGCTGGCGCTGGCGTTCGGCTGGGTGCTGTGCGCGCTGTGGCGCAGTCCCCGTTCCACTCAGGTGGTGCTCACGGCGGGGGCGGCGCTGACCGCGGTGGCGGCCATCGCGATGGTCGGCAACGCGCTGAGCTTCACCGCGGTGTCCGTGGGCGCGGGCCTCCTGGCGGGGACGGCGACCGCGCGGCCCCTCACGGACGGAACACCGCCGCGCACGCCGGACGCGTATCCGCGCGGGGACCGGCTCGCCCGATGAGCGGGCGCCTCGAAGCACCTCCGTGCGCCCCGGCGCACCTCAATGCGCCGCACCGGGCCGATGCGGGTGCAGGCGGTCCCGGATGACATGGACGGCCGCCTCCGCGTCGTCGACGGTGACGGTGAAGGTGTGGCCGTCCCACAGGCGCAGCACCAGCCCCTCACCGCGCCGGACGACGACCGCCGTGCCCTTCTCGGGACGCCAGCGATAGCCCCAGCCGCCCCAGTGACGCGGGGTGACGTGCGGGACGAACTCCGCGCCCGCGACCTGCGACAGCGGGATACGACGGCGTGGCACCCCCATGTGGCCGCAGCGCACCTCCAGATGGTCCTCGTCGACCCGCAGCGCGACATGCACGAACGCGAGGGTGCCGAACAGCACCAGCAGTCCGGCGGCGATGCAACCGACGACGGCCATGACCAGCGGTGCGAGGGAGGTCGTCCACGCGGAGTCGACGGCCAGCGCGATGCCGAGCGCCATGCAGGCGGCGCCGATCAGTGCGAGCAGCCACTGGATGCGATTGGTCGCGCGGCCGGTCCAGACATCGGAGTACGGGGTGTGCTCACCGTGGGGGTGGTCCCTCATGCTCCGAGATTACTCAGGATTCGCTCCGCCGGTACCGCGTCGCACAGCGTCACCGGCCCGGCGAAGCTCCGGCGCAGGCGAGGCCGCGCGGCGTGCACCGCAGATCCGTCCGCATATCGGTCCGCGCACCCGTCCGCGCACCCGTCCGCCCGGACGCCCCGGCCCGTTCAGGCCGTCGGAGTGACCTGCTGGAGCAGGCGCCCTTCGGCGTAGGTGAGGGCGGCGGTGGGCAGCGCGCCCTCGCGGCCGCTGAGCAGGACCGTCAGGGTGCCGCTCGCTGGGACCGCGGGGGCGGGCTCGGCGCCGATGCGGCGCAGGGCCTGCGCGGCCACCGCGCCCGCGGAGCCGTGCAGGACGAGCGGCGGGGCCTCGGGCCGCTGCACGGCGGCACGGATGCGTTCGGCGACGAGCTCGTAATGGGTGCAGCCCAGGACGACGGTCGTCACATCCTCCGGGGTGAGCTCGGCGGCCGCGGCGACCGCGGTGTCGATGGCCGTCTCGTCGGCGCGTTCGACGGCCTCGGCGAGCCCCCAGCACGGCACCTCGGTGACGCGAACCCCGCCGGCGAAGTTGCGGATGAGGTCCTTCTGGTAGGGGCTGCCGGTGGTGGCCGGTGTCGCCCAGATCGCCAGCGGTCCCCCGCCCGCGGCGGCGGGTTTGATCGCCGGGACGGTGCCGACGACGGGCAGCTCCGGTTCGAGGCGGGCGCGCAGGGCGGTCAGCGCGTGCACGGTGGCGGTGTTGCAGCCGACGATCAGCGCGTCGGGGCGGTGCGCGGCGGCCGCCTCGGCGACGGCCAGGGCACGCTCGGTGAGGTCCTCCGGTGTCCGCGGGCCCCAGGGCATGCCGTCGGGGTCGAGGGAGAGGACGAGATCGGCGTCGGGGCGGAGACGCCGTACCGCGGCGGTGGCCGCGAGCAGACCGATTCCGGAGTCCATGAGCGCGATCTTCACCCGGCCACGATAGACGATGGGCCGGTTCCGGCCGCTTCCGTGGGGCAGACTGCGCAGCGTGAGCGTGCTTGCGTGGACCGCCGCCGGATCCCTCGCCGCCTGGCTGTGGCTGCTGTGCGGCCAGGGCTTCTTCTGGCGCACGGACGTCCGTCTGCCGCCCCTGCGGGAACCGGACCGGTGGCCGCGCGTGTGCGTCGTGGTCCCCGCGCGGGACGAGGCGGCGGTGCTTCCGGCGAGCCTGCCGTCGCTGCTCGCGCAGGAGTATCCGGGGCGGGCGGAGGTCTTCCTCGTCGACGACGGCAGCACGGACGGCACCGGCGCGCTGGCCCGTGAGCTGGCGCGGCGGCACGGCGGTCTGCCGCTGACGGTGGACTCGCCCGGTGAGCCGCCGGCCGGGTGGACGGGCAAGCTCTGGGCGGTGCGGCACGGCATCCGTCTGGCACGCGCGCGTGGCCCGGAGTACCTGCTCCTTACGGACGCCGACATCGCGCACGCGCCGGACAGTCTGCGCCGGCTGGTCGCGGCGGCGTACGGCGGCGGTTTCGACGTGGTCTCGCAGATGGCCCGGCTGCGGGTGGCGAGCCGCTGGGAGCGGCTGGTCGTGCCGGCCTTCGTGTACTTCTTCGCGCAGCTGTACCCGTTCCGCCGGATCGGCACGGAGGGTACGCGTACGGCAGCGGCGGCGGGCGGCTGTGTGCTGCTGCGCGCCGAGACGGCGGAACGGGCGCGGATCCCGGACGCGATCCGGCATGCCGTGATCGACGACGTGGCCCTCGCGCGGGCGGTGAAGCGGAGCGGTGGCCGGGTGTGGCTGGGGCTCGCGGACCGGGTGGACAGTGTGCGTCCGTATCCGCGGCTGCACGACCTGTGGCGCATGGTGTCGCGCAGTGCTTACGCGCAGCTGCGGCACAACCCGGCGCTGCTGGCGGGGACGGTGGCCGGGCTGGCGCTGGTGTATCTGGTGCCGCCGGTGGCGGTGGTGGCGGGCGCGGTGACGGGGAGCGTGCCGGCCGTGGCCGCCGGTGCGGCGGCCTGGCTGGTGATGGCCGGGACGTATGTGCCGATGCTGCGCTACTACCGGCAGCCGCTGTGGCTCGCTCCCCTGCTGCCGTTCACCGCGTCGCTGTATCTGCTGATGACCCTCGACTCGGCCGTGCAGCACTACCGGGGGCGAGGTGCGGCCTGGAAGGGCCGCACCTACGCGCGTCCGGACGCCGTGCCCGACGAGGGGTGAACCGGCGGCCGGGCTACGTCATTTGCGGCCCGGCGTCCAGTTCATGCCCCACCCGTAGGCGTAGTCGACGGTGCGCTGCGGGCTGACGCCGCGCTCGGGCACCAGGTAGCGGGCCTCGCGCTGGACGACCAGGTCGCCGTTGCCGGTGTTGGTGATCAGGGCGAGGGCGCACACCGTCGAGGGCACGGTGCACTCGTCGAGCGAGAAGTCGATCGGGGCGCCGTGCTGCGGCTGGAGGGTGACGTGGGCGTTCAGGTCGGCGAAGGAGCGGGCGCCCTCGTAGATCGTGACGAAGACGAGGATGCGCCGGAAGTACTGCTTGTAGTCGAGGTTGACGGTGAGGTTCTCGCCGCTGGCGACGGCGCCGGTGCGGTCGTCGCCGTCCAGGTGGATGAACGGCGGCTGGTGGAAGGAGCCGAAGGCGTTGCCGAGCGCCTGGACGACTCCCTTGCTGCCGTCGCTCAGTTCGAACAGGGCGCACAGGTCGAGGTCGAGGTCGGAGTGCATGGCGACCGGGCGGCCGAGCTTGGCGGCCCAGCCCGAGAACTGCTTGCGCACCTGCCAGTTGAGGTTGACGTGCAGGGCGCCCGAGGTGCCGCCCTGCTTGGTGAGCGACACGGAGGGGGCGGCCTTGGTGAGGGTCACCTTGGTGAGCTGGACCGGCGCCGGGGACGCGGCCGGAGGGGGCGGCGCGGCCGGCTGGGTGACCGTGGGCGTCGCGACCGGGGGTGCCGGGGCGGTGGGCGCGGCCGGGGCGGGTGCCGTGTGCTGGGGTTCGTCCACGGTGATGCCGTAGTCCGTGGCGAGGCCCTCCAGTCCGCTGCTGTAGCCCTGGCCGACGGCACGGAACTTCCAGGCGCCCTGGCGGCGGTAGAACTCGCCGAGCACGAACGCCGTCTCGGTGGTCGCCCCGGTGCTGTCGAAGCGGGCCGCGACGGTGCCCTGCGCGGCGTCCTTGACCTCGATGTACAGGCCGGGGATCTGCCCGAACGTGCCGCCGTCGCTGGAGGCGGCGAGGATCACCGTCTCGATGCCGGGCTCCACGCGCGTGAGGTCGACGAGGAGGGCGTCGGTGACCTGGCCGCCCGCGTTCCGCTTGCCCTCGTGCCGGACGGCTCCGGAGGCGTGGGCGGGCTGGTTGTAGAAGACGAAGTCGGCGTCGGAGCGGACCTTTCCGCCCACGAGCAGCAGCGCCGAGGCGTCGGCGTCGGGCACGCCGGGGCCGGATCGCCAGCCCACCTCCACCCGGAGTGCCGTGGTCGGCACCGGCGTGTTCGATCCCTTCGGCATTGACATGTCCGCCCCCATCGGGTCACCGCGCCAGGCCCGTCCCCGGCATCCATCGGGTTGTCGTCCGCACAACCTATTCCCCCGGCGTCGGCGAAGTCCCGCGAGGAGCGCAGAAGAACGGGCGGCCAACCGCCGGTAACCCGCCCGGGCCTCGGCGTTTACACCAAATTCTCGCGGCGCGCAGTCCGTTTTCGACGAATTCGCTCACATTGGGGATCCCGAGCCACTGCGGACCCGGAAAACAACCCTCTTATCGGTCTCCCCAACCAGCACATCGTGGGCTTAACTTATGTGCCATGACCTCCCCCCGCTCCACCTATGGCGGCGGCTACTACTCCGCCTCCTTCCCGGACACCCCGATCTACGACTCGCTCGTGGCCGAGCGGGGCACCCCGCAGATCGCCCCGATCCGGGTCCCCGCCGCGTACGACGCGCCGGCCAGTCATCTGCCCGCGCTTCCCTCGGCGTTGCCCGCCCTCCCGGCGGCCCCGTCCCAGCCCGCGTACGGCTATCCGCAGGCACCGCAGCCCGCACCGCTGCAGCAGGCGCACGCGCCGTACATCCCGCAGCAGGCCACCGCGCCGCGCGGCTACCCCGGGCCCCAGCCCCAGCCGCCGCGGCAGGCGGCTCCGGGC
>NZ_JAOCQE010000351.1 GCF_025290915.1 Streptomyces sp. 15-116A | reverse complement strand
CGGGGAGCGAGCCGGGGGCGCCGGTGGAGCAGGGCTGTGTCGGCGCCGGTACGGGAGCCGTGGTCGGCCAGGTGAAGGGCGGGGTCGGCACGGCGAGCACGGTGCTGGAGTCGGGCTTCACGGTGGCCGCGCTGGTGGTGGCCAACGCGGTGGGGTCGGCGGTGGATCCGGAAACGGGGGTGTTGTACGGGGAGTTGTCCGGGGGCCGGGTACGTTACCCGGAGGCGAAGGTGCACGCGGCCGCGCGGCAGCGGCTCGCGGAGCTGGCCGAGCGCAACGCGCCGCCGCCGCTCAACACGACGCTCGCGGTGGTCGCCACCGACGCGGATCTGACGCAGGCGCAGGCGCAGAAGCTGGCCGGCACGTCCCACGACGGCATCGCCCGCGCGGTACGCCCGGTCCATCTGCTGAACGACGGCGACACGGTGTTCACCCTGGCCACGGGCCGCCACCACCTCGACCGCGCGAACCCGCTCGCCCTGAACGAACTCCTGGCAGCGGGCGCGGACATGGTGACGCGGGCGATCGTCCGGGCGGTGCGGGCGGCGAGCCCGGTGTCGGGGCCGGGCGGACAGTGGCCGTCGTACGGGGAGTTGTACGGGGAGGTGTGACGCGGCGGCGGTGATTGTCCCGGTTCTGTCACCGTGCTGCTGCTCACCCGGGTCGGGTGGAACCCGGGCCGGTGCCGGGTCCCTCTTGGTTCACGTAATCGAGCGGATCACCCACATCGACCGAACCTGGAGCAGCCCGTGACAAAGCCGGACATTGCAGCGCGGCGCGTGGTGGTGGCCTGTGCCGCCCTGATGGTCGGCGCCCTCACCCTCACCGCGTGCGGGGGCAGCGCGAACGCCGACAGCGACAAGGACGGCAAGCAGGGCGCGGGAGCGGCGGACACGTCGGTCGCGAAGATAGCGATCTCGGCGAAGGACGGCTCGACGGGTGCGTCCATCAACTCCACCGGCGTGAAGGTCAGCGGCGGCCGGCTGACGGACGTGAGGATGACGGTGGCGGGGACCGGCGAGGCGGTGCCCGGTGAGATCTCCGGCGGCGGCAAGGTCTGGAAGCCGAAGGAGCAGCTGGAGCGCGGCACCAAGTACCGGATAGCGGCCACGGCGAAGGACGGCGAGGGGCGTACCTCCGCGGCCAACTCGGTGTTCACCACGGTCACCTCGGCGGACAGCTTCATCGGCACGTACACGCCGGACCAGGGGAGCACGGTGGGCGTCGGGATGCCGGTGTCGTTCACCTTCGACAAGGCGATCACCGACAAGAAGGCCGTGCAGTCGCACATCACCGTCACCTCCAGCAGCGGACAGAAGGTGGTCGGGCACTGGTTCGGGGCGCAGCGGCTCGACTTCCGGCCGCAGGAGTACTGGAAGGCCGGCTCCAAGGTCACCATGAAGATCGACCTGGACGGCGTGGAGGGCGCGAACGGCGTCCACGGGGTGCAGAAGAAGACGGTGACCTTCACCGTGGGCCGCTCGCAGGTGTCCACGGTGGACGCGAACACGCAGACCATGACGGTCGTGCGGGACGGCAAGACCCTCAAGTCGGTGCCGATCTCGGCGGGCGACGCGCAGCACACGACGTACAACGGGCAGATGGTGATCTCCGAGAAGTCCGTCCAGACGCGGATGAACAGCCAGACGGTGGGCATGGGCTCGGAGTACGACATCCCGGACGTGCCGCACGCCATGCGGCTGACCGGGAGCGGCACCTTCATCCACGGCAACTACTGGTACAACAAGGGCAATCCGCCCTTCGGCCGGCAGGGCACCAGCCACGGCTGCATCGGCCTGCAGGACGCGCAGGGCGCCCAGGGCAGCACCCCCGGCAAGTGGTTCTACGACAACTCGCTCGTCGGGGACGTGGTGATCGTCAAGAACTCGGCCGACAGCACGGTCGCACCGGACAACGGGCTCAACGGCTGGAACATGGAGTGGAGCCAGTGGGTCGCCGGGAGTGCCGTCTGAGGCGGCGGGCGGAACCTCCAAGTCCGCGCTGAGCAGCGGGAACTGACGCGCCCTCGGGCCGCTCGGGAACCTTCCGGGCGGCCCGTCCGTCTTTCCTTCCGTACGTTTTCTCGGTTCCCGGACATGATGTCCGACCGAGGGGCTACGGTATGCACCCACAAGGTGACATGCAGCAACGCCGGGAGAAACCTTGAGCGTTCCGTACGAGACGGCAGCGTATGAATCCGCCGACTCGCCCGAGTCCCCGGAGGAGCACCTCGCGCGGCTCCTCGGCCGCACCCTGAACTCCTTCGAGCTGCCGGACGAGACGATACGGCGCCTGGACTGCGCGCTGGCGTACGACGCCTCGCTGCACTCCGCGCACCACAGCGCGGGCCTGCACCGGGAGACGTACCGGCACACCTGGCTGCTCTCCGACGGCTCGGCGCTCACCCTGTGGGAGCTGGTCCACAACACCGCGCCGGGCGGCGAACCCCAGCACGAGGTGTATGTGGACGAGGAGGAGCTGCGCACCGCCACCTCCCGGCTGCCGCTGCCGGCGGACACCCCCGACTTCGAGCTTCCGGTGACCGTGCAGCTGTCGCCCGCGCACGCGCCCCGGCACGCCTACGCGCCGGACGACTCGGCGGACCACGCGCGCCGTTTACTGCGCCGGGCGGAGAACGCGGACCGGCCGGGCGCGGAGACGGCCGCGCTGCTGACCACGGCGTTCGCGCACCAGATCACGCAGGCCTTCGGCCGGCCGCTGCGCGCGGGGCGTTCGGGGCTGTGCTTCTCGCTCTACGAGCACGCGTTCCTGCTGTGCGACGGCGTGGAGATCTCCCTGTGGGAGGTCGAGCACACGGCCACGCCGGACGGCCGGCACATGTGCGAGGTGTACGTCACCGAGGATGCGGCCCGGGACGCGATGGAGCGGCGGGCGGCGCGGGTCTTGTGACGGACGCGGCGGTCAGGCCCGGCCGCCCTCGTGGAAGCGCCGTACCAGGCCCGCGAAGGCGTCGCGTTCCTGCGGGGTGAGGGGTACGGACTCCGCTCGTGGGCCCGTGCGGCGCTGGCCGGGGATCGCGGCGATCCTCCGGTCCGGATGCCGTGCGGGCCGTGGGACGGCCGCCCGGTGCTCCACCGCCCTGACGCGCCGCCCGCGCCCCCGTCCGAGGCCGCGGCGCAGGGCCTCGGCGACTCCGGCCGCGCAGGCGAGGGCCGCCAGGGTGAGGACGCCGGCGCCCGCCACCCTCATGATCGAGTCGTGCTCAGGCATGCGCCCCAGTACACACCACGGTCCGGGATGTGAACCCCGGACCGTGAGGAGCGTGATGTATCTCGCAGTTGGTGCGAACCCGGCAGCAGTCCGGTGCCGCCCGGCTTGCTAGGCGGCCACCGCCTGCTTCTTCGCCGTCGCCGAGGTCGGCGTGCCCTCGCCGGGGCCGGTGACCGCGGCATCCGGAGCCGGCTTGCGCAGGCCCTTGAGGACGATCACCAGGGCGGTCGTGACACAGACGCCCGCGGCGATGGCGACCAGGTAGAGCAGCGGGTTGCCGATCAGCGGGACCACGAAGATGCCGCCGTGCGGGGCGCGCAGCGTGGCGCCGAACGCCATCGACAGTGCGCCGGTGACCGCGCCGCCCGCCATCGAGGCGGGGATCACGCGCAGCGGGTCGGCCGCGGCGAACGGGATCGCGCCCTCGGAGATGAAGGAGGCGCCCAGCACCCAGGCGGCCTTGCCGTTCTCGCGTTCGGTCCGGTTGAAGAGCCTGCCGCGGACGGTCGTGGCCAGGGCCATGGCCAGCGGCGGGACCATCCCGGCGGCCATCACCGCGGCCATGATCTTCATCGCGGAGTCGCTCGGAGAGGCGACCGCGATACCGGCGGTGGCGAAGGTGTAGGCGACCTTGTTGACCGGTCCGCCCAGGTCGAAGCACATCATCAGGCCGAGCAGGGCGCCGAGCAGGACGGCGTTGGCGCCGGTCAGGCCGTTCAGCCAGTCGGTCATGGCCTTCTGGGCGGAGGCGATGGGCTTGCCGATCACCACGAACATCAGGAAGCCGACGACCGCCGAGGAGATCAGCGGAATCACCACCACCGGCATGATGCCGCGCAGGGCCGCCGGTATCCGCACCCGCTGGATCGCCAGCACCACGGCACCCGCGATCAGACCGGCGGCCAGACCGCCGAGGAAGCCCGCGTTGATGGTCAGCGAGATCGCGCCGCCGACGAAGCCGGGCACGAGACCCGGCCGGTCCGCCATGCCGTAGGCGATGTAGCCGGCCAGGACCGGGACGAGGAAGCCGAAGGCGACACCGCCGATCTGGAAGAGCAGCGCGCCCCAGCTGTCGGCCTGGGTCCACGCGAAGTGGTCCATCACCGAGGGCGCCTCGTTGATCTCGTAGCCGCCGATCGCGAAGCCGAGGGCGATGAGCAGTCCGCCCGCGGCGACGAACGGGACCATGTAACTGACGCCGGACATCAGCCACTTGCGCAGCTTCGTGCCGTAGCCCTCGCCGGAGCCGCCTGCGCGCTCCACGGGCGTACCGGCGGACGGGCCGGACGCGGCGGCGGCCGTGGCCTCACCACGCTCCGCCTTGCCGCGGACCTCGGCGATCAGTTCGGCGGGGCGGTTGATGGCGGCCTTGACTCCGGTGTCGACGGTGGGCTTGCCCGCGAAGCGGTCCTTCTCGCGTACGGCCACGTCGTGGGCGAAGATCACGCCGTCGGCGGCGGCGATCACGGCCGGGTCGAGCCGGGTGAAACCGGCCGAGCCCTGCGTCTCGACGGTGATCTCGACGCCCGCCTCCCGGCCGGCGTTCTCCAGCGACTCGGCGGCCATGTAGGTGTGGGCGATACCGGTCGGGCAGGAGGTGACGGCGACGATCCGGAAGGGGCGGGCCTCCTCGACCTCGGTGGTGTCCGTGGCGGAACCGGCGGAGGCCGCCACCGGTGCCGCCACGGAGTCTGTCGTACCGCTCTCCGGCGGCGCCTCGGGCTCCTCGCCCCGGATCAGCGCCGCCGCGGCCGCCGCGTCGCCCACCGACCGCAGCGCGTCGGTGAACTCGGTGTTCATCAGCTGCCGGGCCAGCGACGACAGGATCGTCAGATGGGCGTCGTCGGCACCGGCGGGCGCGGCGATGAGGAAGATCAGGTCGGCGGGACCGTCCGCCGCACCGAAGTCGATCCCGGCGGCGCTGCGCCCGAAGGCCAGCGTCGGCTCGGTGACGTGTTCGCTGCGGCAGTGCGGGATGCCGATGCCGCCGTCGAGGCCGGTCGGCATCTGGGCCTCGCGGGCGGCCACGTCGGCGAGGAAGCCGTCGAGGTCGGTCACCCGGCCCAGGGCGGCCATGCGCTCGGCGAGGGCGCGGGCCGCGGCTTCCTTGGTGTCGGCGGACCGGTCGAGATCGAGATCGACCAGTTCCGCGGTGATCATGTCGCTCATCGCGGGCTCCTTCGCTCGCGTATCGCCCGTGCGGTGGGATGGGCGGGGGTGGGGAG
>NZ_JAOCQE010000350.1 GCF_025290915.1 Streptomyces sp. 15-116A | reverse complement strand
GGACGACGCGGACCAGGAGCGGACGCTGGACGCGGCGGCCGACCGCATCAAGGAGATCGACGCCCCCCAGGTCCATGTGAGCGGCGGCCCGCTGCTCGGGGAGCAGCTCGGGGAACGGGCCCAGCAGCCGCCCGGCGAGCCGGGCCGCCCCCTGGTGCAGGGCGCGGGCCAGGCGCAGTGTCCGGTAGGTGCGGTGCAGGCCGAAGCGGATCAGGGTGTGGTGGATCCGCGCACGCGGGGGGAGCGGCACCCCGGGGGCCCGGTAGCGGCGGAAGTGGGCGCGGGCCCGGCGCAGGAACAGGGCGCGCGAGCCGCGCGGCAGCCGCTCACGCCGGGCGTACACCGTCGCCAGATGGTCGATCATGCGGCGGAACAGCACCGGCCGCCAGCGCGCCAGCTCCGGCCGCTCGTCGACGTACGCGAAGACCCGGTCGTACTGGTCGAACACGTCGAAGTGCCGCTCGCTGGTGGTGCGCAGGATGCCGCCGACCCGCCGCTGCCGGTAGTGCACGCACACCCGGTCCAGGGTCGCGATCGACTCGGCGGTCATCAGGACCGGGTACGTCCAGGGCGTGTCCTCGTAGAAGCCGGGCGGGAAGGTGAAGCCCTCGCGCTCGACGAACTCCCGCCGGTACGCCTTGTTCCAGGCCACCATCAGCAGGTTCAGCAGCCCCGGCCGGTCCTCCAGCCGGAACGGGGCCGGGCCGCGCTCGGTGAGCTGGGCCGCGACCCGGTTGCGGACGGCCCGGCCCGACCAGTAGGTGCGCGCGTAGTCGTAGACCAGCACATCCGGCTCGCCGGTCTCCTTCAGCCGGTCGGCGATCGTCATGAGCGCGTCCGGCGTGAGGGTGTCGTCGCCGTCCAGGAACACCAGGTAGTCGCCCGTCGCCCGCTCCAGGCCGGCGTTGCGGGCGGGACCGAGGCCCGCGTTCTCGGGCAGGTGCACGGGCCGTACGCGCGGGTCGCGGGCCGCGAACTCGTCGATCAGCGCGCCACAGGCGTCCGGCGAGCCGTCGTCGACGGCGATCAGTTCGAGATCGGGGTACGACTGGGACAGCACCGATTCCAGGCACGCGGGCAGATACGCCTGAACCTGGTACGCGGGGACAATGACACTGAACCTGGGCAACGGGCATCCAACGGTCGGCGCGGGTTTGTCGGCCCTGTCGGAACGGTCACTGGGCCGTCCCGGTTACGCCGGCTGCGGCATGTGGGGGACACCGGTCACCCGAAGGGGCGGACTTCCGGCCGCCCGCCCCCTCGACTTGACGCCTCTTTCGGTTACTTGACCGCGCCCGCCATCACACCGGAGACGAACTGCCGCTGGAACGCGAAGAACACGATCAGCGGGATCACCATCGAGATGAACGCGCCCGGCGCCAGCACCTCGATGTTGCTGCCGAACTGCCGTACCTGCGAGGTCAGCGCGACCGTGATCGGCTGGCTGTCCGAGTCGGTGAAGATCAGCGCGACCAGCATGTCGTTCCACACCCACAGGAACTGGAAGATCCCCAGCGCGGCGATCGCCGGACCGGCGAGCGGCATCACGACCCGGACGAACAGGCGCAGTTCACCCGCGCCGTCCAGACGGGCCGCCTCCAGCAGCTCCCTCGGGATCTCCGCGAAGAAGTTCCGCAGCAGGAACACCGCGAACGGCAGACCGAAACCGACGTGGAAGAGGATCACACCGGTCAGCGAGCCGAAGATGCCGAGGTTGCCGAAGAGTTCGGCGACCGGCAGCAGCGCGACCTGCACGGGCACGACCAGCAGCGCCACCACGCCGAGGAACCACCAGTCCCGGCCGGGGAACTCCATCCACGCGAAGGCGTATCCGGCGAGGGAGCCGATCACCACGACGAGGACGGTCGCCGGCACGGTGATGTACACCGTGTTGAGCAGTGAGCCGGTGATGTCGTCGTTCTTCAGCAGCGACTCGTACGCGCCGAAGGTGAGCTGCGAGGGCTCGGTGAACACGTTCCACCAGCCGCTGGCGGCCATGTCCTCAGGGGCGCGCAGACTCGCCAGCAGCAGGCCGATCGTCGGCACCAGCCAGAACAGGCCGACGACGATCAGGAACACCCGCACGAACCCGCCGCTGACCCATCCGGCGATCCTCGACCCCAGCGACTGCTCGGCCCTGATCACCGGGGCGGGCCGGGGGGCCGCCTCGGTGACACTCCCGGCGTCAGCACTCATCGCCGCACCTCCCGCCTCAGCCTGCGGATGTTGAACCACATCACCGGGATCACCAGGAGCAGCAGGAACACCGCGATGGCGCTGGCGATGCCCGGCTGGTCGGCGGCGAAGCCCTGGCGGTACAGCTCCAGCGCGAGGACGTTGGCGTCGTCCTGCGAGGAGCCGGGCGCGATGATGAAGACCAGGTCGAACACCTTCAGCACATTGATCATCAGCGTCACGGTGACGACCGCGAGGACCGGTGCCAGCAGCGGCACGGTGATCCGCCGGAACACCTGCCACTCGTTGGCGCCGTCCACCCGCGCGGCCTCCAGCAGATCCCGCGGCATGCCCGCGAGCCCGGCCGCGATCAGCACCATCGCGAACCCGGCCCACATCCAGATGTACGAGCCGATGATCGCGGGCGTCACCAGGGACGGGCCGAGCCAGTCCACGCCGTTGTACGGCTCCTTGAAGTTGCTCGCCGAGAGCCGGAGTTGTGCCCCGTCGGCCTTCGCGGACAGCGAGAAGGTGCCGTCGCCGGCGGCGGTGGCCGTCTCCACCACCTTGCCGTCCTTGACGGCCTCGATCTTCATTCCGGCGTAGCCCAGCTCGGTCCCGTCGACGCCGTTCAGCGTGCCGACGCCCTTGCCGCGGGTGAAGTCCTGCCAGGTCGTGCCGGTGATCCGGTCGCCCTCCGGCTTCGGCGCCGCCGCCCGTTTCGCGTCGTCCGGCATCAGATCGGGGGCCACCCCGACCAGCGGCAGCGTCACCGTGTCGCCCGCGCTGACCGTGTCCTTGGTGATGAAGGCGCCGCCGCCCGCCGGCTCCAGCGGCGACTCACGGCCCGGGTGCGCCTTCGGGAACGCCGACGACTGGGCGAAGGTGTCGTGCACCCCCACCCACACCGCGTTCGCGACGCCCTTGTCCGGGTCCTGGTCGTACACCAGCCGGAAGATGATGCCCGCCGCGAGCATCGAGATCGCCATCGGCATGAAGACGACCAGCTTGAACGCCGTGCCCCAGCGCACCCGTTCGGTCAGCACGGCGAAGATCAGACCGAGCGCGGTCGCGATCGTCGGCGCGAACACCACCCAGATGATGTTGTTCTTGAGCGCCGTGCGGATGCCGTCGTCGGTGAACAGCGCCTGGTAGTTGTCGAATCCGGCGAAGCCGTCGCCGGACTGGTCGTAGAAGCTGCGGATGACGGAGTACCCGATCGGGTAGACCACGAGCGCACCGAGCAGCACCAGCGCGGGCAGCAGGAACAGCGCCGCGACGGTCCTCCGGGTGCCGGTGACGCTCTTGCGCGACCTGGGAGCGGCAGGGACCTTCCCGGTCCCCGCCGCCGTGTCCGACGCCATCGCCGGATCAGTTCCCGTACGCCGCCGCCGCGTCGGCCTCCAGCCGCTGCTGGGTGCCCGCGACGTCCTTCGGGTTCTTCAGGAAGTCCTGCAGCGCCTTCCACTCGCCCTTGCCGGGTGTGCCGCCGAAGGCCTGCGGGGCCTGGTCGGACATGTCGAAGCGGAAGTCGTCGCCCGACTCGATCAGCGCTTTGGCGATCTTCTGCTGGACCTCGTTCGGATACGCCGAGTTCGGCACGTTCTTGTTCGGCGAGAGATAGCCGCCCAGCTTCGCCTGGATGCTCGCCGCGTCCGGGGACGCCAGCCATGTCGCCAGCGCCTGCGCCGCCTTGGAGTCCTTCAGGATCACCGCCGCGTCACCGCCGGACACCACCGGCGCCGTGTCGCCGACCGCCGGGAAGGGGAACACCTTGGCGTCCGTGCCGACCTTGGCGCCCGCCTCGACGATGTTGACCTGCGCGAAGTCGCCCTCGTAGACCATCGCCGCCTTGGGCTGGTCGCCGCCGGTGAAGGTCTGCGTGACCGAGTTCGGGAAGTCCGTCTGCAGGGCGCCCCGTGCCACGTAGTCCTTCTTGCCCCAGATCCCGGCCAGCGTGGTCAGGGCCTCCTTGACCGACGGATCGGTCCACTTGATCTCGTGCCGGGCCAGCTGGTCGTACTTCTCCGGGCCGGCCTGGGAGAGATAGACGTTCTCGAACCAGTCGGTCAGCGTCCAGCCCTCCGCGCCGCCCACGGAGAACGGGGTGACGCCCGAGTCGTACACCGTCTGCGCGGTGGAGAGCAGGTCGTCCCAGGTCTTGGGCTCGGCGGCGCCCGCGTTGTCGAAGACCTTGGCGTTGTACCAGATCAGCGACTTGTTGGCGGCCTTGTAGTAGACGCCGTAACTCTTCCCGCCGACCTTGCCGATGTCCTGCCAGCCCTGCGAGTAGTTCTCGCCCAGCTCCTTCAGTGCCGCGTCACCCAGCGGCTTGGCCCAGCCCTTGTCGACGGCCTGCTTGATGGCGCCGGGCTGCGGCAGCATCGCGAGGTCCGGCGGGGCGCCGCCCGCCACCTTCGAGCCGAGGAAGTTGATGATCGGGTCCTGCGCGGGCACGAAGTTCACCTTGGCGCCGGTGCGCTTCTCGAACTCGGCCAGGACCTTCTTGAAGTTCTCCTGCTCGGCGCCGGTCCACACGGCGGCCACCTCGAGGGTCTCGCCGTCCAGCTTGGGGAGGGTGACGTTGGTGCGGGTCTCGTCCCCGCCGCCCTCCTTCTTGTCGCCGCCGTCGTCGTCGCCCCCGCACGCGGTGAGCGAGAGCGCGAGCACACCCGCCGTGAGGGCGGCGGCGGTCCGTGCGGCTCTGCGTGTGCGGGGAGCCGCCGAGGGGTTCTCGGGCGACCTGCGTATCCGGATGATCCTGCTCGCCTTGCGCATCACTGCCCCGTTCTTCGTACCTCGTCGAACGTCGAGCGCTGTCCCGTGCGCTCTGGTCTACGCCCGGCGGGTCGAGGCGGCAAGAGTGCGTCTCGTGTCAAGTCCGCGATCGTGATCGTGTCGTGACGGCAACACGGGGCAGTGGTACGGGAGTTACAGGAGTGACGGGACCTCGGCCGCCGAGACCTCGCGGGCGGCGCGCTCCAAGGCGCTGGCGAGCAGGGCCAGATCGGTCGGTCCGTTGCCGAGCTCGCGGACCGGGCGGCGGGCGGGCGGATCGCCCATGCGGTGCCACTCCAGCGGCACGACCGTCGGGCGCAGGGTCGCCGTCCGGGGGATACGGCCCGTCACCCGGCCGCCCTGGAACTCCGTCACCCGGCCGTCCGCGTGCGCCAACCTGCCGCGCCCCGGCGCCGGTTCGTCCGGTCCGGGCGCGGGTGCCTCCAGCGTGACGCGCAGCCGCGCCCGGCGTGCCGGTTCCGTCTCGGCCGTACGGGCACACGGGCCCGTCGCCG
>NZ_JAOCQE010000035.1 GCF_025290915.1 Streptomyces sp. 15-116A | reverse complement strand
GTCCGCCGGCCACCGGCGACCCCCGGCCCGCGACGGACCCGGTCGCCGCTGCCGCGCCGGCACCGGTTCCGCGTGCTCGTCCCGCTCGTCCTGTTCGCCTTCGTCGTCTCCGTGCTCCTGGTCGAGGGGTACACCACCCGGGGCTTCGCCGGTGACCAGGAACGCCGCGCGGACCAGCCGGCCGGCGACGTCCCCCGCGAAGTCACCGGCGGCGGCCCCCTCGTCGACACCACCGGCGGCACCCCGCGCACGTATCGCGCACCGGACCGCACGGTGGTCCTCACCTTCGACGACGGCCCCGACCCCGTCTGGACGCCCCGCATCCGGGCCGTGCTCGACCGCCACGACATACCCGGCACCTTCTTCGTCACAGGGCAGCAGGCCGTGCGCCACCCCGGCGTGCTGCGCGAGGTGATCCGCTCCGGTCACGAGATCGGCGTGCACACCTTCTCCCACCGCGACCTGACCACCCAGTCCGCGAGCGCCGTCGACCGCGAGCTGTCCCTGACCCAGCTGGCCCTCGCCGGGGCGGGGGGCATCACGACCTCGCTCATGCGGATGCCGTACTCGGCGACCACCTCCGCCCTGGACGGCCCGGAGTGGTCCGTGGCCCGGCGGCTCGGCGACAAGGGGTATGTGCTGGCCTTCATCGACCAGGACACCCACGACTGGCAGCGGCCCGGCGCCCGGGCGATCGCCGACGCGGCCACGCCGAGGGAGCCGGGCCGGGGCGCCGTCGTCCTGCTGCACGACGCGGGCGGGGACCGGTCCCAGACCGTCCGGGCGCTGGACATCCTCATCCCCCGGCTGCGGGACCAGGGGTACCGCTTCACGACCCTCGCCGACGTCGTCGGCACCGAGACCCTCACCCGCCCCGTCGACACACAGACCCTGTGGCAGGGCCGGGTGTTCGTGGCCGCGGTGACCGTGTCGGCCACGGCGGTGTCGGTCGCCGGCGCCCTGCTGCTGGTCGTCGGCGTGCTCGTCCTCGGCCGGTGCGTGCTGCTGGTCGTCCTGGCCCGGCACCACGCGCACCGCCGCCCCGAGCCGCCACGCGGGCCCCCGGTCACCCGGCCCGTCAGCGTGGTCGTCCCGGCGTACAACGAATGCCTGTGCATCGCCAAGACGGTCCGCTCCCTCGCCGCGAGCGACCACCCCGTGGAGATCGTCGTCGTGGACGACGGCTCCGACGACGGCACCGCCGACATCGCGGAGTCGCTCGGCCTGGAGGCGGTCACCGTCGTCCGGCAGCCCAACGGCGGCAAACCCTCCGCCCTCAACACCGGGATCCGGCGCGCCTCCCACGACCTCGTCGTCATGCTCGACGCCGACACCGTCTTGGCCCCCTCGACCGTCCGCCGCCTCGTCCAGCCCTTCGCCGACCCCGCGGTCGGCGCCACCGCCGGCAACGCCAAGGTCGGCAACCGGCGGCGTCTGCTCGGCCGCTGGCAGCACATCGAGTACGTCATGGGCTTCAACCTCGACCGCCGCATGTACGACCTGCTGCGCTGCCTGCCCACCATCCCCGGCGCGGTGGGCGCGTTCCGCGCCGACGCGCTGCGCGACGCCGGGCTGCTCAGCGGCGACACCCTCGCCGAGGACACCGACCTCACCATGGCCCTGCACCGGGCCGGCTGGGAGATCCGCTACGCGCCGGACGCCCTGGCGTGGACCGAGGCGCCGGTGACGCTGCGCGAGCTGTGGCGCCAGCGCTACCGCTGGAGCTACGGCACCATGCAGGCCGCCTGGAAACACCGGCACGCGGTGGTCGAGCGGGGCCACGCGGGCCACTTCGGCCGGTTCGGCCTGCCGCTGCTGGCCGTCTTCCAGATCCTCACCCCGCTGCTGGCCCCGCTGATCGACGTCCTGACCGTCTACGGCCTGGTCTTCGGCGACCCCCTGCGCACGGCGCTGGCCTGGACCGGCGTGCTGGCCGTGCAGGCGGTCTGCGCGGTGTACGCCTTCCGCCTGGACGGCGAGTCGCTCCGGCCGCTGTGGGCCCTGCCCCTGCAACAGGTCGTCTACCGGCAGGTGATGTACCTGGTGCTGCTCCAGGCCTGCCTCACCGCGATCAACGGGTACCGGCTGCCCTGGCAGCGGCTCAAGCGCAGCGGGGACGTGGTGCTGCCCCCTCAGCCGTCCGCCCGGCAGCCCTGAAAAGCCCCTCCGCGTGGAGCCCCCCGGCGTCTACCATCGGTGACATGACCTGGCGACATTGATCCACCAGCCGCGCCTCCCGAGGGCCGCCTCGGCCGCCGTACGCCCTGAAGCGTCCGGTGTCCGAACCGCCCCTACGGGAAGGCCTCATGACTCTCACGCCCGCGCGCGTGCCCGATCTCCGCGTCCGGCGGCTGACGAGCACGCTGTACGGTTACGCGTTCCTCGAAGACTTCGTCCTGCTCTACCCGGTGTACGCGCTGCTGTTCAGCGACACCGGTCTTACGGTCTGGCAGATCTCCTCGCTGTTCGCCCTCTGGTCGGTCACCGGCGTGCTGCTGGAGGTGCCGTCCGGTGCCTGGGCCGACGCCGTCTCGCGCCGGCTGCTGCTGTGGCTCGGCCCGCTGCTCACCGCCGCCGGTTTCGCCCTGTGGGTGCTGCTGCCGTCCTACGGCGCGTTCGCGCTGGGCTTCGTGCTGTGGGGCGCCGGCGGGGCACTCTCGTCCGGCGCACTGGAGGCGCTGGTCTACGACGAGCTGGAGCGGCTCGACGCCGCCGAACGCTACGCCCGTGTCATGGGCCGGGCCCGCGCGGCCGGTCTGGTCGCCGTGATGGCGGCGATGGGGCTGGCCGGGCCGGTCCTCGCCTGGGGCGGGCACGCCGCCGTAGGTACCGCCAGCGTGCTGGTGTGCCTGGCGACGGCGGCCACCGCCACCCGGTTCCCCGAGCACCGCACACCGGCTCCCGGGCACGACAGCTGGACGGCGACCCTGCGCGCCGGGCTCGCCGAGGCCCGCGCCGACCGCTCCGTGCGCGGCGCGCTGCTGCTCGTCCCGGCCGTCAGCGCGGTGTGGGGCGCCCTCGACGAGTACACCCCGCTGCTGGTGCGGGACACCGGAGTCGCGGACGGGACCGTGCCCTGTCTGCTCCTGCTGATCTGGGCCGGTGCCACCGCCGGAAGCCTGCTCGCGGGGGAGGGCGAACGCCTCGGCACCCGCGGTCTCGCCGCGCTGCTGGCCGGCGCCGGACTCGCCCTGGCCGCAGGCTCGGCGGCGGGCACACCGGCCGGGCTGCTCCTGGTCGCCCTCGCCTTCGGCGGCTTCCAGGCGGCGACCGTGCTGGCCGACGCGCGCCTCCAGCGGCGTATCGAGGACACCGGGCGGGCCACCCTCACCTCGGTCGCGGGACTGGGCACCGAGCTGGCCACGATCACGGTGTTCGGCGGATACGCGCTGGTCGCCGCGCACGGCGGTCACGGCACGGCCTTCACCGTGTTCGCGCTGCCGTACCTGGTGACGGCGGTGCTGCTGATGCTGCTGCGGCCATTGCGGTCCCGGCGTGAGATCCCGTAGGTTGTGCGCCGATCTCTACCGGCCGGTAACACCGGCCGGTAACCGGTTCTGCCGCCCGTCACCCGACCGCCCCAGGGAGATCTATGCGCCGGCCCTTCGGCCGTCCCGCCACGGTCCGCGCACGGATCGTCGCCCTCGCGCTCGCTCCTGCCCTCGCCCTGCTGACGCTGTGGAGCTTCGCCATGGTGTCCGTCACCGGCGAACTGCGCGCGCTCGTCCGGCTCCAGGGTGTCTACGAGGACTTCGGCACGCCCGTGGACACGGCGATCGGGCGGATCCAGATCGAACGCAGGCTCGCGGCCGCCTACCTGGGCGGCACGGACCGCGTCGCGACCCTCGCGCTCATGGAGCAGCAGCGCCGCACCGACCGCGCCCTGAACGCCATGCGGGACGCGATCCGGCACGGTGACCGCGACCGGCTCTCCGAGCGCCAGCGACAGTCCCTCGACACCATGGCCGGGAAGGCCGGTGAGCTGGAGGACCTGCGCCAGCGCGTGCTCGCCCGCGAGCTGACCTGGGACCGGGCCGTCGAGGAGTACGGCGCCCTGGTCGAGCCCGGATTCGACGTCCAGTCCTCCCTCACCGCGCTCCAGGCCGGACAGCTCGCGCGCGAGGCACAGGTGGTCATCGAGCTGGTCCGGGTACGGGAGTTCGTCTCCCGCGAGGACGCCCTCGTCGCCGGGGCCCGGGCCGCCGGCGGACTCACCGACCGGCAGTACGACACGCTCACCGCGACCATCGAGGACCGCCGGGTCTTCGAGCGGACGTACGTCCCCGACCTGCCCGCCGACTCACGGTCCCTGTTCGAGGAGTTCCGGCGCGGAGAGCTGTACGCCGCGCTGACCCGGAGCGAGGACGCGCTGCTGCGGGCGGGCCCGGACCGCGCCGGTGAGGCCGTCGCGGCCGGATCCTGGCGCACGACCACCGACCGGGCCGTCAAGCGCTACATGGAGCTCTGCACCCAGTCGGCGCTCAACTCCGCCGAACGCGGACGGGACTTCGCCCACCGGGAGCTCGCCAAGGCCGCCGTCGTGGGCGCGCTCGGGCTGGCCGCCATGGGGCTGTCCCTGTGGTGGGCGGTGCGCGGCGCCCGCCGGATCTCCCGCCGCCTCGAAGAGCTGCGGGACGCCGCCGACGTGCTGACCACGCGCCAGCTCCCGGATGTCATGGCCCGGTTGAGTGCCGGCGAGGAGGTGGACGCGGCCGCCGAGGCACCGCCGCTCGACGACGCCGAGGCGCGGCCCGACGAGATCGGCCAGGTCGGCCGGTCCTTCAACGCCGCCCGCCTCGCCGCCGTGGAGGCCGCCGTCCACCAGGCCACCCTGCGCCGCGGACTCTTCGCCGCGCTGCTGACCATCGCCCGGCGCAACCAGACCCTCGTCCACCGCCAGCTGCAGCTGGTCGACACCCTGGAGCGGCGCACCGACGACCCCGACGTGCTGGAGCAACTGTTCCGCATCGACCACCTCACCACCCGGATGCGCCGCCACGCCGAGAACCTGATCATCCTCTCCGGCGCCGCTCCCGGCCGCCGCTGGCGCCGCCCGGTGCCCGTCGCCGACGTCGTCGCCTCCGCGGTCGGCGAGATCGAGCACTACGCGCGCGTGGAGGTCCCCCCGATGGACCGCGTCGGCATCGCCGCGGACGCCGTCGCCGATGTCGTCCACCTCCTCGCCGAGCTCCTGGAGAACGCCACCGCCTTCTCGCCCCCGCACACCCGGGTCACCCTGCGCTCCGGTCCCGAGCGCGGCGGCTTCGTCCTGCGCATCGACGACCGCGGCCTCGGCCTCGGCTCCGGCCGCCTGCACGAGGCCCACCGCACGCTCACCCACCCCGACGAGTTCGACCCCGCCCGGCACGACCGGCTCGGCCTGTACGTGGTCGGCAAGCTCGCCGCACGCCACGGCGTCGACGTGACCCTGGAGGAGTCCCCGTACGGCGGGACGACCGCCGTCGTACGGCTCCCCGCGGGCGTGCTGGCCGACCTGGGGCCCGACGAGCCCGACGAGCCCGACGAGCCGGACGAGCCGCACGAGTCCGATGAGCCGGACGAGCCCGAGCAGGCGCAGGGCGTGTCCGCGCGGCCGTGAGCGACGACGAGCACTGGTACGAGGACGAGACCGGCTCGATGGTGCGCCCGTACACCGTGACGCGGGGCCGCACCCGGCCCCGGGGCCCCGCCATCGACCTGCTCGCCCAGGTCAGCGCCCGGGAACCGGAGGCAGGACCGGGTGTCGACCATGCCCGCGCCACCCTCCTCGACCTGCTGCGCCGCCGGGGCCCCCGGCCGGTCGTCGAACTCGCGGCCGATGCCGACCTGCCGCTGACCGTCCTGCGCGTCCTGCTCGCCGACCTCGCGGAGGCCGGCCTGGTCCGCGTCGACCCACCGCACCGCACCGACGGCCCGGCGACCGACCCGGCCCTGCTCCGCGAGATCATCGCCCGCCTGCGGGAGCTGTGAGCCACAACAGGCGTTACAGCTCCGGCTGCCAGGGCAGCACCGTGAAGTCGCCCGAGCCTCGCTTCACCTGCTCGAACGGGGCCGAGCCCGCGCACTTCGGCAGGTCCTTCGTCTCCGCCGGGCTGCCGGTCGCCGCCCAGCTGTAGCCGAGCCGGTCCCGCTCGCCGGGGCCGCGGTCGTGGACGGTGATGCCGACCCGCCTGCCCTCGGCTCCCGGCAGGTCCGAGGAGGTGATGACCCCGGAGACGACCGCCACCTTGCCGCCGGTGACCAGGCAGTCCACCGTTCCCTTCGCCTTCGCGCCCTCGCCGTTCAGGTAGTGGCTGAACGTGAAGGTGCCGGTGGCCTTCAGCGGGTCGTCGCGGTGCTCCTTCGCCAGGTGCGCGTCGAAGGAGAAGGTGATGTCGTCGCCGGCCGAGCGGTAGAGCTTCGCCGTGCCGGTGAGCGCGGCGGCCTCCCGCTCCGGCCGGTCCTCGTGCGGGCCGGAGGCGACGGCGGCACCCGTCGTGGCGGCGGTGAGCAGCAGCGCGGCACAGAGCAGCACGGTGGTCGTACGGCGGCGCTTCATGGTGATCCTCTCAGCGGACGGAGACCCGGTGAACCGAACGCCCACCACTGTTCCGCCGCCGCGCCACCGGTACATCGCCCCCCGGTCGGGACCGCCCTCCGCCGAGCGGCGGAGAACCTGTCGGCCGGCCTGCGCCCCGGGGAGGACAGGAGCCTCACCAGGGCCGCGCAACGAATCGACGCGAACCCCGTGTCGTACGCAACGATCCGCTCACCGGCGCGCAACGGCTTCTCCTTGTCCGGCCGAGCGGCCCGAACGTACCGTCTATCTGGCCCCCAGAACCCCCGCGTACCGGTGAGGAACACGCATGCGCACCGCCCTGCTCCAGAGCTCCGGACGGCCCGGATCCGTCGCCGAGAACCTCAAGGTCCTCGACGAGTCCGCCGGCCGTGCCGCGGCGGCGGGCGCCGCGCTGCTGGTCACATCGGAGATGTTCCTCACCGGGTACGCCATCGGCGACGACATCGCCCGCCTCGCCGAGCCCGCCGACGGCGACGCCGCCGACGCGGTCGCCGAGATCGCCGCCCGGCACGGACTTGCGATCGCCTTCGGCTACCCCGAGCGGGACGGCGGGACCGTGTACAACGCGGTGCAGCTGATCTCCGCCGACGGCACCCGGCTCGCGAACTACCGCAAGACCCACCTTTTCGGCTGCTTCGAGCGCGACCACTTCACCCCGGGCGAGCAGCAGATCGTCCAGGCCGAGCTGAACGGCCTCACCGTCGGCCTGCTGATCTGCTACGACGTCGAGTTCCCGGAGAACGTCCGCGCCCACGCCCTCGCCGGCACCGACCTGCTGCTGGTGCCCACGGCCCAGATGCACCCCTTCCAGTTCGTCGCCGAATCGGTCGTGCCGGTGCGGGCCTTCGAGAACCAGATGTACGTCGCGTACGTCAACCGGGTCGGTCCCGAGGGCGAGTTCGAGTTCGTGGGCCTGTCCACCCTCGCCGGGCCCGACGGCATCGCCCGCACCCGGGCCGGCCGCGCCGAGGAACTCGTCCTCGCCGACGTGGACCCCGCCTTCCTCGCCGCCTCCCGCGAGAACAACCCGTATCTGCGGGACCGCCGCCCCGGCCTGTACGGGTCCCTCGTCTGAACCCCGCCCCGTCCTCCCGTAAGTCACGCGCAAGGAGTCCGTACCCCATGACGTCCACGGTGCCCAACGCCGTCGAGCACACCGACGAGCAGCAGCCGCCGATCACCATGTTCGGCCCGGACTTCCCGTACGCGTACGACGACTTCCTCGCCCATCCGGCGGGCCTCGGCCAGATACCCGCGACCGAGCACGGCACCGAGGTCGCGGTCATCGGCGGTGGCCTGTCCGGCATCGTCGCCGCGTACGAGCTGATGAAGATGGGCCTCAAGCCCGTCGTCTACGAGGCCGACCAGATCGGCGGCCGGCTGCGCACCGTCGGCTTCGACGGCTGCGACCCGTCGCTCACCGCCGAGATGGGCGCGATGCGCTTCCCGCCGTCCTCCACGGCGCTCCAGCACTACATCGACCTGGTGGGTCTCGAGACCCGCCCGTTCCCCAACCCCCTTGCCGAGGCGACCCCGTCGACCGTCGTCGACCTCAAGGGCGAGAGCCACTACGCCGAGACCATCGACGATCTGCCGCAGGTCTATCGGGACGTCGCCGAGGCGTGGAACAAGTGCCTCGAAGAGGGCGCCGACTTCTCCGACATGAACCGCGCGATGCGCGAGCGTGACGTCCCCCGCATCCGCGAGATCTGGGCGAAGCTCGTCGAGAAGCTCGACAACCAGACCTTCTACGGCTTCCTCTGCGACTCCGAGGCCTTCAAGTCCTTCCGGCACCGCGAGATCTTCGGCCAGGTCGGCTTCGGCACCGGCGGCTGGGACACCGACTTCCCCAACTCCATCCTGGAGATCCTCCGCGTCGTCTACACCGAGGCCGACGACCACCACCGCGGCATCGTCGGCGGCTCCCAGCAGCTGCCGCTGCGCCTGTGGGAGCGCGAGCCGGAGAAGATCGTCCACTGGCCCTACGGCACCTCGCTGAAGTCCCTGCACGTGGACGGCGAGCCCCGTCCGGCCGTGACGCGGCTGCACCGCACCGCCGGCAACCGGATCACGGTGACCGACGCGAACGGTGACATCCGCACGTACCAGGCGGCGATCTTCACCGCCCAGTCCTGGATGCTGCTGTCCAAGATCGCCTGCGACGACTCGCTGTTCCCGATCGACCACTGGACGGCGATCGAGCGCACCCACTACATGGAGTCCTCGAAGCTCTTCGTGCCCGTGGACCGGCCGTTCTGGCTGGACAAGGACGAGGAGACCGGCCGGGACGTCATGTCGATGACGCTCACCGACCGTATGACGCGCGGGACTTACCTCCTCGACGACGGCCCGGACAAGCCCGCCGTGATCTGCCTGTCCTACACCTGGTGCGACGACAGCCTGAAGTGGCTGCCGCTGTCCGCGAACGAGCGGATGGAGGTCATGCTGAAGTCGCTCGGCGAGATCTACCCGAAGGTCGACATCAGGAAGCACATCATCGGCAACCCGGTGACCGTCTCCTGGGAGAACGAGCCTTACTTCATGGGCGCGTTCAAGGCCAACCTGCCCGGCCACTACCGCTACCAGCGGCGCCTGTTCACCCACTTCATGCAGGACCGGCTGCCCGAGGACAAGCGGGGCATCTTCCTCGCCGGCGACGACATCTCCTGGACGGCCGGCTGGGCCGAGGGCGCCGTGCAGACCGCGCTCAACGCCGTGTGGGGCGTCATGCACCACTTCGGCGGCGAGACCGACCCGTCCAACCCCGGCCCGGGTGACGTCTACGACGAGATCGCGCCCGTCGAGCTCCCCGAGGACTGAGCCGGACGCGGCCGGGGCCCGAGGAGGCCGGGCCGCTCAGTCCGGCAGCGGGGTGAGCAGGATGCGCCCCGCGAAGCCGACCGCCGTGTCCAGGCGGGCCGTGAACTCCTCGGCCACGTCCGGCAGATGCCGCAGCGCCCACAGGGCCCGGGCCGCCGTCCAGGCGGCGTCCCGGGCCCTGTCCAGGCTCCAGGCACCCACCAGATGGGTCAGCGGATCGGCGATCTGCAGCACGTCCGGGCCGGGCATCAGATCCTCGCGGATGCGTTCCTCCAGCGACACGAGGAGATCGCCCACCCGGTCGAACTCGTCCTCCAGCTGGACGGGTTCGCAGCCGAGCGTACGACAACTGTCCACGACGGCCAGCGCGAGATCGTGACCGATGTGCGCATTGATGCCCGCGAGCGCGAACTGCAGCGGACGTACTCCGGGGTGGCGGCGGAACTGCAGCAGCGGGCGCCAGCAGGCCGGTGGGCGACGCTCCTCGAACACCGTGTCGACGGCGTCCAGATAGCGCCGGGCGAACCGCTCGTCCAGCGTGATCGCCGCCCGTGGATCGGCGAACCGGCCCGTGTCGATGTGCCGGTCCACCTCCTCGGTGACGGCGAGGTAGACGCGGTTGAACACCGCGACGCCGTCCCGGGCGGGAAGGGCCGCGTCCAGGGCGCGCATACGGGAGATGACCCCGTCTACGGACGTGAGGACTTGCTCGCATTGCGCCATGAGCGCAGAGTCCCACCTTTAGGGTGGAGCCAGTGGCGGCGGGCCCGACGCTTCCCCGGATCGGGGGAACGCGCCCGTCGCGGGGGAGGGGAGCAGTACTGTGTCAGGCTCGCGTGCGCAGCGCCTGGCCGCGCGGAAGGCCGAGCGCAGAGGCGCAGCCCGGCGCGGCACGATGGTCGCGGCGGCTTCTGTCGTGGTCGCGGTCGGTACGGCGACGGGGATGATCTCGGCCCTCGGTGAGGGGCGGGGCTCCGACGAGGCGCGGCCCGAGGTGACCTCGTCGCCGTCGCTGGAACCGCTGCCGAATGTGCCGTCGGTGTCCCCTTCGCCCTCCGCGTCGCCCTCGCCGAAGGCCAAGAAGAAGGCGAGTGCCAAGCCGGCTCCGAAGAAGACGGACCCGAAACCGCGTTCGGCGCCCGTCTCCACCAGCCTCTACCTCCACCCCCAGTCCCGGGTCCTGGACTGGGTGCGGGCCAACCCCGGCGATCCGCGCCACGCGGTGATCAAGGAGCGCATAGCCGACCAGCCCGCCGCGGTCTGGTTCGCCGACTACTCGCCGGACACCGTCACCTCGCGGGTCCGCGCGATCACCGCCGGCGGTGCCGCCCAGGGCCGGGTCCCGGTCCTCGTGCCGTACGCGATACCCGACCGCGACTGCGGCGGCCACTCCCAGGGCGGAGCCCCGGACCTCAACGCCTACGACGCCTGGGTCGACAAGTTCGCCGCGGGGCTGGGCAGCGGCGAGGTCATCGTCATCCTCGAACCCGACTCCGTCGCCCAGGCCGAGTGCCTCTCCGCCGGGCAGCGCGCCGACCGCTTCGCCTCACTGGCCCGCGCCGGCCGGGTGATCAAGGACGCCAACCCCCGGGCGCGGGTCTACTTCGACGCCGGGCACTCCGGCTGGAACTCGCCCGCCACGCAGGCCGGCTGGCTGCGCGAGGCCGGTGCCGCCTCCACCGCCTCCTCCGACGGCATCTTCAGCAACGTCTCCAACTTCCACAGCACGGCCGACGAGATCGCCCACAACAGGGCGGTGCTCGCCGCCTTGGGCGGCCCCTCCAGCCTGGGCGCGGTGATCGACACCAGCCGCAACGGCGCCGGTGCCCCGCCAGACGGCCAGTGGTGCGACCCGGCGGGCCGCAAGCTCGGCCAAGCGCCCACGCTCAGCACCGGCGAGGCACGCATCGATGCCTACCTGTGGGTGAAGCTGCCCGGCGAGTCCGACGGCTGCAAGGGAGCGCCGGGCACCTTCACCGCGTCGTACGCCTACGAACTGGCGCGCTGAGAGCCCTCGTCGTACGTGGACGTGCCCTCGTCGAGCAGCGGCTGCTGCGTCTTGAGGTGGGCGGGCGCGAAGGCGCGCAGCGCGTGATAGCCGGTGATGACGACGATGGTGCCGAGCGCGATCCCGCTCAGCGAGAACGTGTCGGTGATCTCCAGGGAGACATTGCCGACGCCGATGATGATGCCCGCGGCGGCCGGCACGAGGTTCAGCGGATTGCGCAGGTCCACCTTGGCGTTGATCCAGATCTGCGCGCCGAGCAGGCCGATCATGCCGTACAGGATGACGGTGATGCCGCCGAGCACCCCGCCCGGGATGGCGGCCACGACCGCGCCGAACTTCGGGCACAGGCCGAACAGCAGGGCGAAGCAGGCGGCGGCCCAGTAGGCGGCCGTGGAGTAGACGCGGGTCGCGGCCATCACGCCGATGTTCTCGGAGTAGGTGGTGGTGGGCGGGCCGCCGACCGCGGTGGACAGCACCGAGCCGACGCCGTCGGCGGAGATCGCCGTGCCGAGTTTGTCGTCCAGCGGGTCGCCGGTCATCTCGCCGACCGCCTTGACGTGCCCGGCGTTCTCCGCGATCAGCGCGATCACCACCGGCAGGGCGACCAGGATCGCCGACCACTCGAACGACGGGGCGTGCACCGAGGGCAGCCCGATCCAGTCGGCCTGCCCGACGGCGGAGAGGTCCAGGCGCCAGTGGTCGGTGAGCTTCCCGCTGCCGTCCACGGAGTGGATCTTCCCGAAGATCCGGTCGAGGGCCCAGGACAGGCCGTAGCCGAAGACCAGGCCCAGGAAGATCGCGATCCGGGACCAGAAGCCGCGCAGGCACACCACGGCCAGACCCGTGAAGAGCATCACCAGCAGGGCCGTCCACTGGTCCTGCGGCCAGTACGTGGAGGCCGTCACGGGGGCCAGGTTGAAGCCGATCAGCATCACCACCGCGCCGGTGACGATCGGCGGCATCGCCGCGTGGATGATCCGCGCCCCGAACCGCTGCACGGCCAGCCCGGCGAGGAACAGCGCCACACCGACGATCAGCACGGCACCGGTCACCGTGGCGCTGGAGCCCCCGTCGGCGCGGATGACCGCCGCGACGCCCACGAAGGACAGCGAGCAGCCGAGGTAGCTGGGCACCCGCCCGCGCGTGGCGAGCAGGAACACCATCGTCGCCACGCCCGACATCATGATCGCGAGATTCGGGTCCAGGCCCATCAGCACCGGGGCCACGAAGGACGCGCCGAACATCGCGACCACGTGCTGGGCGCCGAGGCCCGCCGTACGGGGCCAGGAGAGCCGTTCGTCCGGGCGGACGACGGCACCGGGAGCCGGGGTGCGTCCGTCGCCGTGCAGTTTCCAGCGGACGCCGAGATCCATGAGGGGTCGCTTTCGTCGTGCGGGCAGTGGCCGCCGACCATTGTCCCTGGTCCCGAAGGGTGCTGAGCGCCTGCTTAGGATGGGATGGTTGAACGTTCCACCGCAAGGCCCATTCCAGGAGACCCACCCGTGACCGCCGAAGCCCCGCCCGCTCCCCTTCTCTCCCACGGCCGGCTGATCCCCGTCACCGTCCACTTCGACGACCTCGACGCGCTCGGCCTGCTGCACAACGCCCGCTACCCGCTGCTCGTCGAGCGGGCCTGGACCGAGCTGTGGCAGGAGAACGGCATCCGCTTCGAGGGCGACTGGGCCGCCGCCGGTGACGCCTGCAACGCGGTCAGGGAGCTGCGGATCAGCTACGAGGCTCCGGTCACCCGCACCGGCGACTACGCCGTCCACCTGTGGCTGGACCGGCTCGGCACCACCGGCCTCACCTACGGCTTCCGCTTCTGCTCGGCGGACGGGACGCTGACCTACGCCCGGGGCAGCCGGGTCCTGGTGCGCCTGGACGCCGGGACGCTGCGCCCGGCACCCTGGAGCGACACCTTCAGGGCCGCGGCTCGGGAACTGCTGCGTCCGGGCGCGTGACAGTCGTGCGGTCGCCCGCGCGCAGCACGTTCGCGAACCCGGCGAGGCCGCACGACAGCACCGTGACCAGGACGAACGACACCATCAGGCTGGTCGCCTGGGCCAGCAGGCCGATGGCGCTCGGGGCGATCAGCCCGGAGGTGTAGGTGATGGTCGCGACACCGGCGATCGCCAGGCTCGGATGGGAGCCGCTGCGGCCGGCCGCGGCGAAGCACAGCGGCACGACCACCGCGATGCCCAGACCCATCAGGGCAAAGCCGGTCATGGCCATCGCCGGGTGCTCCGCGAGGACGATCAGCAGCCCGCCGGCGACGGCCACGAAGCCGCTCGCGCGGACCGTGCGCACGGCGCCGTAGCGGTCGACCACACGGTCCCCGGCGATCCGGGCGATCGCCATGGTGAGTGTGAAACCGGTGGTGCAGGCGGCGGCGAGACCCGCCGACGTCTCCAACTGGTCGCGCAGATAGACCGCCGACCAGTCCAGGCTCGCGCCCTCCGCGAACACCGCGCAGAACCCGATCGCGCCGATCAGCAGCGCCGAGCGGGGCGGCAGCGCGAACCGCGGCGGCGGCTCCTCGTCCGCCGCGGGCTGCAGATCCAGCACCCAGGCGCACACGGCGACACCCACCACGGTCAGTACGGCCGCGGCCAGTGCGTGATGCAGCCGGGCGTCCGCGCCGAGATGCGCGGCGAGCGTACCGGCCGCCGAGCCGATCAGGGCGCCCGCGCTCCACATGCCGTGCAGCCCCGACATGATCGACTTGTCGAGGCGGTTCTCCACCTCCACGCCGAGGGCGTTCATCGCCACGTCCGACATGCCCGCGGTGGCGCCGTAGACGAACAGGGCGAGGCACAGCGTGAGCATGTTCGGCGCGAGGGACGGCAGGACCAGCGCCAGCGTCCACAGGGCGATCAGTCCGCGCAGCGCGTTGCGGGCGCCGAAACGGTGGCTGATGCTCCCGGCCAGTGGCATCGCGAGGGAGGCGCCGATCGCGGGGAAGGCGAGGGCGAGGCCCAGCTGCCCGGCGCTCACCCCGGCATGATCCTGGATCCACGGGACGCGGGTGGCGAACGAGCCGGTCACCGCGCCGTGCACGGCGAACACGGCGGCCACGGCGTACCGCGCCCGCCTCACCTCGCGCTGATCGTGGACCCCTGTGCCCGTCCCCATCGTCCCGCCCCTCCCGGCCGTCCGTCTCCCAGGCGCCGCCGTCCATGGGCACGGCGCCGCCGTAAACTATCAGGAACCCTGCCTGAAAGATAAGGGCTTTACGGCTAGGATCCCGGCATGCCCGCATCCCCCAGCACCGCCCGAGCCATCAACGACCGGCTCGCGCTGGGCCTGCTCCAGCAGCGGGGCCCGCTGACGGCAGCCCAGCTGAAGCAGCTCACAGGACTGTCCCGGCCGACCGTCGCGGACCTGGTCGAGCGCCTCAGCGCCGCCGGACTCATCGCGGTCGTCGGAGAGGCGGGGGAGCAGCGGCGCGGGCCCAACGCCAAGCTGTACGGGATCGTCGCCGGCCGGGCACATCTGGCCGCGCTCGACGTACGCACCGAGGGTGTCGCCGTGGTCGTCTCCGACCTGGTCGGCGAGGTGCTCGCCGAGGCATCCGTGCCGATCACCGGGGACGCCGGGACGGGACCGGCGGTGGAGCAGGCGGTGGCGCTGGTCGAGCGGGCGCTGAAGGAGGCCGGCGCGGACCGGCTGCACACCGTGGGCATCGGCGCGCCGGGTCTGATCGACCCCGCGACCGGCGAGCTGCGGGACTCCGGTGCCCTGCCCGCCTGGCACCGCCGGCTGGTGGCCGCCCTTCAGGAACGCCTGCCCGAGGCCCGCGTCAGCGTGGAGAACGAGACCAACCTCGCCGCCCTGGCCGAACAGCGCGACGGCGCCGCCCGCGACCGTGACACCTTCGTGCTGTTGTGGCTCGGCCACGGCACGGGGGCGGCCGTGATCCTGGACGGCACCCTGCGCCGGGGCACCTCCGGCGGCACCGGCGAGATCGGCTTCCTCCCGGTCCCCGGTACGTCCGGCCTCCCGTCGGCCACGGACTGCACGGGCGGCTTCCACTCCTTGGCGGGAGCACCGGCGGTGGCGGAGCTGGCGGCGGAACACGGGGTGCGGCCGGACCCGGGGGCGGATCCCGAGGCGGCGGGAGCGGTACGGGCGGCGGTGCGGGCGCTGGCCGGGAAGGGGGCGGTCGGAGAGGCGTCGTCCGGGGAGGCATCGTCACCCGGGCAGGCATCAGCCGCCGAGTCCGCCGAGTCCGCGGATCCCGCGTCCGTCGTCGCCGGCCGTTTCCTCGACGACCTCGCCGATCGTGTCGTCGTCGGGGTCGCGTCCGTCGTGGCTCTGCTGGACCCGGGGTGTGTCGTGCTCGGCGGGGAGGTCGGGCAGGCCGGGGGAGAGGCGCTCGCCCGGCGGGTGCGGGAGCGGCTGGTGCGGATGTCGCCGCTGCCGACCGAGGTGCGGCCCAGTGCCCTGGGCGGGGCGGCCGTGCTCAGGGGAGCACTGCTGACCGCCCGCGACCAGGCCCAGGACGAGCTGTTCGGCGCGCGTTAGGCCCTGTCGTCACATTCCCGTCGTCCGCCCGGAGGGCGGGCCTGGCGGCGTCAGGTGCGTGCTCTCGGCGTGCCGGGCGTCGACCGGCGTACTGGTTGTACGTGGTCGGCGCCCGGTGCGGCGAGTGGGGGCACCTCCCACGCCCTTAAGGCAGTGGGGGAGCGTGCATGGCGTCGCCAGGCAGGCGGGAATTTGACGACAGGGCCTAGCCCGCTCGCCCGCCGCCCTTCCCCGCACGCGCCGCGAGGAAGTCCTCGAACGTCCCCTTGCCCACCGCGTGCTCCGGAGCCAGATGGCCCCCGGCGCGGAAGGCCCGGTACGCCGCGCCGCCCAACGGGACCTTCACCACCGGCCGGCGACGCCCCGTGGCCCGCAGATACGACCGGGCCAGCGACTCGAACGTGCGCACCTCCGGACCGCCCATGTCGTCGACGCGCCCCGCGGGCGCACCCTGGGCCAGCTCGGCCAGCCGCTCGGCGACCTCGGTGACCTCGATCGGCTGGTCCTTCACCCGGGCCGGGAGCAGCATCACCGGCGGCTTCGACACGCCCTGGAACATCTTGACCAGCAGGTCGTGGAACTGCGTCGTGCGCAGGATCGTCCAGCCCAGCCCCGACTCCTCGACCAGCCGCTCCACCGCGAGCTTGACCTTGTAGTAGGGAAACGGCACGCGGTCGACGCCGACGATCGAGATGTACACGAAGTGCGTCACCCCGGCCCGCCGCGCCGCGGCGATCAGATTCCGCGCCGCCTGCTCGTCGCCGCGCGGCGTGGTCGCGCAGTGCACGATCGTGTCCACCCCGGTCACGGCCGCGTCCAGCGCGCTGCCGCCCTCGCGCAGATCGACGGCGTACGGCTGGGAGTGCCGGCTGAGCACCCGCACCTCGTGCCCGCCCGCCCGCAGCCGCTCGGTCACATGCCGCCCGAGCGTTCCGGTACCGCCGGTCACCAGGATCGTGGTCATCGCTGTTCAGTCCCTTCGGACGCTGGGCACTCCCCGGCGGAGCACCCCGTGCCAGCTGGGACCGGACAGCCACCCCCGTTTGTGACACCTCTCCGGGAAAGGGGCCTACACCCGCGCCAGCTGACCTCGCACGAATTCCAGCTTCTCCGGGTTCATCACGACCTGCACGTGGGAGATCCGGCCGCCGCTCACCGCGAACGCAGCCACGCCCATGAGCGTGCCATCGGCCCAGGCGGCCAGCCCGGCCGTGCCGTTGACCTCGACGACCGTGAAGTCCAGATGCGAGGCGAACTTCCGGGTCCCGCCCGCGACCAGCCGGGCCACCTTGTCGCGGCCCTCGACCGGCCGCCGGGCTGTGGAGACCTTGCCGCCGCCGTCGCTCCACCAGACCGCGTCGGCGGCGAGCATCTTCTCCAGAGCGGCGAGATCGCCTTCACGCGCCGCCGTGAGGAACGACCTGACGAGTTCCTCCTGCCGCTCGGGCGGCGCCTCGAACCGGCTCCGGGCCTCACCCACCCTGCGCACGGCCCGCCGGTACAGCTGACGGACGTCGGCCTCGGAGCGGTCCAGCACCCCGGCGATGTCCCGGTGGGCGTACGCGAACGCCTCCCGCAGGACGTACACCGCACGCTCGACCGGCGTGAGGCGCTCCAGCAGCACCAGCATCGCCATCGACACGGCGTCGCGCTGCTCGGCCGACTCCACGGGCCCGAGCGAACCGTCCGAGGTGATCACGGGCTCCGGCAGCCAGGTCCCGACGTAGCGCTCGCGGCGGGCCCGGGCGGAGGTCAGCCGGGTGAGGCACAGGTTGGTGACGGCCTTGGCGAGCCAGGCACCCGGGTGCTCGATCCCCGCGCGGTCCGTGCCGCGGAACCGCAGATACGCGTCCTGCACGACGTCCTCGGCCTCGTCCGCGGAGCCCAGCATGCGGTAGGCCAGCCCGAACAGACGGGGGCGGTGCGTCTCGAACTCGTCGGCGGTGGCACTGGTCATGCTCATGGCTCACACCCTGACACACAGCCATCACCGTCACGTGGTGAGGCCCGGCGGCGGGCAAGGGCCGTCGTCACCGCCGCCGGGCCGGTCTCGCAGGGGGGCGACCAGGGTCAGCAGGCTCCCTGGTCCCGCCAGACCCCCCATTCCCCGGTTGTGCCCGGCTCCTCGCCCTTCGTCCACCACTGGGCCTTCCAGGTACGGCCCTTGTGGGAGACGGTGCTGCCTCCGCCGTACTCGGTCGAAGCGTTCCAGGCCGGGGCCGTGCAGTCTCCCGGCGGCGGCGTGGTCGGCGGGTCGGTCGGCGTGCCCCCGCCCAGCTCGACCACGGTCGAACCGCGGGCCAGGTCACCGGCCAGGGCGTAGGTCTTCCCGCCGAACGTCACCGTCCAGTTGGAGGGCGTGGACACCGGCAGGTAGTACACGAAGTCCAGCTCCACCGAGGCGCCGGGCGCGAGCGACTGCCAGGCCGGCAGCTTGAGCGAGACCCGGTGGTAGTCGCCCTTGAGGCCGCCCACATTGCCGCCCGTGTGGTCGGAGCGGATCACCGTCGTACCGAAGCCCGACTGGTCCTTGGCGTTGCCGGGTGCCGACGTCCCGTAGTCGAACCGGAACTCCGTGCCGCCCGGCAGCGTCGCCGAGGTGTTGTTGGTGATCTTCAGCTTGGGGCTGATCGGGTAGTTGGAGTCACCGAGCGGGAACTGCCCGAACTCGACGTCGATCTTCAGGGCTTCGGACGGCAGATCGGTCGTGGCGCGCTTCGCGCCGTACGGCGAGGCCGACTTGAACTTCTCGTACATCGCGGTCGTCAGCGTCGAGCCCGGCTCGTACTGCCCTTTGGCCGCGTTCCAGTCGTAGTCGCCGGCCAGCTCCCACACCATCGTGCCGCCGATGCCCCGGTCGACCACGTAGTCGGCCTTGGCCTTCACCGACTGCTCGTCCTCGGTGGACAGGAACACCTTCTTCTCGGCGTTCCACAGCCAGGGCGCGACCAGCGTGGAGTCGTACTTGCGGGCGTAGGTGCCGGTCAGCCTGGTGCCGGCGGGGAAGCCGTAGTCGGTCACGTAGTCCCCGACGACGCCCTTCTCCAGGTTCTTGGCGTGCCACATCGGGTTCGAACCCGCGGGCGACTCCTTGCCGTTGGTGTCCAGGTCGTGCCACAGGTTGTCGATGCCGCTCGCGCCGTCGCCGCACTTGGTCAGCCCGGAGCCGGCGGGGCAGTTCGTCGAGGGCGCCTTGCCCCACAGCCCGTCGGTGCCGCCGGTGACGTTCTTGAAGCCGCGCGTGTAGTACGGCAGCCCGATGTTGATGCGGCCCGCGGGCATCGAGCCGCGGAAGTAGTGGTACGCCCAGTCCGTGTTGAGGTAGCCGATCCCGCCGTACTGGGAGGTCGAGTAGACGCCCGCGGCGGCCAGTTCGGCGTCCTTGCCGTCGTCGAAGAGGGAGGCGTTCGGGCCGACGTACTCGTTCCAGGCGCCGTGCAGGTCGTACGACATGATGTTGACGTAGTCCAGGTACTTCTGGACCTGGAAGGTCTCCATGCCGCGCAGCAGATAGCCGGAGGAGGGCGCCGCCACCGTCAGCAGGTAGTGCTTGCCGTCGGCCGCGCCCGCACGGTCCAGCTTCTCGCGCAGGGTCTTCATCAGGGCGGCGTAGCCCTTGACCAGCCCGGCCCGGCGGCCGTTGGCCAGCGACCAGTCGAGCGGGTTGCCCGCGTCCTTCATCGTCGTCGGGTACTCGTAGTCGATGTCGACGCCGTTGAAGCCGTACTTCCGGATGAAGTCGACCGCCGAGGTGGCGAAGGTGTCGATGCCGGCCTGGTTCACCGAGCCGTCGGCGTTGGTCGCCATCGAGTAGAAGCCGCCGGAGTTCACACGCGTGCCGTCGGCGTCGAAGTAGCCGCCGGTCTCGGCCCAACCGCCCACGGAGATCAGCGTCTTGACGTCCGGGTGCTGCTTCTTGAACTTGCTCAGCAGGTTGAAGTGGCCCTTGTACGGCAGCGCCGGGTCCATCTCCGCACCGGCCACGCCCGGCCAGGTCATCCCCGTCGCCGCGTTGGTCGCGCCGTCCGGCCCGACGGAGAGCTTGTTGCCCTTGTCGACGTGCGCGAACGCGTAGTTGATATGGGTGATCTTGTCCCAGGGGATGTCGGAGGCGAGATAGGCGGGCTTCCCGTCCTTTCCGGTGCGCCAGCCGGTGAAGTAGCCGATCACCCGGCGCTGGTGGTCGGCGCCCATCTTCTCCCGTCCGTCCGCGTCGTAGACGGAGCAGTAGGGGACGTCGACCCCGGCGGTCTTGTAGAGCCCGTCGGGGCGACAGGACTCCTGGTCGGCGGCGTGCGAGACGGTGGCCGGGAGGCCCGCGAGCAGCAGGCCCGCGACGGCGGCGGCGGAGGCGAGCAGGGCGGGTCTCGCCCCGGGCTGTGAGGGGGACGGCACAGTCGGTTCCTCTCCACGGAAGTTGGCGCAGACCCTAAGAGGACTAGACCACAGCGTCAATAGGTATGGACCAATCTGGTGAGCACTCAAGGGTCCGCCGGGCCGGGGGAGTTGGGGCGCCCGCCACGCTCGGCAGGTCGCGTGTCACCGGCTGTGAGCCACTCCACACCCCTCGCCCGCATCGACGGCGACCGGGCGTGGCACACTGGCCCTGTACCAGTAGCAGCGCACTCCGGGGTCGGTGAAAGTCCGAACCGGCGGTTACAGTCCGCGACCCGGTCGCCTCCAGCGGCCGGTTGACCAGGTGAAATTCCTGGACCGACGGTTAAAGTCCGGATGGGAGGCAGTGCGCGGCGGGCGGGCATCCATGCGCGCCGCCGTACCGGTTCGCCGTCGAGGCGACCCGTCGTCCGGCGTCGCTCCCGGTGTCCCTGCCCGTACCTTCTGTCGTCATCGACAGCCCCGGAGTCCGTGCCCGAGAGGCAGGAGGACCCGGGAAGTGTTCACCGGAATCGTCGAAGAGCTGGGCGAGGTCACCGCCGTCGAGACCCTCGACGACGCCTGTCGCTTCCGGCTGCGCGGCCCCGTCGTCACCGAGGGCGCCAAGCACGGAGACTCCATCGCCGTCAACGGCGTCTGCCTCACCGTCGTCGAGCGCGAGGGCGACGAGTTCACCGCCGACGTGATGGCCGAGACCCTCCACCGCTCCAGCCTCGGCGCGCTCGCCGTCGGCTCCCGCGTCAACCTCGAACGCCCCATGGCGCTCGGCGCCCGCCTCGGCGGCCACATCGTCCAGGGGCACGTCGACGGCACCGGCGAGATCCTCGAACGCAAGCCGTCCGAGAACTGGGAGCTCGTGAAGATCTCCCTCCCCGCGGACCTCTCCCGCTACGTCGTGGAGAAGGGCTCCATCACCGTCGACGGCATCAGCCTCACCGTCGTCGACGCCGGACCCGACTTCTTCACCGTCAGCCTGATCCCCACCACGCTCGCCCTGACCACGCTCGGCATCAAGCAGAGCGGCGACCTTGTCAACCTCGAGGTGGACGTCATCGCCAAGTACGTCGAGCGCATGATCGGCGACCGCGCCCTCGGTGAGGGGGCCGCGCGGTGAACTGGCTCAACTCCGAGGCCTTCGTCCTCTTCGACCAGCACATCAAGTGGTCGGACATGATCGGCAACGTGATCGGCCTGATCGCCCTCGCCCTCGGCTGGCGGCGCTCGATCTGGACCTGGCCCGCCCAGTTCGTCTCCGGCCTGATCCTCTTCGCCGCCTTCGCCACCGCCCACCTCTCCGGCAGCGCCGGCAAGCAGATCGTCGTCATGCTGGTCGCCGCCTGGGGCTTCTGGCAGTGGAACCGGGGCCGGCAGCAGGCCCAGGACGGCTCCATCGCCGTCCGGTTCGCCACGTGGCGCGAGCGCGGGGCGCTGGCCGCCGCCGCGGCCCTCGGCACCCTCGCCGTCGGCGGTCTGTTCACCCTCTACCCGTCGCTGTCCTGGGACCCCTGGCCGGACGCGTACATCTTCGTCGGCACCATCGTCGCCATGTACGCCCAGGCCCGCGGCATGGTCGAGTTCTGGTTCGCCTGGCTGCTCGTCGACCTCGTCGGCGTCCCGCTGAACTTCGCCAACGGCTTCGCCTTCTCCGGCTTCGTCTACGTCATCTACGGCGCGCTCGTCCTGTGGGGCCTGCGCGACTGGTGGCTGCGCTCCCGCGACGCGCGGCCCGCCCTGGAAGGAGCGCCCGCATGACCGCGGCACCCATCCTGTACAGCACCGACGGCCCCGAGGACCTCGGTCTCGACCCCGTCGAGCAGGCCATCGCCGACATCGCGGCCGGCCGCCCGGTCGTCGTCGTGGACGACGAGGACCGCGAGAACGAGGGCGACCTCGTCATCGCCGCCGAGAAGGCCACCCCCGAGATCGTCGCCTTCATGATGAGCGAGTGCCGCGGCCTGATCTGCGCCCCCATGGAGGGCGACGAACTGGACCGGCTGAAGCTCCCGCAGATGGTCGACGACAACACCGAGTCCATGAAGACCGCGTTCACCATCTCCGTGGACGCCTCCGCCGCCCACGGCGTGACCACCGGCATCTCCGCCGCCGACCGCGCCACCACGCTCCAGCTCCTCGCGGGCGGCACCGCCGGACCGGACGACTTCGTCCGCCCCGGCCACATCTTCCCGCTGCGCGCCCGCACCGGCGGCGTGCTCGTGCGCGACGGCCACACCGAGGCCGCCGTCGACCTCGCCCGCCTCGCCGGACTGCGCCCGGCCGGCGCGATCGTCGAGATCGCCGGCGAGGACGGCCAGATGCTGCGGCTGCCCGAGCTGATCCCCTTCGCCCGCAAGCACGGGCTGACGATCATCTCCATCGAGGACCTGATCGCCTACCGCCGCAGCAGCGAGCCCACCGTCCGCCGCGAGGCCGAGGTCCGCCTGCCCACCTCCCACGGCGCCTTCACCGCGTACGGCTACCGCTCCACCGTCGACGGCGTCGAGCACGTCGCCCTCGTCCACGGCGAGATCGGCGACGGCGAGGACGTCCTGGTGCGCATGCACTCCGAGTGCCTCACCGGCGACGTCTTCGGCTCCCAGCGCTGCGACTGCGGCCCCCAACTGGACGCCTCCCTGGACCGCATCCAGGCCGAGGGCCGGGGCGTCGTCGTGTACCTGCGCGGACACGAGGGACGCGGCATCGGCCTGATGTCCAAGCTGCGCGCCTACGAACTCCAGGAGCGCGGCCGGGACACCCTCGACGCCAACCTGGAACTGGGCCTGCCCGCCGACGCCCGCGACTACGGCGCCGGCGCGCAGATCCTCGCCGACCTCGGCGTGCGCAGCGTCCGCCTGATGACCAACAACCCCGACAAGTCCGACGCGCTCGTCCGGCACGGCATCGAGGTCACCGGCCGCGAGCCGATGCCGGTCACCGCGGGCGAGCACAACCTCCGCTACCTGCGCACCAAGCGGGACCGGATGGGCCACGACCTGCCCTGGCTGGACACGCCGACCGTGCCGACCTGCGGCAACCAGTAAGGCGATCAGTAACCGTGCCGACCAGCGGCACCAGCAAGAGAACCACCGAGGAGACACGTGAGCGGCAAGGGTGCACCGGAGCTGTCCGTACGCAATGTGGGTGACCTCAGGGTCGCCGTCATCGCGGCACAGTGGCACGAGAAGGTGATGGACGGACTCGTGGACGGCGCCCTGCGCGCCCTGCACGACCTCGGCATCGACGAGCCGACCCTGCTCAGGGTCCCCGGCAGCTGGGAGCTGCCCGTCGTCGCCAAGGTCCTCGCCGGCCGGGGCTACGACGCGGTCGTCGCCCTCGGCGTGGTCATCCGCGGCGGCACCCCGCACTTCGACTACGTGTGCCAGGGCGTCACCCAGGGACTCACCCAGGTCTCCGTCGACACCGGTGTGCCCGTCGGCTTCGGCGTGCTCACCTGCGACACCGAGGAGCAGGCCCTGGACCGGGCCGGCCTGGAGGGCTCCAGCGAGGACAAGGGGCATGAGGCGGTGACGGCGGCGGTGGCGACCGCGGCCACCCTCCGCTCAGTATCTGAACCGTGGCGCTAGGTGGACCGGCACACCGCGTAGAGTGGGCGCCACCATGTCCAAGAAGACGTTCGAGGAGCTCTTCACCGAGCTCCAGCACAAGGCCGCCCACGGCGACCCCGCCACCTCCCGCACCGCCGAGCTGGTCGACAAGGGCGTCCATGCCATCGGCAAGAAGGTCGTCGAGGAGGCCGCCGAGGTCTGGATGGCCGCCGAGTACGAGGGCAAGGAGGCGGCAGCCGAGGAGATCTCGCAGCTGCTGTACCACGTCCAGGTGATGATGGTCGCCCGCGGCATCTCCCTCGACGACGTCTACGCCCACCTGTAAGCCACACCCGTACCCGTACGAGAAACCACGCGAAGGAAGCCGATCTCATGCTGCGCATCGCCGTCCCCAACAAGGGTTCACTGTCCGGCCCTGCGGCGGAGATGCTGCATGAGGCCGGCTACCAGCAGCGCCGCGAGTCCAAGGAGCTGCGGATCGTCGACCCGGAGAACGAGGTCGAGTTCTTCTACCTCCGCCCCCGCGACATCGCGATCTACGTCTCCTCCGGCCGCCTCGACATCGGCATCACCGGCCGCGACCTGCTCGTCGACTCCGGTGCCAAGGCCGAGGAGATCCTGCCGCTCGGCTTCGCCCGCTCCACCTTCCGCTACGCCACCAAGCCGGGCACGGCACACACCCTCGCCGACCTGAACGGCAGGACGGTCGCCACCTCCTACGAGGGCATCGTCGACAAGCACCTCAAGGACAACGGCATCGACGCCTCCGTCGTCCACCTCGACGGCGCCGTCGAGACCGCCATCGAGCTCGGTGTCGCCGAAGTCATCGCCGACGTCGTGGAGACCGGCACCTCGCTGCGCAACGCCGGCCTGGAGGTCTTCGGCGAGCCGATCATGAAGTCCGAGGCGGTCGTCATCCGCCGGGTCAACGGCGCCGCCGAGGCCGACGACAACGTCGAGACCAAGGTGCAGCAGTTCCTGCGCCGCCTCCAGGGCGTCCTGGTCGCCCGCACGTACGTGATGATGGACTACGACTGCCGGGTCGAGCAGCTGGAGAAGGCCGTCGCCCTCACCCCGGGCCTCGAATCGCCGACCGTCTCCCCGCTGCACAACGAGGGCTGGGTCGCCGTGCGCGCCATGGTCCCCTCCAAGGAGGCCCAGCGGATCATGGACGACCTGTACGACATCGGCGCCCGCGCCATCCTCACCACGGCCATCCACGCCTGCCGCCTCTGAGCGCCGTACCGAGAGTCGTCCTGGGAGCCGCGCGCCATGTCTGATCTGCCCACCCTGCCGGTCACCTTCCGGCCGGGCCGCACCCGTGCCGTGCTGCTCACGGCCGCCGTCGCGATCTTCGTGGTCATCACGGTGATCGCGCTGCTGCTTCCGCAGCTCAGCCCCGGCGAGAAGATCAGCTTCGTCTTCACCGCCGCCCTGCTGGCCGGTGTGCTGCTGACGCTGTCCCGGCCGAAAGTCGTCGCCGAGGAGACGGGCGTCACCGTCGTCAACATCGCGAGCAGCCGCCGGCTGGAGTGGGCGGAGATCCTCCAGGTCCATCTCCGCCCCGGCGACCCGTGGGTGTTCCTCGACCTCAGCGACGGCACCAGCCTGCCCGCGCTCGGCATCCAGCCCGGCATCGCCAAGCAGCAGGCCATCGCCGACGCGCGCGCCCTGCGGGCGCTCGCCGAGGCACGGTCCACGGCCCACCCCGACACCCCCCGGGGCTGACCTCCGGGACGCGTCCGGGGCGTCCACCCTGCCGCAGTCGCCCCTGTCTTGATTAATCTGTTGGGCGGAGGCGCGACGAGAGCGCCTCCGCCCCTGCCGCCCGCCCGGTGCGCCAGGGGTTCCTGCTACCCGAGGAGTGACCCCCTCCGGCGATGGACGGATCGTCCTGCAGTACCTGCGCCGCCCCCTGCCGGCATAGCGCGGACCCCTTCCACGGGGGACGCACCTGTGCGGAGGCGGCGGCATCATGATCACCCCCCTGCTGCTGCTCGCAGCCGCGTTCCTGCTGATCCTCGCCAACGGCTTCTTCGTGGCCGCCGAGTTCGGCCTCGTCACCGTCGAGCGACAGGACGCCGAGCAGGCCGCCGCGCACGGCGACCGGCGCGCCCGCCGCGTCGTCGCCTCGCTCAGGGAGCTGTCCTTCCAGCTCTCCGGCACCCAGCTCGGCATCACCATCACCTCCCTCGTCGTCGGCATGCTCGCCGAACCGGCGCTCGCCCAGCTCCTGGACGGCCCGCTCACCTCGATCGGCATACCCGACGGAGCGGTCCCCGGCGTCTCGGTCGTCGTCGGCATGCTGCTGGCCTCGGCCGTGCAGATGGTGATCGGCGAACTCGTGCCCAAGAACTGGGCGGTCTCCCGCCCCCTGCAGGTCGCGCGCTTCGTCGCCGGCCCGCAGCACGTCTTCGCCCGCGTGTTCCGCCCGGTCATCGCCGGGCTCAACGCGGTCGCCAACCGCTTGGTGCGGCTGCTCGGCTTCGAGCCCGCCGAGGAGCTGGCCTCCGCCCGCACCCCGGGCGAACTGGTCTCCCTGGCCCGGCACTCCGCGCAGCACGGCGCCCTGGAGCAGGACACGGCGGACCTGTTCGTCCGCACCCTGTCCCTGGGTGAGCTGACCGCCCAGCACGTCATGACCCCGCGCGTGAAGGTCAGCGCCCTGCAGGCGTCGGCCACCGCGCAGGACGTCGTCAACCTCACCCGGGCCACCGGCCTGTCCCGCTTCCCCGTCTACCGGGAACGCATCGACGAGATCACCGGCATGGTCCACCTCAAGGACGCCCTCGCCGTACGCGCGCCCGACCGGCTGCGCACCCCGGTGCACGAGATCGCCCGCCCGGCGCTGCTCGTCCCCGAGACCCTGCCGGTCCGGCCGCTGCTGACGCGGCTGCGCAGCGAGCAGCCCATCGCGGTCGTCGTCGACGAGTACGGCGGCACCGCCGGTGTCGTCACCCTGGAGGACATCGTCGAGGAGATCGTCGGCGAGGTCCGCGACGAGCACGACGGCCACGACGCCCCCGAGCTGATCGCCGCCCCGCCCGAGGACGGCAACCCCGCCTGGGACGTCGACGGCAGCGCCCGAGTCGACGCCCTGCTGCGCATCGGACTCGACGTCCCCGAGGGCCCGTACGAGACGGTCGCCGGCCTGGTCGCCGACCTGCTCGGCCGGATCCCGGCGGTCGGCGACCGCGCGGAACTCCCCGGCTGGCGGCTCTCGGTCCGCCGTGTCGGCCACTACCGCGCCGAACGCGTCCGCCTGGTCCGTACGGCGCCGCTGCCTCTCGTGGAGGCGGCGGGATGAGCGTGCTGCAACTTCTCTTCGCCGCGCTGCTCGTGCTCGCCAACGGATTCTTCGTCGGCGCCGAGTTCGCGCTCGTGTCCGTCCGCCGCAGCCAGATCGAACCCCTCGGCACGGCCCGCGCCCGCCAGGTCCTCCACGGCCTGGAGCATCTGCCCCAGATGATGGCGGCGGCGCAGTTCGGCATCACCGTCTGCTCGCTGACGCTGGGCGCGGTGGCCGAACCGACGGTCGCCCGGCTGCTGGAGCCCGTCTTCGCGTGGATCCACCTGCCGCACGGGATGATCCACCCGCTCGGCTATGTCATCGCGCTCGCCGTCGTGGTCTTCTTCCACCTCGTCATCGGCGAGATGGTGCCGAAGAACCTGGCGATGGCCGCGCCCGAGAAGGCCGCGCTGTGGCTGAGCCCGGGTCTGGTGTGGTTCGCCCGCCTGTGCCGGCCGGTCACCGTCGCGCTCGGCGCCTGCGCGCACGGCGTGCTGCGGCTGTTCCGGGTCGAGCCCAAGGACGAGATCGAGGCCGTCTTCACCAGCGAGCAGCTCAACCGGCTCGTCGAGGACGCCGGGCAGGCGGGCCTGCTCGACCCCGAGGAGGCCGAACGCCTCGAGGACGCGCTGGAACTGGGCTCCCGCCCGGTGACGGACGTGCTGCTGAAGCGCGAGTCCCTGGTGACGGTCGATCCGGCGGTGACCCCGGCGCAGATCGTCGAGCTGACGGCCCGCACGGGCTACAGCCGCTTCCCGGTCGCTGTCGGCGACGGCGCCTTCATGGGCTACCTGCACGTGAAGGACGTCCTCGACCTGGAGGACTCGGACCGGGCGGTCCCGCAGAGACTGTGGCGCCGGATGACGACGCTACGACCGGAACTGCCTCTGGACGACGCGCTGACCGTGATGCGCCGGGCGGCGACGCATCTGGCCCAGGTGACGGACGCGTCGGGCAAGGTCCAGGGGCTGGTGGCCTTGGAGGACGTACTGGAGATGCTGGTGGGGGAGGTCCGGGACCCGGCACACCGACAGGTACCCGCGTAGCTGCGGGCGCCGGGGGGTGGGGCTGGCGACGCGATGCATTCTGCGTAGCTGCGGGCAGTCGTGCCGCTGGGGCGGTACGGGTGGGCGCAGCGGCACCCCGCAAGCGCGGGCGAGCGAACCCACCCCCGCCCACCCCCAGCGCCGGGCCACTTTGCACCACCGGCTACGTGAGATCCTGCGGCCCCCTCCCCGACAGCACCTCTCCGTACGCCTGCATCAGATCCGGCAACCGCAGCGTCGCCAGATCATCCCGCCCCAGTTCCCCGGGATACATCGACAACCGCAGATCCCGGTACGCGCAGCTCTTCTCGTACAGCGTCCGCAGGAACCGCCCGTTCCCCAGCTCGTCGATCCACCCCTGGTCCACCACATGCCCGGCGATGGACCGCAGCTCCTCCAGCGCCTCCTCGTCCCACACGTCCCCGTTCTCGGCTGCCAGCACCTTGCCGATCTCGGTGAGCTCCAGCGGCCGGTAGGAGGGAAAGTCGACCCGGGTGGTGAAACGCGAGGAGAGCCCCGGATTGGCCGCCAGCAGCCGGTCCATGCCCTCGGGATAGCCGGCCAGGATCACCACCAGGTGGTCGCGGTTGTCCTCCGCCCGCTTCAGCAGCACCTGGAGCGCCTCGTCCCCGTACGCGTCCCCCTTGCCGTAGCCCGAGTTCGACAGGGAGTACGCCTCGTCCACGAACAGCACGCCCCCGAGCGCGGAGTCGATCAGCTCGTTCGCCTTCACGGCCGTCTGCCCGAGGTACTCACCGACCAGATCGGCCCGCTGGGCCTCCACGAGATGGTCACCGCCGAGCAGACCCAGGGCGTAGAAGACGCGGCCCAGGATGCGGGCCACGGTGGTCTTGCCGGTGCCGGACGGCCCGGAGAAGACGAAGTGCCGTTTGGGCGGCTGGACCGGCAGCCCCTGCCCGGCTCGCAGCCGCGCCATGTTCAACTGCGCCGACAGCGCTTTGACCTGTCGCTTCACCGGCTCCAGGCCCACCATGCGCTCGAGTTCGGCAAGCGCCTCCTCGAGTAACGCCGCGTCGGTCGGCCCGGTGGGCACGGCGGACACCGGCGCCCCGGCCCGTTCCCGAACCCCCGGCCCGGTGACCGGCGGCATCGGGGCCGGCGGCGGCTCGAGGTCGCCGAGCCGCAGCTCGCGTCCCTCCGTGCCGAAGAGCGGATCGAGGGTGTCCTGCCCGTCCAGGACGTCCTGCCCCGCACCGGTGAGGGTGATCGCGGCGAGGTCGGCGGGATCGTCGTAGCCGTCGCCCTCGGCGATCGCCGCGAGCCGGGCCGAGGTGTCCATGAACGCCGGGTCGACCCGGTGCACGGCCCGGTACAGGGGGAGCGCGGCGGCGCTGCGTCCCGTGCCCTCGTGGGCGCGTGCCAGCCAGTAGCGCAGTTCCTTGCGCTGCGGCTGCTCGCTGCGGCACCGCATCAGCGCGGCCGACAGCAGCGGTTCCGCCTGCCCGTACATCTCCAGCCGGACCCGGGCCATCCCGCCGAACAGACCCGCCTCGATGCCGAGCATCGGATCGTCCAGGAGCGGGTCGGTGTGCCGCACCAGCTGCTCCCAGTCCTTCACCAGATAGGCACGGCAGGCGTGCAGGAAGCGGACCTGCGGGTCGGTGTCCACCGGCGGCAGCCCGGCGAGCGCGCGGTCCAGCTCGGGGACATGGCGGCCGTCCAGCCAGTGGGAGGCGTGCGCCAGCAGCAGATCGCGGGGCTTCTCCAGCACCGGCTGCACCCACCAGCCCAGCCAGTACCAGGAGTTGAGGGTACGGCGGTGCCGGGCGCGCTGTTCGCCGAAGCGGTCCCGGTAGCGGAACATCCTGAGCAGCGCGGTGGTCGTGTCCACGCGCAGCGCGTGCAGCCCGAGCCAGCCGTCGGCCATCCCCGGGTCGATCCGCACCGCGGTGCGGAACTCCTCCTCCGCCTGCGGATAGGCGCCCATGGTGTAGGCGTCCACGCCTCGCAGCCAGGCGAGGTCGGCCGGGGCCTGCGGGCCCTGCGTGCCGAAGTCCATCACGTCCCCCACAAACCGTGCCCCCGTCGGTCTGCCGCCGGGCCCCTCGCCCGTCGGCTGCCTTTGGTCGAACCGCTGTGCCGCGGACCGGAGTTGCAAGGTGCGCGAAGCAGCGTCCGTAGGTCGCACCGAGGGCATCGTACCTGCGGGGGCGGCGCCTGACCCAGGGTGCCGTGCAGGCCGTGGGCGGGCTTTTGGGGGCGGCGCGGACCGGGCGCGCTCACCCAGGGTGAGCGTGAGATGTCGCTCGGCGCCCGGGAAATGTGAAGAGGGCAGAACGAAGCCCCCGATCACGGGGGAACAACCGGGGGCTTCGCGTCTGCCGGCGACTCCGAAGAGCCGCACATTGAGAACGTAAGACCTGTACGGGCCCTCGGTCAAGCCGAGTTGGGGCACTCAGGCAACTTGTCCGACACCCGTCTTCACAGGTTCAACACATCGCGGACGGGCCGTCACCCTCTGTGAGTGTCCGGTTCGGATCAGGTGTCACAGCAGGACCGTCAAGTACCTCATATCCCTTCGCGCACTGCCGCACCAGAAGGTCCGCGTACGGACGTGAGGGGTCGTCGGCGAAGTGCTCGCGCTCCGCCCTGGTCCACCCGTCCCAGAACGCGCGCTGCTCCTCCCCGTCCCGCGCCCGGCCGCGGGCCCAGGACTCCTCCTCGGCCAGATCCATCCACAGCAGCAGCGCCAGATACGGACGCAGCGCCCGCCGCCCGGCGCCGACGCCCTCGACGAGGATCACCGGGGCGGGCGGCAGCGGGCGGGGCGGACCGAAGCGGCGGGCCCGCCAGTCGTACGGGGCGTAGTGCGCGGTCTCACCGCGGCCGAGCGGCTCGATCACCTCGCTCAGCAGCCGCCCGGTCCAGCCGAACAACTCCTCGTGGCTGGCGATGTCGTCGAGCCGCAGCACGGGGGCACCGCCGAGGGCTGTCGCCAACTCCCCGGCGAAGGTGGACTTCCCGGAACCGGCGTGCCCGTCGACACCGACGAGCCGCACGGGGCCGCAGGACGGCGCGAGCCGGCGGATACGAGAGACGAGAGCGTGAATGGCTGGTTCCAGGGGTGGGGGAGGGGCGACGACGGGAGCACTCTAGAGCCTGCCAGAACGAGCCGACCCACCCGGACCGGCTCACGTCCACCAGGGCCCAGCCGGGGGCAGCCCCGGGTCGGGGCCAAGGCCGCCCCGGATCCGCTCAAGGTCGCTCCGGGTCTGGCCCAAGGCCGCTCCGAGGCCGCTCAAGACCGCCCCGGGTCGGGCTCAAGCCGCTCCGGGTCTGGCCCAAGGCCGCTCCGGGTCCGCTCAAGGCCGCTCCGGGTCCGGCCCAAGGCCGCTCCGGGGCCGCTCAAGACCGCCCCGGGTCGGGCTCAAGGCCGCTCCGGGTCTGGCCCAAGGCCGCTCCGGGTCCGCTCAAGGCCGCTCCGGGTCGGGCTCAAGACCGCCCCGGGTCGGGCTCAAGGCCGCTGCGGGTCTGGCCCAAGGCCGCTCCGGGGCCGCTCAAGACCGCCCCGGGTCGGGCTCAAGACCGCCCCGGGTCGGGCTCAAGGCCGCCCGGGATCCAGCCAGGCGCCCGGGTCCGCTCAAGGCCGCCCCGGATTCCGGCCGCAGCCCCACCGAGATCCAGCCCTGTCCGCCCCGGCTCCCGCCATTGGTCGAGTCCCATATTGGTCGGCGCGGCACGGCTCGGGGTGCTGGCAGGACTCGGCCGGCTGTGTTCATAGTGGGCGCACACCCGCTCCGAACCGGTGGACGCACGCCGTCCGACCGGCCGTGCACGGACCTGCCCCGACTCGACACCTGGGGGTCTTCCGCCCATGAGCAGAGCCGAACAGCCGTCCCGCAGAACCCTTCTGGCCGCCGCGGTCGTCGCCGCCGTCGCGGGCAGCGCGAGCCCCGCGTCCGCGGGCACCGCCACCACCACGCTCCCCACCGGCGGAGCGGACCCCGACGGGGCCGCCGCCCGCCCGGTCGACAACCGGGCCTGGACGTCGTACACCGACTGGCGCACCGGCACCGCCCGCGGCACCCGCGCCGTCGCGGGCACCCGCCCCGGCCTGGTGATCGCCAAGCCCGCCGGCACCACCGACTACACCGACCCGCACACCGGCCGCACCGCCGCCTGGGAGTACGCGACCTGGACCTCCCCGGTCCACCGGCTCGCCGTCCCCGCGACGGAGGCCATCGCCTCCTGGAACGCCCACACCCCCGGCGGCACCTGGCTGCAGGTCGAGCTCAAGGGCACGTACTCCGACGGCACGGACACCCCCTGGTACGTCATGGGCCGCTGGGCGGCCGGTGACCAGGACATCCGGCGGACCTCGGTGGACGACCAGAGCGACGGCAGGAGCAGCGTCTGGACGGACACGCTCGCCGTCGACGACCCCGCCTCCGGACTGCGGCTCGTCTCCTACCGGCTGCGCCTGACCCTGTACCGCCGCCCCGGCACCAAGCTCACCCCGACCGTGTGGCGGCTCGGCGCCATGGGCTCCGACATCCCGGACCGCTTCACGGTCCCGGCCACCGAGCCCGGCCTGGCGAAGGAACTGATCGTCCCGCGCTACTCGCAGGAGATCCACAAGGGCCAGTACCCCGAGTACGACAACGGCGGCGAGGCCTGGTGCAGCCCCACCTCCTCACAAATGATCATCGAGTACTGGGGCGGGCGGCTGACCCCCGAGCAACTGGCCTGGGTGGACCCGTCGTACGCCGACCCGCAGATCTGCCACGCCGCCCGGTACACCTACGACTACCAGTACGCCGGCTGCGGCAACTGGCCGTTCAACGCCGCCTACGCGGCCACCTTCGAGGGACTTCAGGGGGTCGTGACCCGGCTCTCCTCGCTCACCGACCTGGAGACGCTGATCGCGGCCGGCATCCCGGCCATAACGTCCCAGTCCTTCCTGGAGAAGGAGCTGACCGGCGCCGGCTACGGCACCGCGGGCCATCTGATGACCGTGATCGGCTTCACCGCCGACGGCGACGTGATCGCCAACGACCCCGCCTCGCCGAGCAACGAGGCCGTGCGGCGCGTCTACCGGCGCCGGGACTGGGAGAACATCTGGCTCAGGACCAAGCGCTACAACGCCTCGGGCAAGGTCGTCTCCGGCACCGGAGGGGTGTGCTACCTCTACTTCCCGGCCCGTCCGACCTCGCGGCAGCGCAGGGCGCTCGCGGCGGTCGGCGTGCGCTGACGCCGCTCGGCGCGCTCGGCGTGTGACCAAGGTCTCCGCCACAAAAGCCGCTCTCGGTGGCAAGGTGGACAGCGCCCGCAGGGCAGTCCACCGCACCACCGAGAGCAGCGAGCAGCCATGACCGCGAACGCAGCCACCGCCCCCCGTGTCCGTACCGGCGGGCCCCAGGAAGACGGCCCGAAGATCTTCGAGCACGTCATGGGATGGACCCTCGTCGTGGTCGTCGCGATGCTCGTGACCCAGCTCGGACTGCTGTGAGCTGACCGGGCGGGCCGACCTGCCATACTGCGGATGTCCCGCTGCCCGCAGGAAGCCCGGGGTCGGAATTGAATATCAGTCAGCAACCTGTCGTGCGCCCGCGAGCGCGCGGCACCGAGCGCTCGCTGGCCCGCCGCGCCGAACTCATCGCGATCGGGCGGAGGTTGTTCGCCGACACGTCGTACGACGCGCTCTCCATGGACGACATCGCGCGCCAGGCGCAGGTCGCCAAGGGACTGATCTACTACTACTTCCACTCCAAGCGGGGCTACTACCTGGCGATCATCCAGGACTCGGTCGCCGACCTGGTCACCTTCGCCGCGAGCGGGACCGGACTGCCGCCCGTCGAGCGGGTGCACCGCACGATCGACAGCTATCTGCGCTACGCCGAGCACAACCAGGCCGCCTACCGCACGATCGTCAGCGGCGGCGTCGGCTTCGACGCCGAGGTGCACGCCATCCGGGACGGGGTGCGCGAGGCGATCGTCGCGACCATCGCCGAGGGCGCCTACGGCCACGGCGACATCGGTCCGCTGGCCCGGATGGGGCTGCTGTCCTGGGTGTGCAGCGCCGAGGGTGCGGCGCTGACCTGGATCGACCGCCCCGAACTGTCCCGGGACAGCATGCGCGACCTGCTGGTGAAGACGCTCGGCGGGACGCTGCGCGCCATCGAGGAACTCGACCCCTCCTGCCCGGCCCCCGGCCCCGCCCGCCGCGACACCCGGCCCTGAGGCGGCGCCGGCCGTCGCCGCGCGCCGGGCCCCGCGACAGGGTACGAAGGGTGTGGAAAGCTTTCTCGAAGTGAGCGGTCGTTAACCAGTGACTTGCTGTGCCCGATCGGGCATACTCACAGCGCACAGCCGCTGGTCAGCACCCTTCGAGACCCGAAGGGGCGACCCCGGCCCAGGCGTCAGAACGACCCCGGCGGAGCCGCCCCCACCACGGGCCCGACCGCCAGTGCCCGAACAGGGAGGAGAGCGTCGCCATGCCCGACCGCGCCCCGCAGCCGGTGGACCGGCAACTGCCCACGGACGAGGCCCGGGACCTGATCTCGCTCGTCCGCGACATCGCGCAGCGCGAGGTCGCCCCGAAGGCGGCCGAGGAGGAGGACGCCGGACGCTTCCCCCGCGACCTCTTCACCCTGCTCTCCGAGGCCGGCCTGCTCGGCCTGCCCTACGACTCCGAGTACGGCGGCGGCGACCAGCCGTACGAGGTCTACCTCCAGGTGCTCGAAGAGCTGGCCATGGCCCGGCTCACCGTCGGTCTCGGCGTCAGCGTGCACACCCTCGCCTCCTACGCGCTCGCCGCATACGGCGCCAAGGAGCAGCAGGCCGAGCACCTGCCCGCGATGCTCGGCGGCGGTCTGCTCGGCGCGTACTGCCTCTCCGAACCGGCCTCCGGCTCCGACGCCGCCTCGCTGCGTACCAAGGCCGTGCGGGACGGCGACGACTGGGTGATCACCGGCACGAAGGCGTGGATCACGCACGGCGGCATCGCCGACTTCTACACCGTCATGGCCCGCACCGGTGAGGAGGGCCCACGCGGGATCACCGCCTTCCTGGTCCCCGGGGACGCCGAGGGACTGAGCGCCGCCGCGCCCGAGAAGAAGATGGGCATGAAGGGTTCGCCCACCGCACAGGTCCACTTCGACGGCGTACGGGTCTCCGACGACCGGCGCATCGGCGAGGAGGGCCAGGGCTTCGCGATCGCCCTGTCCGCGCTGGACGGCGGCCGGCTCGGCATCGCGGCCTGTGCGATCGGCCTGGCCCAGGCGGCGCTCGACGAGGCGCTGCGCTACGCCACGGAGCGGCGGCAGTTCGGCAAGCCGATCGCCGACTTCCAGGGCCTGAGATTCATGCTCGCCGACATGGCCACGCAGATCGAGGCCGGGCGCGCCCTGTACCTGTCCGCGGCCCGGCTGCGTGACGCGGGACGCCCGTTCGCCAAGCAGGCGGCCATGGCCAAGCTGCACTGCACCGACACGGCGATGCGGGTCACCACCGACGCCGTGCAGATCCTCGGCGGATACGGATACACCGCCGACTTCCCGGCCGAGCGCTACATGCGCGAGGCCAAGGTGCTGCAGATCGTCGAGGGCACGAATCAGATCCAGCGCATGGTCATCGCCCGTCACCTCGCGGGACCTGAGGCACGCTGAACTGACCGAGCCCCCGCCAGGGTGCCGCGAGCCGGGACCACTCCGGGTCGTGGCGCCCCGGCAGGGTGCGACCGCGATCGGCCCAGGTCCGCATCAGGTCCCGGTAGATCGGCGGGTCCGGGAGCTGCGGCGGGGCCGGCGTGACCGCCGCCGCGGGCGGCGGGACGAAGACACGGCGTTGACGCCCGGTCGTCGAGTACGTGGGGGTCGTCATACCTGGGCAACGCGGGACCGACCGGGCAGGTCACCGACGTCCGGAATAGGGCGTGCGTTCGCGGACGTCCGGGGCGGCACGCTGGGCCCGGGAATCGGGGCGCGGTGCCGTGCGATCGGGTCGCGGTGCCGTGCGATTGGGACGCGGCGCCCGGACACCGGACCGCTGCTCGGGGAGCGCCGTCCGGGACCGTTCACGAGCGGGCGGGAGGGCGGCGCGGGGCGCCGCCCCCTGCGGTGCGCTCAGGCGGCGTTGCGCCGCATGGCCGGGACCCGGATCGGACGCGAGCCCGGACCGCCGACGTGCGAGAACGGCTGGGTGCGCCAGTCGAGCCCCTGAGGGAGCGTCAACAGCAGGGCCGTGTCCTGCTCCTGGGGTGTGACCGACTCGTCCGCCGGACGCGCGTCCGAGGCGCGGCGGCCGGTGCCGGCGCACACCGTGAGCCCGAACGGGTTCCACGGAGAGGCGCACAGCGCGTGCTCCGGCAGGACCTCCTCGTCCGCCAGCAGGGCGATGGGCTGCGCGCAGTCCGGGCAGATGACCCGGTACATCTCGAAGGTGTCGTACGCGTCGGATTCCTCGTCCAGGGCGTCGGGTTCGACGCCCTCCGGCTCGGGCTCGACGACCGGCTGCTGCCGCTTGGGCACGGTACGACCAGGGCGCTTAAGACTCTGCATTGGGTTCTCCCCCTCGGGCTGGGCCGTGACGGCACTGCGGCCTCGACCACAGCAAGCACTTCCCGTCCCCGATCCGGGGTAATCACGAGAACATCACGGAGACGGTTCAAAGCCTGTGGCGTTCGTCACATGCCCACGGCAGATCACGAACCGGGTATGACCTGGGCTGCTGAGGTATCCGAGGAGATCAAGCGCACTGTAGGTTCTTGCGCCATGGAGGAGCTGGACCGACAGATCGTGCAGCTGCTCGTCAAGGACGGGCGGATGAGCTACACAGACCTGGGCAAGGCCACGGGCCTGTCCACGTCGGCCGTGCACCAGCGGGTGCGGCGGCTGGAGCAGCGTGGCGTCATCCGCGGCTATGCCGCGGTCGTCGACGCGGAGGCCGTCGGACTGCCCATGACGGCCTTCATCTCGGTCAAACCCTTCGATCCCAGCGCCCCCGACGACATCGCGGACCGCCTCGCGGGCGTCCCCGAGATCGAGGCCTGCCACAGCGTGGCGGGCGACGAGAACTACATCCTCAAGGTTCGCGTCGCCACCCCTCACGAGCTGGAGGAACTCCTCGCCCGCGTCCGCTCCCTGGCGGGAGTGTCGACGCGGACGACGGTGGTGCTCTCCACGCCGTACGAGGCCCGGCCGCCGCGCGTCTGACCCAGGTCGCCGGGCCGGAGCGGCCGGGCGACCTGGGTGCCGGGCCCGGCGGGCGACGCGCGAGACTGTGGGGCATGAGTGAACGCACCGCCCCTTCGCACATCGTCCTGCTCCGTCGCGGCGAGGTCCACAGTCCCGCGGATCCCTTCGCGACCGCGATGGTCGTCGAGCGCGGGCAGGTCGCCTGGGTCGGCTCCGAGGGGGCCGCCGACGCCTTCGCGGACGGTGTCGACGAGGTGATCGATCTGGACGGAGCGCTGGTCACCCCGGCGTTCACCGACGCGCATGTGCACACCACGGCGACGGGGCTCGCCCTCACCGGCCTCGACCTGTCCGGCGCGCCCACCCTCGAGGACGCGCTCACGCGCGTACGGGAGTTCGCCGCCGCCCGCCCGCACGACCGGGTGCTGCTCGGGCACGGCTGGGA
>NZ_JAOCQE010000349.1 GCF_025290915.1 Streptomyces sp. 15-116A | reverse complement strand
GGTCGCTGCGGGCGGCGGGGCTCGGGCCGGGGAAGCGGGTGCTGATCACGGGCGCGTCCGGTGGAGTGGGCCGGTTCGCCGTGCAGTTGGCGGCGCGGGCCGGGGCCCGGGTGATCGCGTCCGTGGGGTCCGAGGCGCGCGGCGCGGGGCTGGCGGAACTCGGCGCGGACGAGGTGGTGATCGGCCTGCGGGGGATCGACGGCCCGGTGGACATCGTCATCGACGGGGTGGGCGGCCCCCAACTGGTCGAGGCGTGGCGCCTGCTGGCCCCGGGCGGCAGCCTGCAGAGCGTCGGCTGGACATCCGGCGAACCGGCCGTCCTCCCGCCCTACGCGACGGTCGGCCCCGCCAAGTCCCTCACCTCGTTCGTGATCGAGGGCAACGCGGGCGCGGACCTGGCGACCCTCGCCGAACTCGCCGCGGAGGGCGCCCTGACGGTGGAACTCGGCTGGCAGGGCTCCTGGGAGCGCTTCGACGAGGCGGCCCAGGCCCTCCGCGGACGCCGGGTGCCCGGGAAGGCGGTGCTGGAGGTCGCGGGCGGCGCCGATGCGCTCGGGCGGACCTGAGGACGCCGCACCGCCACGATCGGCACCGTCTCGGCAAGGTCACCCGTTCAACAGGCGCTGCTTCTGCTGCTCGAACTCCGCCTCGGTGAGCACCCCTTGGGCCTTGAGCTCACCGAGCTGCTTGAGCTGTTCGATCCTGGCGGACATGTCGGGATCCGGCGTGCCTGACGCGGGCGGCGGGGGCGGAGGGACCGGTGCGGGCGGCGGTGCGGCATACGACGCCTGCTGGGGGCCGTACGGGTCGTAGCCCTGGGCCGCCCAGCGGCCCCGCTGCCGCCGTGTCACACGGTTCGACACGGCGGTCGCCGTCCCGGCGACGATGGCGGTGCGGGCCACGCCCCGGATGAGACCTGGCATGGCGTACCTCCTGACCGTTGGTACTCATCGGCGACAGTTCACCGCGCGGACTCGGTCGCGTCGAGCGCGGCGATCAGATCGGCCACCGGGATGCGCCCGGAGGCGACCATCCTGGCCCCGCCGCGGCGCAGGGCGGCGGCGAACGGGGCGGCCCACAGGTTCTCGTAGACGAGGATCCCGGCGGAGCTGCCCGGTTCCAGCGCGACCGCGGCCTCCTCGATGTCGTCCTGGCCCAGTACGCCCGACGACGCGCCGTCGAAGACGGAGAGGTCGAGCTGTCCGTCGCGGTCGAAGTCGGCGATCTCCATGCCGGTCACGGAGCCGTCCTCGTCCTTCCTGACGAACATCAGGTCGATGATCCGGATGACGCCCCGGTCCACGAGATCGACCAGCAGCGGGAAGCCCTCGCCCGTCATCCGGTTGCCCGGGAACTCGACGACCAGGTAGTCGATCGGGCCCATGTCCTCGTACGCGTCGTGCTCGTCGCTCACGATGTCACTCCCGGTGGTCGTGGCTACCTGTCCGTGACGGTGTCACCTCATTGCATCACCGCACCCCGGCCCTCGCATTTCGGTGCCGTTCACCCGCCCGCATCGCCCCGGTGGCGGGCGGGACGGGGCCCGAATCTGCTGGTGGGCATGACGGACACCGGTGACGGGCAGCAGCCGCCCGGGGAACGCGGCGAGCTGGACGAGCTGCGGCTGCGGGTGCGGGCCCTGGAGGCGGCCGGTGCCGCGCCGGCCGCCCGGCACCACCCGTTCCGCTCGCTCGGCGCGGCGCTGCTGATCGGCCTGGCCGCGCTCCTCTCGCTGCTGTCGGTGGTCGCGGTATGGGCGGACAGCATCGTGCAGGACACCGACCGCTACGTCGCCACCGTCGGGCCGCTCGCCGACGACCCCGAGGTGCAGCGGGCGGTCACCGACCGCGTCACCACCGTCGTCCTGGACCGGATCGACGTGGACGCGCTGGTGCGGGAGCTGACGGAGGCCGCGGAGGGGCAGGGCGTGCCGCCGCGGCTGGCTGAGCTGCTGGGCGGCCTGGACGGGCCGATCGAGAGCGGACTGCGGCAGCTGGTCGGCAGCACCGTCGAGCGGGTGGTCACCAGCGGCGCCTTCAGAACGGTCTGGGTGGAGGCCAACCGCCGGGTGCACGCGGCGATCGACGAGGCGCTGACCGGCGAGGGGGAGGGACCGGTACGGCTGAAGGACGACGAGGTGGTCATCGACGTCGCTCCCCTCGTCGCCGAGGTCAAGAAGCGGCTGGTCGACGCGGGCTTCGGGCCCGCCGCGCGGATCCCGTCCGTCCACACGGACTTCGTGGTCTTCTCGTCCGAGGAGATCGGCACGGTCAGGACCTGGGTGAGGGTGCTGGAGATCCTCGGCGGCTGGCTGCCGCTCGTCGCGCTGCTGGTCGCGGCGGCCGGGGTGTATGTGGCGTTCAACCGGCGGCACGCGCTGATCGGGGTGGCCCTGGCGGTGTTCGTCGCCATGGTGGTGCTCGGTGTCTTCCTCACCGTCGCCCGCGGGGTGTACCTCGACCGGTTGCCGTCCGGTACCTCCCGGGCGGCGGCGGGCGCCGTGTACGACGCGCTGGTCAGGTTCCTGCGGGCGGGTGCGCGGGCGCTCGGCGCCGCCGCCCTGTTCACCGCCGCCGGTGCCTTCCTCGCGGGCCCGTCGCGGGTCGCCGTGCTCCTCCGCACCGGGTGCTCCCGCAGCATCGGCGCGCTGCGGGACGTGGCGAAGTCCGCGGGGTTCCGTACGGGGCCGGTCGGGCGGTTCGTGCACCGGTTCAAGCGCTGGATCGGGGTGGTGATCCTGGTGGTCGCGGCGGTGGTGCTGTTCACCTGGAGCTATCCGACGACGGCGGTCGTGGTGTGGACGGCGGTGGTCACCTTGGCGGCGCTCGCGATCCGCGAGTTCCTGGACGATCCGGTGCCGTCGGGTCGGGCCGCGGCCCATTGACCGGCCGAGTCGTGTGGTTCGGGGGCGCGGGCCCGTGCGGCAGCCGCTCAGTCGCCCACCCGGCCCGCTTCGATCCGCTGGCCGCTCATCGTGTTCACCACGACCGGGACCCCGTCCGGGATCTGCCCCTCCAGGCGGGCGAGCAGATCATGGACCGGCGGGAGCCTCCCGGGGATCTGGACGTGGATGTGCATGGTCCGCGAGGCGGTGTCGACCTTCGACACGAACAGCGCCAGCGCGCCCAGCGCCAGCCAGCACGACAGCCGCCCCAGGCAGACGCCGGTCACCACCAGCGGCGGTACGAGGGAGATGGCGATCGCGACACCGGGCAGCACGGCGGCGACGTCCCGCCGCGCCAGGGCCACCGCCCCGGCCAGCCCCGTCGCCATCGCGGCGACCAGATTCATCAGCCGCGGTGATGTCCGCGAGGAGATCTGGCTGTTGGACAGCAGGTCGTAGTCGGCCGGCGGCACCACCGAGAACAGCATCCCGAGCGCGACGACCACGGAGACGGCGACCAGGACGACAAGGGCCGACCCCGTCCTGCGGCGCTGCACCGACCCCAGGGCGATGCCCATGATCGGCGTGGACAACGGCGCGATGATCATGGCGCCGATCACGGTGGCCGTCGAGTCGGTGAGCACCCCGGCGGCCGCGATGAAACTTCCCCTCAAACAGCCACGAACGACGCGTATCGCGAGGGCAGGACACGGAGTCCGGGAACGTAAGAGTTTCGTCATCCGCCGTGCGGCCTCCGCCCGCCGTTCTGCCCGTTGAATTAGGAGCGGGACGAGTGAACTTCCAGGAGGCGGACGGTATGGGGCGGTTGCGCGGGGCGCTGGTGAGGCCGTGGGTGATCGGGGTGCTGGTGGTGGCGGTCGCCGGGGCGGGATTCGGGCTGTACTGGTTCCAGCCGTGGAAGCTGTGGCAGGACGAGACGGTGAGCGAGGCGCTGCCCGCCGGCGCGGCGAGCGCGCCCGCACCCACCGCGTCCGCCTCTGCCTCCGCCTCTGCATCTGCTTCTCCCACTCCCACCGCGCCCACGACTCTGGCGAGCGGCGAGCTGATCAGCCATGAGCACGCCACCTCCGGCACGGTGAAGCTGCTGCGGCTGGCCGACGGCAGTCATGTCGTACGTCTGGAGCGGCTCGACACCAGCAACGGCCCCGATCTGCGCGTCTGGTTGACCGACGCCCCGGTGAAGGAGGGGCGGGCCGGCTGGCACGTCTTCGACGACGGCCGGTACGTCAGCCTCGGCAAGCTCAAGGGCAACAAGGGCAGCCAGAACTACGTCCTGCCGGAGGACGTCGACCCGTCCCGGTTCAGCAGCGTCAGCATCTGGTGCGACCGCTTCGACGTCTCCTTCGGCGCGGCGGAGCTGGCCCGCGCCTGACGCGAGGTCAGGGTTTGGCCGTGACCGGTACGGACAGCCCGAGCAGGCGTGTCATCGCCTCCGCGGCCCGTACGGCGGCGTCTCCGCAACAATTGTTGAACAATACGTGGAGCTGATCGACCCGCTCGGCGAGTGCGCGCAACCGCGGCTCCCACTCGCCGAGTTCGCGGTCGTCGTACGCGTACCGGAAGCGGTCCTCCTTGCTCCCGGTGCCCCAGGCGGGGCTGCGTCCGTGGAACCGTACGACGGACAGCGTGGGCGAGGTGACGGGCGTGACGGGCGGTATCGAGGCCGGCAGCGTCCGGTTCATGTCGACGGCGACGGCGGCCATGCCGTACCGCGCGAGCAGCGCGCGCGTGGACTCGGCCCGCTCCTCCTGCCACCACGCCGGGTGCCGGAACTCGACGGCGAGGGGCCACCCTTGGGTCCGCCGGGCGGTCCGCTCCAGAAACGCCTCGGCCCGCACGCCGGGCCGGAACCACGGCGGGAACTGGAACAGCACGCTCCCCAGCCGCCCGGCCCGCCGCAACGGCGCGATCCCGGCGGCGAAATGACCCCACACCTCGTCGAGCACACCGGGATCCCCGGCGTCGGGCGGCAGCCCGTCCGGCATCACCGCATCGCGCGTGCGGTGCCCGGTGAGCAGCGAGAACGCCTTCACGTCGAACACGAACCCGTCCGGCGTCCGCTCCACCCACAGGCGGCTGTTCCGCTCGGCGGGCAGCGCGTAGTACGAGGCGTCGACCTCCACCACCGGGAACCGCTCGGCGTAGTGCCGCAACCGCCCCTCGGCGTCCCGCCGCCCCGCCGGATACCACCCACTGGCGACCAGCGCCCGATCGGTCCACGAACACGTGCCCACGAGGATGCGACCCATGGGGGTGCGGATACCCGAAGGCGTCTCGGGCAGACGGGGGTTGCGTGGGCCGGCGTGCGGTGGGGGCGCACGGGCCAGGACCGGCGTGCACACGCGGCCCTCCGCACGCCCCAGCCCTCAGCCCTCCGGGTACGCGCAACTCCCAGCCCTCCGCGCGCCCTCAGCCCTCAGCCCTCCGCGTACCCGCAGCTTCCAGCCCTCCGCGCGCCCTCAGCCCTCAGTCCTCCGCGTACCCGCAGCTTCCAGCCCTCCGCGCGCCCTCAGCCCTCAGCCCTCCGCGTACCCGCAGCTTCCAGCCCTCCGCGCGCCCTCAGCCCTCAGTCCTCCGCGTACCCGCAGCTTCCAGCCCTCCGCGCGCCCTCAGCCCTC
>NZ_JAOCQE010000348.1 GCF_025290915.1 Streptomyces sp. 15-116A | reverse complement strand
CCGCCGCCTCCACGGCCGGCGCGCTGACCGCCGCCGCGCTGGACGGCCGCCCCTACGCCCTGGTGATCTCCGCCGGGATCGCGGCGGCTTCCCCCCGCACGCGCCGCTCGGCTCGCTCGTCGTCGCCGACGAGATCACCGCGGCCGACCTGGGCGCCGACACGGCGGACGGCTTCCTGCCGGTCACCGATCTCGGCTTCGGCACGGTCACCCACCGCCCGCCCGCCGCCCTGGTACGGGACACCGCCGCCGCGACCGGCGCGCTCACCGGCACCGTCCTCACCGTCTCCACGGTGACCGGCACCGCCGCCCGTGCCGCCGAGCTGCGCTCCCGTCACTCCCGCGCCCTCGCCGAGGCCATGGAGGGCTTCGGGGTCGCGGAGGCCGCCGCCGCGCACGGCGTGCCCGTGCTGGAGCTGCGGGCGGTCTCGAACCCCGTCGGCCCGCGCGACCGCGCCGCCTGGCGCATCGGCGACGCCCTGACCGCCCTCACCGAGGGCTTCGGGAAGCTCGCGCCCGTTCTGGACAGTTGGACCACGACATGAGCCTGCAGATCGCGTACTCGCCCTGCCCCAACGACACGTTCGTCTTCGACGCCCTCGCCCACGGCCGCGTCCCGGGCGCACCGTCCCTCGACGTCACCTTCGCCGACATCGACCTCACCAACGGCATGGCCGAGCGCGGCGAGTTCGACGTGCTGAAGGTGTCGTACGCCGTGCTGCCGTACGTCCTCGACGAGTACGCCCTGCTGCCCTGCGGCGGCGCGCTGGGCCGGGGCTGCGGGCCGCTGGTGCTGACCCGGGAGCCCGGCGTGGACCTCGCCGGGCGCACGGTCGCCGTGCCGAGCGAGAAGTCGACGGCGTATCTGCTGTTCCGGCTGTGGGCGGCGGACGTCGTGCCCGGCGGGGTGGGGCGGATCGTGGTGATGCCCTTCCACGAGATCATGCCCGCCGTGCGGGACGGCAAGGTCGACGCGGGCCTCGTCATCCACGAGGCGCGCTTCACGTACCAGAACTACGGTCTGCACAAGCTCGCCGACATGGGCGAGCACTGGGAGCACACCACCGGGCTGCCGATCCCGCTGGGCGCGATCATCGCGCGCCGGTCCCTGGGCGTGGACACGCTGACGCGGCTCGCCGACTCCATCCGCACGTCGGTCCGGATGGCCTGGGACGACCCGGCCGCCTCCCGCCCGTACGTCATGGAGCACGCCCAGGAGATGGACCCGGCCGTCGCCGACCAGCACATCGGGCTGTACGTCAACGAGTTCACCGCCGGCCTCGGCGAGGACGGCTACGCGGCGGTGCGGGGGCTGCTCACACGCGCGGCGGCCGAGGGACTGGTACCGCCCCTCGGCCCGGACGCGCTGCGCTTTCCGTAAGCGGTTGTGAGCTATACGTCGAGTTGGTCGGCGACCGCCCGCAGCAGGCCGGCGATCTTCTTGCCGGCCTGCTTCTCGGGGTAGCGGCCCCGCTCCAGCATCGGCGTGATGTTCTCCAGGAGCGTCGTGAGGTCCTGGACGATGGAGGCCAGCTCGTCGGGCTTCTTGCGCTGGGCCGCCGCGACCGACGGCGTCGGGTCCAGGATCGTCAGGGACAGGGCCTGGTCGCCGCGCTGCCCGGCGACCACGCCGAACTCCACGCGCTGGCCCGGCTTGAGCGTCTCGACTCCGGCGGGGAGGACCGAGGAATGGACGAAGACGTCGCCGCCGTCGTCACGGGAGAGAAAGCCGAAGCCCTTCTCGCTGTTGAACCACTTGACCTTGCCGGTAGGCACGTCTGTCCTCGTCCTCGTACTCGTCGGAAAACTGCTGCTGGCTACTGCTGAAACGGCTCTTGATAGCACTCGGGCGGGCCTGGTGACCCGCCGGTACCAAGGCTAATGGTCCTCAGGCCCGTGACAAGACGTCACCCGGTTGTTCCCTACGCGCTGGGAACTACCCTGGTCGGGTGCGTGACAAAACCCAAGCGAATTCCGCCGCGCCCGGTGACGGTCTGGTCCGTGCCGGTGCCCTCGTCTTCTTCATCGGTGCCGTGGCCACACTGGTCACGGTGGCCCCGCTGTTCCTCGGAACGACGCCCTTTCCGACGTACATGTTCGGATTGAGCATGCTCATGGCGGTCGGTTTTCTGATGGCGGGAGCGGGTGTCCTGCGTTCGGTGGCGGCGGGGCGCCGTCAGGCGCGGGCGGGGCGGTAGTCCGCGCAGTAGTCCGAGAACCACCCGGGGAATTCCGTGAGCCCCGCGAGGACGACGTCCGCGCCGGCCGCGCGGAGTTCCCCGGCGTCGCAGGGTCCGGTGGCGACGGCCACGGACACCGCACCGGCGGCGCGGGCTCCGCGCACGTCCCCCACATGATCACCGACGTACACGCTCGCCCCGTGCTCCCGCAGGGCGACGGCCTTCTGCTCGGCCCACAGATCCCCGATCACGGCGTCGGGCTCGATCCCGAGATGCTCGAGATGCAGCTTGGCGTTGGGCTCGTACTTGGCGGTGACGACGATGGCCCGCCCGCCGGCTTCCCGCACAGCCGCTATGGCCTCCCGTGCCCCCTCCAGCGCGGGCGTGGCCTCGATCGCGTACGCCGGATACATCCCCCGGTACACGTCCGCCATCTCCGCGACCCGCTCGGCCGGAAACCAGTACGCCATCTCCTCCACGAGCGGCGGCCCCAGCCGGGTGACGGCGAGATCGGCGTCGATGTAGGTCCCGGTCCGCTCCGCCAACGCGACGTAACAGGCACGAATCCCGGGCCGCGAATCGATCAGGGTCATGTCGAGGTCGAACCCGACGGTGGGCACGGAGGGGGACACGTTCGCGTGGGTGGCTGCCATGGGGCCATTGTCCAGGCCCCGGAAAACCACCGGTCCTGAGGGCAGCTGTGCGGGGGCCGGTGCTCGCGTCGTCCATCCCGCGGGCAGCCACACACGTGATCCCGCGGGCGGTCGTGCCTCCCCCAGTGCCTTGAGGGCCTGGGAGGTGCCCCCGGGTCGGCCCACCCCCGCTCACCTCTGCCGCTGGGACCGCCACACCAGGAACGCCGCCGATGCCACCGCCGCGCCCCGGACCACCCACGGCCACGTCTCCGCGATCGCCGCGTTCATCGCGCCCTCGGCGATCGGCTCACCCCAGCGGCCGTTCGTCCGGCCCCAGAGCCACACCACGCCCGCCGTCAGCGCGAGGCCCGGCAGGATGACGACCGCCCACTTCGTCTCCGCCTGCGTCAGCCGCCGCGAGGCGTATGCGATCAGCCAGCCCAGGATCAACGCGAACCAGTTCCCCAGCACCGCCCCCGCGACCAGCAACCCCGCGGCGAGCAGCAACAGGGGGTTGTTCCAGCTCCCCGTACGGGACGGAAGGCGGAGGGGAATCCGACGGCGGCGCGGCGATGCGACCTCGGCCTCGACCTCGGTCTCCGCCTCCGCCTCCGCTTGAGCCTCCTCATGCTTCTCCACCGGCTCCCTCGGCTGCGGCGGCCTCAGCAGTTCCGGGATCTCGATCCCCCCGACGAACCCCGGCACCTCGTCCCCCACCCCGAACGGACTGCTGTCCACCCGCCACCAGTCGGGCTGCCTCGAGGTGTCCCCCATCTCGTCCATACCGGCCCGATGGGGCGCGGACGGCCCGTCAACACGTTCCTGCGCCGGAGCAGAGGCCGAGGCCGCTCCCCGCTCCTCCTCCTCCGCACCGGGCCGGGTCCGCGGAACCACCCTCCGCAGCACACCCTTCCCGCTCTTCCCGCGCTCCCCGTCCCGCTGCACAGGCACCGCGGCCCGAGGCACCGCCGCACGCGGCACCGAACCCCCCGGCTCCGCCCCCGCCGCCCCCTCCGTCGCCGCCGTCACCACCTCGTCCGGCGTCCCCAGCCGGGAGATGATCCGCCGCACCGCGGCCGGTGAGTCGACGACCGCCTTCGCGCGCCGCCGGTCGATCTCGTCCCGCAGCCGGTTCACCAGCCGCATGCGGTCCGCCGACGGCAACTGCCGCTGCTGCGCCACGTCGCCGACCCGGCTCAGATACTCGTAGACGACCTGGTCACTCTCGATACCCACGAAGTCCCCTCCGGGGCTGAAGTGTTGGGACACCCGGTCGCACGACCGTACCGCGAGGGGCACCGGCCGGCCCAACTCCCGGCACCCCACCGGCGTAGCCACCCGCTACCGTGAGTCGGATGAGCACCGAGGAGAAGCCCGCGCCGGCCCCGTCGGCCTCGGCCCCCCGTTCCCTCGCGGAGGCGCTTCGGGGACGGGACGACGCCTCCCTGGCCGCATTGCTGCGCAGCCGGCCGGATCTCATCACGCCCGTACCCACGGATCTCACCCAGCTCGCCACCCGCGCCGGCACCCGCGCCTCGGTCGTCCGCGCACTGGAACGCCTGGACCGGTTCGCGCTCCAGACGGCGGAGGCGCTCGCCGTGGCCTCGGACCCGGCGACGTACGGCGAACTGCTCGGACTGCTGGCGGGCGACGAGGGCGACCCGGCGGTCACCGCCGCGCTGCCGCACGCGCTCGGCACGCTGCGCGAACAGGCGCTGGTGTGGGGCGGCGACGACCGGCTGCGGCTGGTGCGCACGGCCCGCGAGCTGCTGTCGCCGTCCCCGCAGCACCCCTCCCCGACCGGTCTGGGTCCGACCGTGCAGGAGGCCACGGCAGGGATGTCGCCGGGCCGGATCCAGGAGATCGTGGCGACGGCGGGGCTGCCGTCCACGCACGACTCGGTGTCGGCCGTGGCCGCGCTGACGGAGCTGTTCACCGACCGCAAGCGGATGGGCGCACTGCTCGCCCACGCACCGGCCGAGTCGCTGGAGGTGCTGGAACGGCTGGTGTGGGGGCCGCCGTACGGGCAGGTCACCGCCGACCCGGCGCCCCGGCTGCGCTGGCTGCTGGACCGGGGTCTGCTGCTGCCGACCGCGCCCGGCACGGTCGTCCTGCCGCGCGAGGTCGCCCTGCATCTGCGCGGCGGGCGGGCGCACCGCACGCCGGAGCCGGTGCCGCCGCCGGTGGAGGCCGCGGCCGTTCACCGTCCACAGGTTGTGGACGCGACGGCGGCCGGGCAGGCGTACACCGCGCTGGCGACGATCGAGGAGCTGCTGAAGGACTGGGACGAGGGCGGCCCGGCGGTGCTGCGGGCCGGGGGCCTGAGCGTGCGGGACCTGAAGCGGACCGCGGTCGCCCTGGACGTGCCCGAGCCGGTCGCCGCGTTCTGGGTGGAGCTGGCGTACGCGGCCGGGCTGATCGCCTCCGACGGCGAGGCGGACGAGCGGTACGCGGCGACCCCGGCGTACGACGAGTGGCGCGAGCAGCCCCCCGCCGAGCGCTGGGCCCGCCTGGCCACGGCCTGGCTGACGGCGACCCGTACGTCCGGGCTGGTCGGCGGGCGGGACGCGAAGGACCGTACGTTGTCGGCGCTGGGCCCGGGTCTCGACCGCTCGGCGGCCCCGGAGGTACGCCACCGGGTGCTGGCCCTCCTCGCCGACCTCCCGCCGGGCGCCGCACCGGCCCCGGAGTCGGTCCTGGCACGGCTGCGGCGGGAACGGC
>NZ_JAOCQE010000347.1 GCF_025290915.1 Streptomyces sp. 15-116A | reverse complement strand
CGCACGCCGGGTGCTGGGCCGCGGCGGCGGCCTCCAGGTCGACCCCGGCGAGCGCGGCGGCGGCGAGCAGGGACCGGCTGCCGCCGGGGACGCCGAGGGGCACCTGGTGGGCCGTCGGATGCAGCTGGCGCAGCAGTTCGCGGTCCTCGTCGTCCGCCTCCGGGGAATCGGCGACGGCCAGCACGGGCGCGTACTCCAGCTGGCGGGCGAAGGTGTCGGCGACGGTGCGCTGATCGGTGGCCGCGGCGGCGAGCCCGCGCTCGGCGAGGTCGTCGCCGTTCGCGAGGTACGGCAGCAGCAGCGCCGGATCCACGGCGGTGATCACGCCGGTGACGGTGAGGCCGCCGGCCGCGATCACCTCGGCCATGGCCTTCGGCTCGACGGAGTCCCACAGCTCGACGATCGCGAGCGGGATGTCACCGGCGTCCGCGAGCCGTTCCAGTTCGGGGACGAGGTCCTCCCGCAGGGCACAGCAGGCGCAGTCGTTCACCAGCGGCGCCTCACCGGTGGAGAGCACGCCGCCGGCGTCCCGGACGGTGCGTACGACGGTGCCCGCGGGGGCTGAAGCGAGGTCGTGGTGGAGTACGACGCTGCCCGGCACGTCGGCGAGCAGCCGGGCGACCGCCGCCCCGCGCGCGTCGGCGTGCAGACCGGCGACGAGGGCGACGGGGAGGGCCGCGGAGTGGGCTTCGGGATGGGCTCCGGAGTGGCCTTCGGGGTGGGTCACGCGCCACCCCGCTCGCCGTAGCGGCGCTCGAAGCGCTCGACGCGGCCCGCGGTGTCCAGGACGCGCGCGGTGCCGGTGTAGAAGGGGTGGCTGACGTTCGAGATCTCGACGTCGACGACCGGGTAGGTGCGGCCGTCCTCCCAGTCGATCGTCCTGTCGCTGGTCATGGTGGACCGGGTGAGGAAGGCGTAACCGGCGGCGCGGTCACGGAACACGACGGGGCCGTAGGGCGGATGGATTCCCTTGCGCATGGCGGTGGTTCAGCGCTCCTCTCGGAACTCGACGTGACGGCCGGCGACGGGGTCGTACTTGCGCAGCGTCAGGCGGTCGGGGTCGTTGCGGCGGTTCTTGCGGGTGACGTAGGTGAAGCCGGTGCCCGCGGTGGAGCGGAGCTTGATGACCGGGCGCAGTTCGTTGCGTGCCATGCTGGTAGCTTACTGAAAACGATTCTCGTTTACATCAGAGGGTCGGAGCGACCGCGAGAGAGGTACGTCACCATGTCCGCGCACTGCATGCTGACCGGCGCACAGCCCGGCTTCGGCAACCGGATCTCCCACTCCCACCGGCGCACTCCGCGCCGGTTCGACCCCAACATCCAGTCCAAGCGCTACTGGCTGCCGAGCGAGGGCCGGTACGTGCGGCTGCGCCTGAGCGCGAAGGGGATCAGGACGGTCGACGCGATCGGCGTCGAGGCGGCCGTCGCCCGGATCCGCGCCCGGGGAGGGAAGGTCTGATGGCGAAGAAGAGCAAGATCGCGAAGAACGAGCAGCGGCGGGAGACCGTCGCGCGGTACGCGGCCCGGCGGGCGGAGCTGAAGGAGATCATCCGGCGCCCGTCGTCGACGCGGGCGGAGCGCCTTGCGGCCCAGCGGGAGCTGCGCGCGCAGCCGCGTGACGCGAGCGCCACGCGCGTGCGCAACCGCGACCAGGTGGACGGGCGCCCGCGCGGGTACGTGCGGGCGTTCGGCCTGTCCCGCGTCAACCTGCGCGGGCAGGCGCACGCCGGGTATCTGCCGGGGGTGCGGAAGGCCTCCTGGTAGGGGCGCGGGGATACGGAAGCCCTCCTGGCAGGGGGCGCGCCGGTGCCCTTGTGGTGCGAGGTGTGTCACGGGGGCTGGTGAGGTGACTGGTGAGTACGGTTAGCTGGCCGCGGTCGTTTCCGGCCGACGGGGCCGGCTACAGCTAGGGGGCTTGCAGTGACTTCGGTGGCTTCGGTGACCTTCTCGCGCGTCCGCGTGGCGGCGGCGGCCGTCGGCCTGCTCGGCGCGCTCGCGCTCACCGCGTGCAGCGGGGACGGCGACTCCGGCGACTCCAAGGCGAGCCCCACTCCGTCCGCGACGGCGCCCGACGGCACCGGCGGCACGGACGCGCCCGATGAGCCCGCGGGCGAGCTGGAGGGCAGCTGGCTCGCCACGACCGGCGGCAAGGCCGTGGCGCTGGTCGTCACCGGCGAGCAGGCCGGGCTCTTCGCCACCGGCGGCACCGTGTGCAGCGGCAGCGCGCGTGAGGACGGCGGAACCTCGACCATCCGCTTGACCTGCACGAACGGCGACAAGGACCGGGCGACCGGCACGGTCGAGTCGGTGAGCGAGTCCTCCCTGAAGGTCACCTGGGAGAGTGGTCTCGGCACCGAGACGTACATCAAGGCGGAGGGCGGCAAGCTGCCTTCGGGGCTGCCCACGACGGGACTGGGATCGCCGAGCGAGTGACACCGTCGCGGCGGGGCCGACGTACGGGCGCGGGGTGCCGTGCGTGATGATCGGGGTGCACCTCCACACACCCAGGGGACCCAAATGCGCGCTGTACCGATCGCCGTCACCGCCCTGTCCGCCCTCCTTCTGCTGACCGCCTGCGACGACGGCAAGGGTGAGGACGGCAAGTCCGCCCAGCGGCAGAAGGCGGCCTGCGCGATCGACGAGGTGAGCATGGAGGTCGGCCCGGCCAGCGTCGCCCCGGCCGCCGGGGACACCGGCGACGTGCCGGTGAGCTTCACCAACCAGAGCGCCGAGTGCACGCTGGACGGCTTCCCCGAGGTGTTCCTGACCCGCGCCGGCGACTCCGAGCGGTACGAGGTGCCTCCGGCCGAGGGGGCGAAGGCGCAGAAGCTGACCCTGGCCAAGGGCGAGTCCGCGTCGTTCACCCTCACCTATGTGCGGGGCGAGCGCGCCGTCGATGTGAAGAGGCTGCACGTCGTCTTCCCCAGCGAGGGCGGAGACCCCAGCACGCGGGAGTACCGGTGGTCGTACGGTCCGATCGCGGGCGGTGACGGTGACGGTCTGGAGGTCTCCGTGAGCGCGTATCAGAAGGCGGGGGACTGAGCGCACTAGGCCCTGTCGTCAAATTCCCGTCGTCCGCCCGAAGGGCGGGCCTGGCGGCGGCGTGGGGGCACCTCCCGCCCGAGCCGTGCGAAGCGCGGTTCGAGGGTGGGGGAGCGTGCTCTCGGCGTGCCGGGCGTCGACCGGCGTACTGGTTGTATGTGGTCGGCGCCCGGTGCGGCGAGTGGGGGCACCTCCCGCGCCCTTAAGGCAGTGGGGGAGCGTGCATGGCGTCGCCAGGCAGGCGGGAATTTGACGACAGGGCCTAGAGGGCGGGTGACCGAGCGAGGCCCTCAGGGAAGGTGCGGCCGGGGTTTCACCTGCGCCGCGTCCGCCGCCCGGGCGCCCTCCTCCCAGCCCGCCGCGTCGCTCACCCCGCGCAGCCGGGTCGTCGTGGTCTGCGGGAACAGGCGGTCCAGCCGCTCGGTGACGGCCACCTCGCGGGAGGCGAGGACCGGGAGCAGGTCGTCGGTCACCTGGGTCTCGGCGACCGCCGCGAGCCGCGTCCCCACGCGGTGGGCGTAGGCCGCGAGGAAGGACTGCCGGAACGTCTTGGTCCGCTTCCGTCCGCCCGCGCGCTGAGCGGCCTCCGCCGTGGTCATCGCGGTGGTGGCCTGCACGAGCAGGGAGGTGTAGAGGAGTTCGACCACCTCCAGGTCGGGGGCGAAACCGACGACCGTGGAAAAGCCGAGGGGTTCGTTCCACACCGCGCGGCAGTGGTTGGCGGTGGCGACCGCGTCCAGGAGCACCGCCTTGGCCTGCTCGTACGGCGGTTCGACCCCGATCCGGCACGCGGTGGGCGTCTGCGCCGAGGGCGTGCGCGCGGCGAGCAGCGCCTCGTCGACACTGTGCCGCGCCATCAGCTCCTGCGCCTTGGCGCTGAGCGCCTCCGCCTCCTCCGGGAAGCCCGTCGCCTCCGCCTTGGCCAGCAGCGCCCGGATGCGGGTGAGCATGCGCGACTCGGGGTGCGACTCCCGGTGCCGGTCCGGTCCGCCCGGGGTGGCGGCCGTCTCGTCGAGGGACTCGAGCACGGGCAGGCCGAGCAGCAGACGGTACAGCTCCAGTACTGCGGTGGCGTGCGAAAAACGGTCGGTGCGCGGCGCGTCCGTGGCAGGAAGGGCGTCGAGCTGAGCCTGCCAGCGCGGGCCGCGCGGGCGGTCGTGCGGTGCCTGGTCGCGGATCAGCGCGGCGACGAGCCGTACGTGCACGTCGTCCAGCTCCCGCCGCACGATCCGTACGACATCGGCGGGCTGCCAGCCGCGCCGCCAGGCCGTCGCCACGAACTCCTCGCCGCGCCGGGCGAGTTCGGCGTCCGACGCCGGGTCGGCGGCGAGCAGGGAGGCGCCGGTGTCGAGGCCGGTGTCGCCGGTGTCGTAGAGGGCGGCGCGGAAGGCGCGGTCGACGGTGCTGGACGTACTCACGGGCCGATCGTGTCATGCGCGGGTTTCACCCGGAGGTGTCAACGGACGGTTGACACCAGCGGGGTGTCAACTTACGGTTGACACATGACGACGAACCCCGACATCACGTCATCCGTGCGTCTCGACGACCTCATCGCGGCCATCAAGAAGGTCCACGAGGAGCCGCTCGAACAGCTCCAGGACGCTGTGCTCGCCGGGGAACACCTCGGCGACGTCGCCGACCACCTCATCGGCCACTTCGTGGACCAGGCCCGGCGCTCAGGCGCCTCCTGGACCGACATCGGCAAGAGCATGGGGGTCACCCGGCAGGCGGCGCAGAAGCGCTTCGTGCCCAAGGAGTCCGCCGCGCTCGACCCGAACGAGGGCTTCAACCGCTACACACCGCGCGCCCGCAACGTGGTGATGGCCGCGCACAACGAGGCGAAGGCCGCCCGTCACGCCGAGGGGCTGCCCGAACACCTCGTGCTCGGACTGCTCGCCGAGCCGGACGGCCTCGCCGGCAAGGCGATCACCGACCAGGGCGTCACCCTCGACGCGGTCCGCGATGCGGCGACCGCCGCGCTGCCGCCGGGCGCGGAGGACGCCCCCGAGCTGGTGCCGTACGGCCCGGCGGCCAAGAAGGTCCTCGAACTCACCTTCCGCGAGGCGCTCCGCCTCGGCCACAACTACATCGGCACCGAGCACATCCTGCTCGCCCTGCTGGAGCACGAGAACGGCGAGGGCGTCCTCAGCGGCCTCGGCATCACGAAGGCGAGGACGGAGGAGTGGGTCACCGAGGTGCTGTCGCAGATCCAGCTCCGGCCGGCGGGAGATGAGCAGGCAGAGAGCTGAGTTCGGCCAGGTGGGGCGGGGCCTGGCCGACCCTCGCTGAGTGTGGGCTTGGGCGGGACCGAACGGGCGGGAGCCTGCCGTCTCCGGCTGAGCGCGAGCTTGAGCTGAATGGAGCAGGCGAGGGGCCGATACTCCCTGCCGACTCCCGCTGAACCTGCCCTCGGGCTGAACCCACTGCGCGCGAGGCCGAGGCTCGCTGGTCAGGGGCGTTGTCAGACCCCCCTGGCAGACTCGCAGCATGGCCGATCGGTGGGTGCTCGCGGGCGCCGAGGACGGTGGCGTGGACGTCGCCGCCCTCGGCCCCGGCGGGCTGCCCGCGGGTGCGGTGCGGCGGGAGGCGGATCCCGCCGCGGCCG
>NZ_JAOCQE010000346.1 GCF_025290915.1 Streptomyces sp. 15-116A | reverse complement strand
ACGGGCATGACGATCTCGGCCTTGCGGTCGCGGCCCCGCCGGGCGGCGCTCCGCGGGGCGCTCACCGGGCGCCCCGGGTGGCGGTGCGGGAGCCGTTGCGGGCGAGGAAGGTGTGCACGATCCCGGTCTGCCACCCGGCGACGGGGGCGACGCGCACGCCCGTGAACCCCGCGCGCCGCAGCCGCTCGGCGAAGGCGGGGGCGGTGTCGAAGCCGAGCACGCTGCTCCACAGGTGGCGGTAGAGGGCCCGGTCCCCGCTGAGGGTGCCCGCCGGGATGATCAGGCCCCGGCACACGGCGTTCCACAGCGCCCGGTGGACCGCCGAGCCGCTGAGGCTGTACTCGTGGACGGCGAGCCGTCCTCCTGGTCGCAGCAGGGACCGTACGGCGGTGAGAACCCGGTCGGGGTGGGTGACGTTGCGGAACAGGTAGGCGGCGAAGACCGCGTCGAAGGGGCCGGCGCCGGCGGCCGCGAACTCCTCGGCGGTCAGGTGCAGGAACCGCACCTGAGGCGGCCACGGTTTGTCCAGTGCGCGGCGCAGCATTCCCGAGGAGGCGTCGACGGCGGTGATGCGGGCGCGGGGCGCGGAGCGCAGCAGGGCGCGGGTGGAGGCGCCGGTACCGCAGCCGAGGTCGAGCAGGTGCAGTCCGGCTCCGCCCTCCGGCAGCCGCAGGCGGCGCGCCGAGCGCAGGAGGTCGGTGCGGTAGCCGGGGTTGAGGGCCGTGAGACGGTCGTAGGTGTGCGCGGCGTGGTCGAAGGCGCGGGCCAGGTCGTGGTCGCGCAGCAGTGTCATCGTCGGCTCTCCTCGCGTCGGGGGGCGGCGGTGGGTCCTGGCCGGGGGCGGCGGGGCAGGAAGGGGAGTTCGATCGCCGTCCGGAGCATCGGGGCGACGGGGGTGTGCAGTCCGATGCCGATGTCCTCCCAGGGTGAGGTGGCTCCGTCGAGAAAACGCAGCAGGCGCTCCGCGGGGGTGCGGCGAAAGAGGCGGGTGAAGAACTCGGGGCCGTCGATCCGCCCGGTGTCGAGGGCGCGCAGCAGCACCGCGTCCATGGCCAGCGCCCTCCGCCCGTACGGCGGCGGCACGGACGCGCGCCCGTCGCCCAGCGCGGCGGCGATGGCGCGGCTCTGCCGCTGCACGGCGGCGAAGGTGTAGCCGGTGGCGGGGCGGGTGGCGCCGCCCGCGGTCCCGATACGGAACACTGCGGATCCGGCCCGGCGAGGGAACCGCCCGTCGGTCATGGGGATGACCCCCTGCTCCGCCGCCTCCACGGTGAACGCCCCGAGGCGCAGGACGGTGCGGCAGTAGTGGCCCAGCGCCGTCTCGTAGGCGTCCACGGTCAGCGGCGCCCGGGAGAACTCGGTGTACTCGATGAGCGCGCGGTCGGCGGCCAGCGGCAGCACGTAGCCGAAGGCGAGCCCGTGGCGCGGCTGGGGCACCCGGAAGTCCATCAGTTCCGCGACCGCCGGGTCGAACCGCTCCGCACAGGTGCGTACGAACCAGCCGCGGAAGTGCTGCAACAGCAGCGTCCGCGCCGGTGGGAGGGTGCGCGGCGGGCGGGAGTCGAACACCCGGCGGGCGCGCAGCGCCAGCGTCCGGCCCTCGGGTGTCACGCACCGGACCTCGGCGCCTCCGGGCACCTCCCGTACGGCGTCGGCGGTCGCGCGCACCACGCGCGCGCCGGGGTGCCGGTCCAGCGCGGCGTACACCAGCCGCTCGAACGGAGCGGAGCGCAGCATGCGGTAGCGCAGCGGGGCGGGGTCGACGGTGACCTCGGTGCCGTCCGGGCCGTGGACGCGCAGGCGAGACCAGGTCGCGTCGGCCGCGTCCGCGAACTCGTCGGGGTCGGGCGCCCAGTAGCACCAGGTCCGCTCAGGGGGCCGCAGGGGTCCCTCGGGCGGTTCGACGAGGGTCACGGTGGTGCTGCCGCAGGTTGCGAGGCGGTACGCCAGGCTGAGGCCGGCCGCGCCCGCGCCGACGACGAGAACGTCGGCCACCGGCGTTCCGTTGTCGTCGTCCACGTGCTGCTCCATGCCGCTGCGGCGGATCGGCTCTCGTCCCTGGGGTGCGTCATCTCTTCGGCCCACCGGCCCCGCCCGGATGCGGGCTCTTCTACGTCACCTCTTCGAGCAGCTCGGGCCCGTTGTTGCGGACGTCGTTGACGGCGGTGGAGACCGGGCGGGCGTTCAGGTGGCCGCCCGCGGGGCTGGTCAGGAGGTTGCGCAGGGCGTCGGGGTCCTGGTGGCGGGGGTCGAGCCATGCGTCGTAGTCGCCGGGGGTGAGGGCGAGCGGCATGCGCGGGTGGATGTGGCCCGCGGCGTCGGTGGCCTCGGTGGTGATGACGGTGCAGGTGATCAGCCAGGCGGCGGGGTCGTCGTCCCGCTCGACGTCCGGGCTGCGCCAGTACTCGTACAGCCCGGCGAGCGCCATCACCTGGTCGTCCTCGCCGTGGATGAAGTACGGCTGCTTGCGCTTCCTGCCCGTGGCCGGGTCGTCGATCTGGCGCCATTCGTAGAAGCCGTCGGCCGGCAGCAGACAGCGGCGTCTGACGAACGCCCGGCGGAAGGCGGGTTTCTCGTGGACGGTCTCGACCCGTGCGTTGATCAGGCGGGCGCCGATCTTCGGGTCGTCGGCCCAGGACGGCACCAGGCCCCAGCGCAGGGCGCGCAGTTGTCTGCGCACCTCGTCGCCGGCGCCTTCGTGCCGCGGGCGGCGTTCGAGTACGGCATACACGTCGTCGGTCGGGGCCACGTTCCAGCTCGGCGCGAGCGTCTCCTCGGGCCGCCAGTCGGTGACCTGGAAGAGCTGGACCAGGTCGTCGGGGCTGCGGGTGGCTGCGTATCGGCCGCACATGTCGCCACTGTGCCACCGGCGCGGGCGATCAGCGCGATGCGTGGACCGTGTCAGACGATCGGCTCACCGAGGCCCAGCAGGTTTCCCTCGCTGTCCCGGAACCAGGCGCCGCGTTCTCCGCGCGCGCCCTTGCTCGGATAGTTGCCCTCGACCTCGGCGATGCCGTCCTTCGTACGGAATCCGGGCAGGTCGACCTCTTCGAACACCACACCGCGCCGTCTGAGCTCCGCCACGACCGTGTCGAGGTCGTCCACCTCGAAGGCCATCTGGGTGAACGTGCCCGGCGAGCTCCCCGTGGACGTGAAGAGCGCGAAGTCACCGGCCGCACCCCGGTACAGCAGCCCGCCGGGGCGTTCGTCGACCGGTTCCAGGCCGAGCTTGTCGGCGTAGAAGCGCCGCGCACGGTCGAGGTCCTGGGCGGGCAGCCGGGTCGCCACGCGGGCGCGGGCGAGCGTGGCCGCGTGGTCCGAGTCATGTGCGTTCATGACTCCACTGTGCCGTGAACCGGTGCCGACGGCCTCACCGCCGGACAACGGACGAGAAGGCGTCCCGGATGTCGGAGCCGGACGGTGTCACATACTTGTTCGACGGGACGCCGCCGTAGGTGAAGAAGGCCCCGGGGCAGCTGGAACCGCCGATCTGTACGGTGCGCTTGGACAGCAGTTTCCCGGTGCGGAGTTCGAAGACGCGCACCGGCACCTTGATCTTGCGGAAGGTGACGTTCGTGATGCTCCCCGTGTCGTCGGCGCGGTAGGGGCACGTCTGGACGGCGCTGCCGAAGTCCGCCTCGCCCGCGCACACCACCAGGGCGGCCTTGCGCGCGTCGGTGGTGCGCCAGCCGGCGGGGAGCCGGCCCGTGTAGGTGTCGTCCCCGAGGAACAGGGTCGGGTTGCCGCCCTTGCGGCGGGCGGGGGCTCCGCTGTACCGGGCGGGGTCGGCGCAGTAGCCGCTGCTCATGCCGTTCGTCGCCCGGACCAGGCCCTCGACCTGGGACAGTTCCTCGGCCAGGACGACCTGGCGGATGCCCTTGCGGGCCTGGCCGGCGCGGTTGTCGCCCGGGTATTCCTTCAGCAGCTGCTCGTAGTGCGTCCGGGCCTGCGGCCACGCGGACTCGCCCCTCAGGGTGTCGCCGCACTTCAGCAGCGCGGCCGGGGCGAGCCGGGTCGCCGTGGCCGCGGAGCGGTCCAGGACGTTCCGGCCGGCCTTGCGTTCGCGCAGCCAGTCGGTGATCGCCACCGTCTCGCAGGCGTCCTCGGTGGGCAGGGCTTCCAGGAAGCGGTCCATGGCCGCCCGGACCGTCGCCTCGTTGCCGGGTTCCTTCAGGACCGAGGCGAGCCGCTGGTAACCCCACTCCACGGCGTCGAGGTCGCCGGTCAGGCCGGCGGTCAGCTCCTCCTCGGCACGTCCCACACGGGCGCATGCCTCGACGGCCGTGTCGCCGCGTGTGGCGACCGGGGCGGCGGCGAGCCGGTGCCCCCACCACACCTTCTCCTGGGCGGCGGTCACCGCCTCGCAGTCCCCGCCCTCACGCGCCTCGGTCACGTCTTCCGCGATCCCGTGAGCGTCCAGCCGCAGCAGCACGGCGGCCGGGAACACTGCGGCGGCCAGGGCGAGGGCGAGCAGGCGCTGCCCCCACCGGGGGCCGGCCGCCCGCCGCCGGGCCAGCAGCCGGCCGTGTGTGACGACGGCGGCCCACCACAGCAGCAGAAGGACCTCGCACCACGTCTCGGCGACCGCGATCGTCGTCCAGGCCAGCGCGACCGTGATCACCGCGGCGGTCCAGAACCATGCGCGCCTGCCCAGCAGCAGATAGCCGACACCGGGCAGCGAAGCGTTGCCGAGGGCGACCGCCACCGGGTCGTACGCGGTCGGCGCGGGCGGGTCGTACGCGGGCGGCGGCGGCTGGGTCACTGCTCCTCCGGAAGGTGATGCGCGGGTGTCCTGGCGCGCACGTGCGCCTCTGCTGCGCGCGTGTGCAGCAGGAGCAGGCCGGGGACTGCGAGGGCGGCGCCGAGGAGCAGCGTCGTGCCGCCGTACAGCGGGTCGTCGCCGAGCGCGAGGGGAATCGCCGCCACCAGCATCAGTACCGTCAGACAGACGGTGGGGGTCCGCGCGGTGCGCCGCCCGCGGCCCGCCCGTACGGCGAACCACAGGCACGCCAGGTAAAGCGCGCTCATCCACGGTGCCGGCCCCGGCGATCCCGGGCCGCCTCCCGAGAGGGCGAGAACAAGGAACGTCCCCAGCGCGTTCAGAACCACGGCCAGGGTCACACTCCCCGGCCGACGGGCCATGCCCTCGGTGCTCATAGGCTCTCCCCCTCCCGGCTCCCCCGGCGCCCGGGGACGGCGCGGTCCCGTGACGATGCGCGGGCCGCGCCGCCCGTGGGCTCCCCCGCCGTCCGATTCCAGCGCACGCCACCGTTGTTCAGCAGCCCCGATCCGGCCCTGAACAATCCGCGAAGGGCCTGTGGGGAAGCGCCGGTTGCCCTTGCCGCCGCTTCCGGCCCGTCCCTACGGTGGGCGTTCGGGCGAGTGCTCAGCGCGAACAGAGCGGACAACGGGGCGGCACGGGTGGCGGGACACGGGGTGGGGCGGCGGGAGCGGAGCCCGGATCCGGACGCCGGTCCGGTGCAGCGGTTCGCCGCGCGGCTGCGCGCGCTGCGGGAGGCGGCGGGGCGTCCGACGTACCGGGCGATGGCGCAGAAGGTCCCCTTCTCCGTGACCGCGCTCTCCCAGGCGGCGGCCGGGCGGCAACTCCCCACGCTGGCCGTGACCTTGGCCTACGTCGAGGTGTGCGGCGGTGACGCCGGGGAGTGGGAGCGGCGCTGGCGGGAGG
>NZ_JAOCQE010000345.1 GCF_025290915.1 Streptomyces sp. 15-116A | reverse complement strand
CCCCCCCGCCCCTCGGGACCGGCGGCTCCCAGCCCTGCTCGACCGACGGTTCATCGCCCCGAACGATCGGCGCCTCCCTGCCTCGCGCCACCGACGCCTCGCCACCGGGCACGATCGGAGGCCCGGTGGTCCACCCGACCGATGGGCCCTCTCTTCGCGTCACCGACGCCTCCCCACCGGGCACGACCGGCGGCCCCCCGCTCCACCCGACCGATGGGCCCTCTCCTCGCGTCACCGACGCCTCCCCACCCGGCACGACCGGCGGCCCCCCGCTCCACCCGACCGATGGGCCCTCGCCCCGCTCCACCGACGCCACCGAGTCCACCCCGCCCCCCGCCACCGACCCCTCCGAGCCTCGCCCGGCCGACACCCTCCCGGTCGAAGACGCCGCGGCCTGGGCGCGTGCCCTGCGGGTGCTGCATCGGCGGCGGGGGCGGCGGGACACATCTGGGCCGGGGAGCGGGGAGCCTGGGCGGAGGCGTGCCGGTGGTGCGCGGCCGCCGCTTGTCTCGCTGGTGGTCGACGGCGGACGTTCCATGGCACTGTGGTCCGCCACCGCCGAGCGGTTCGCCGGGGCGCTGGCCCGTTCCCGGGTCTTCCGGGACGTCCGCGTCTACCGGTGGCCGTCCGCGCAGCGCACCGGCGAGGATGCGGTCACGGACGTCCCACAGCGCACCCGCCGGCGTGACCCTGCGGACGCCGCACCCCGGCTCGCGGATGCGCCGCCCGGGCGGCATGTCGTCCTCGTGCTCACCGACCTGCACGGCGACCGCTGGGCCGACGGGACCGCCCAGCGCCGGCTCGCCCGCTGGGCGAAACGCGCCTCCGTCGCCGTGGTGAACGTCCTCCCCGAGCACCTGTGGTCCCGCGGCCCCCTCGCCCCCCACAAGGCCGTACTGACCAGCCCGGCCCCCTTCGCCGCCAACCGCGGCTGGCCCTGGCGCCCCGACGACTTCGCCCTCATGTGGCAGGACGACGTGGACTACGCCGACCCGCACGCCATCCCCGTACCCGTCCTGGAACTGACCCGGCAGGCCCTCCACCGCTGGGCCCGCTTCGTCGCCCACGCCGAGCCGACGGCGTACGAGGCGCGGATCGTCGCCGCCTCCCTGGACGCCACACCCGGCCCACGCGCCCGGCAGCACGGCCCGCCCCGCCCCCTGCCCGCACCGGAACTGGTGCGCCGCGCCCGCGCCCGCCTCAGCCCGACCGCCTACCACCTCGCCCAGCTGTGCGCCGCCGCCCCGCTGAATCTGCGGATCCTGGACGTCGTACGCCGCACCCTGCTCCCCGAGGCCCGCACCTGGCACCTCGCGGAGCTCCTGCACAGCGGCCTGTTGCGGCACACCACGCCGGCCCCCGCGCAGCCCGGCCCCGTGCGGATCGAGCTGGACTTCGTCGACGGCGTACGCGCCGAACTGCTCGCCGAGGGCACCCGCGACGAGACGGCACGGGCCATGGAGACGGTCCTCGGCCACGTCGCCGCGGCGCTGCCCGAGCCGCTGGCCGCCGACCTGCGCCAAGTGCGGGCCGTCGTACGGGACCCCGGGCGGGCCGCGCATCTGCCGGTGGAGCGGGTGCGGCCCTGGCTGGTTCCCGTGCTGCCCGCCCTGACCGCGCTCGGCGGGCGGTACGGTCTCGCCGCGGCCGGTCTGCGGGCGCGGTTGTGGCAGGGCGCCGCCCCGGGTGTTCGGCCCTCCACGGTCCGGGAACAACCGGAACAACCTGATCGCCGGCACCTCACCCCCGCACCCGCGGGCGAGCGTGCCCCACACACACCCGGGATGGGAGGGAACGTGTCCGTGGGCGACCCGCAGCCCTTACCCGCTGCGCACAGGGAGAAAGCGCGCAAACCACCGCCGGTCTGGGGGAACGTACCGCCCCGGAACCGTGCCTTCACCGGCCGCGCCAGGCTGCTCGAGGAGCTCCACCAGCGCCTGCAGGAAGGCACCACGGCCGTCATCCCCGAGGCGTTGCAGGGCATGGGCGGCGTCGGCAAGTCGCAGCTCGCCGTCGAGTACGTATACCGGCACATGCACGAGTACCAGATCGTCTGGTGGGTCCCCGCCGAACAGCCCCAGCAGATCCGCCAGTCCCTGGTGGAACTCGCCGGGCGCCTGGACCTCGACGTCAACAGCGGCGAGGCCGCCACCGCCGTCCCCGCCGTCATCGAGGCCCTGCGCATCGGCGAGCCCGACAAGAACTGGCTGCTGGTCTTCGACAACGCCGAAACCCCCGACGTCGTACGGGACTTCTTCCCGGCCGACGGACCCGGCCGCATCCTCGTCACCTCCCGCAACGGCCAGTGGGCCAGCGCCGCGCGCCCGCTGGAGGTCGACGTCTTCACCCGCGAGGAGAGCCGCCAGCTGCTCCAGCTGCGCCTGCCCGACCTCGACGACGCCTCCGCCGACCGCATCGCCGAGACCCTCGGCGACCTGCCCCTGGGCGTCGAACAGGCCGCCACCTGGCTCGCCGAGACGGGGATGCCCGCCGACGAGTACCTGCGCCTGTTCGAGCAGCACGCCATGGAGCTGATGGCCGGCGACCCGCCCCCCGACTACCCGCTCTCCGTCGCCGCCGCCTGGAACCTGTCCCTGGAACGCCTCCAGCGCGACCATCCCGCCGCCCTCCAACTCCTCCAGGTCTGCGCCTTCTTCGCCCCCGAACCGATCTCCCGCCCGCTGCTCACCGGCGTCCGCGACGCGCCCGTCCCGCCCGAACTGGCGTACGCGCTCAGCGATCCGATCCGGCTCGGCCGCGCCGTCCGCGACGTCAACCGGTACGCGCTCGCCCGCATCAACCACAGCACCAACACCATCCAGTTGCACCGGCTGGTCCAGCGCGTCCTGGTCAATCAGATGCCGGACGAGCTGAAGGTCCGGATGCGCGCGGCCGCCCACCGCCTCCTCGCGCACGGCGACCCCACCGAGCCCTCGTCCCCGGAACAGTGGCCGCGCTACGGCGAACTGCTCCCGCACGTCCTCAGCAGCAGGGCCGTCACCTCGGGCGACCGCTGGGTCCGCCAACTCGTCCTGAACGAGATCGAGTACATGTTCTACTGGGGTGACTACGAGGGCTCCGGCGACCTCGCCCGCGACGCCTACGAGACCTGGCGGAACGCCGACGGCGAGCACAACGAGCACGTCCTGCGCGCCGCCAAGCTCTACGGCGACGCCCTGCGCGCCCTGGGCCACCACCACCAGGCGTACGAACTCGACCAGCGCACCCGCGCCGCCATGACCGAGACGCTCGGCACCGAGGACGAGAACACGCTGGAGATCACCTCGATGCTCGCCTGGGACCTGCGCATGCGGGGCGACTTCACCGGCGCGTCCGCACTCGACGGCGAGACCTTCGAGGCGAGCCGGCGCATCTTCGGGCCGAACGACGTCTCCACCCTGGTCTTCGCCCACCGCGTGGCCCTGAACCTGCGGCTCACCGGCGACTTCCGCCAGGCCCTGGAACTGGACCAGGACACCCACCGCCGCAAGGTGGAGGAGCTCGGCGAGAACGCGCTGTCCACGCTGCACACCCTCGCCGGGATCGCCATGGACCTGCGGCAGGCCGGCGAGTACGCGGAGGCGTACAACCAGCAGCAGGACGTCTCGCGCCGCTACGAGTACCACTTCGGCGCGACCAACCCCAGCACCATCGGCAGCCAGCTGGGCCTCGCCCAGGCCGAACGCCGCATGGGCAGGCACGCACGGGCGCTGGAACTGTCCGGCCGCGCCCTGAAGCAGTACCGCAACCGCTACGGCGAGAAGTACCCCGAGACCCTCGCCGCCCTGCTCACCCACGCCATCGACGTCCGCTACAGCGGGGACTTCCGGCAGGCGCTCGAGCTGAGCGAGCAGGGCTGCACGGGCTACGGCCGGCTCTACGGCCCCGACCACCCGCACACCCTCGCCGCCCGCATCAACCACGCGGTCGCCCTGCGGCTGCTCGGCCGCGTCGAGGACGCCCGCCGCCTCAACGAGCAGATCCTCGGCACGCTGGGGGAGAAGCTCGGCCCGGAACACCCCAACGTCCTCGCCTGCGCCAGCAATCTCGCCGCCGACCTGTACGAGCTGGGGGAGGCCCGGGCCTCGGTCGACCTGAGCACCCGCACACTGGAACAGGCCCGCAGGCGCCTCGGCGAGAACCACCCCGCGACGCTCGCGACCGCCGTCAACCTGACCCTCGGCCTGCGCCTGCTGGGCCGCGACGAGGAGGCGGACACCCTGCACACGGACACCCTCACCCGCTACGAACGCGTCCTGGGCCCGGACCACCCCGCCCTGGCGGCGGCCCGCGACAGCAGACCGGCGAATTGCGACGTGGACCCGATGCCGCTGTGATCCGGGCCGGCCCCGGCCCTGCCGGGCGGCGGGCCTTGTCGGGCGGCGGGCCCGTTGTGCGGCAGGCGGCCCTGATATGAGGCGGGCGGCCCAGATGTGAGGCAGGCCCTGGCGTCAGCCGACCCCTCCCGCGAGCGGATCCCGCAGCGAGGCAGGCCGGGTCCTTGGGAGCCAAGCCATGGTGTCAGCCAAGCCCTTCCGTGAGCCGAGCTCGCCCGCGAGCCTAGCCCTCCGGTGAGTCGCACCCTGAGCTGATCCCGCCGTGACGGTCCCCCCTCAGCTCGCCCGGCGCAGGGCCAGTACCGCGTTGTGGCCGCCGAAGCCGAAGGAGTTGCTCAGGACCAGGTCGCCGTCCCTCGGCAGGGTGCGCGGGGCGTCGCGTACGACGTCCAGGTCGATCGCGTCGTCGAGCTCGGCGCAGCCGACCGTGGGCGGCATCAGCCCGTGGTGCAGCGTGAGCGCCGCGGCGACCGCCTCGACACCGCCCGCCGCGCCCTGCAGATGCCCCAGGTGCCCCTTGAGCGCGGTGACCGGCACGTTCCGCGCGCCCAGGACACCCTGCAGCGCCCGCGCCTCCGCGAGGTCGCCGTCGACGGTGGCGGTCGCGTGCGCGTTCACATGGACGACGTCCGCGAGGTGGCCCCCCGCGTCCCGTACGGCCCGGCGCAGCGCCAGGGCGATGCCGTCGCCGGACGGGTCGGGCGCCGCGACATGGTGGGCGTCGGCGGACAGCCCCCAGCCGGCGGCCTCGCAGTAGATCCGCGCCCCCCGCGCCCGCGCATGCTCCTCGGACTCCAGCACGAGCACGCCCGCGCCCTCCCCGTTGACGAACCCGTCCCGGTCCTTGGCGAACGGACGCGACGGCGTGCCCTCGGCGGGATCGCCCTCGGCCAGCGCCCGCATCGCCGCGAACGAGGCCATGATCGCCGGGGTCACCACGGCCTCGGCACCGCCCGCGAGCGCGACGTCCACCCGCCCGAACCTGATCCGGTCCACCGCCTGCCCGATCGCCTCCGTCCCCGAGGCGCACGCGCTGGTCACGGTCCGCGCCTCACCGGTGATGTGCAGGTCCAGCGAGACCTGGGAGGCGGCCTGCGACGGCACGGTCATCGGCGTGGTGAGCGGCGACACACTCCGCGGTCCCTTGTCCCGCAGCTTGCGGTCCCCGCCGACCAGCACGGACGCGTCCCCGAGGATCGCACCGAGGCTCACCCCGACCCGCTCCGGGTCGAGCCCGCTCTCACGCGTGCCGCCCTCGGCGAACCCGGCGTCCGCCCAGGCCTCCCGCGCGGCCAGCACCGCGAACTGCGCGGCCCGGTTCATCCGCCGGGCCACCGGCCGCGGCAGCAGCCGCGCCGGGTCCACCGGCACCGTACCGGCGACCCGCACGGGCAGTCCGT
>NZ_JAOCQE010000344.1 GCF_025290915.1 Streptomyces sp. 15-116A | reverse complement strand
GTCATCGGACAGCCGCACGAGCGGCGCCGCCGCGGGTCCGTGCGGGGGTGCCCGTCCGCGCGCCGGGTCGCGACGACGGCCGCGTGGCCCGGCACGCGCGATGGCTCTGGGGGGTGGCTGTGGGGGGTGGCTGTGGGGATGTCTCTGGGGGTGGCTGTAGGTGTGGCTCTAGCGACGGTTCTGGTTACGGCTCAGGGGACGGTTCTGGTCGTGGGATAGGGCAAGGGACCTCCGCGGTACGGGAATTACTGCCTTTGCGACGGATCCCGCAGCGGGGCGGACAATGCGCCGCAGCCCCGCCGCGTCCCACCCCGCCCCGCCCGCGCTCCGCAATTGACTTACCGGTCGGCAAGTGATGTTTCCCGGGTCTTCCGGCATGAACGGCGGGGCCGGAATACCCGGAAGGGCCGTTACGGGCCCGTGCGCGCGGAACGAGGCACGGCGCGCGGCCCGGCACGGCCGGGCGCCGAGGGGCCGTTCGCACGCCCGCCCCGGGATCCCCGACCGGGCGGGGCAAGGGACAACAGGACGTTCGCCCAGGTGACGGGCGTTCGGCACCGGTCCGCGTACGGGATGCGGACAGGTCCCGTGCGGGGCCGTCGAGGACGGCGGAGTGGGTCACGCACGCGGTGCTCCCTCGGCAGACGGAGTGACGGAGTGGCCGTGCCGGACCTCGGGCCGGCTGTTCGCTCCGATCCTGTATCGAAAGCCGGTGCGGGCCCAATGGCGTCCGGCGCACTTCGTCAAATAGCCGCTACTTCATCAAGTCGATGACGGAACCACTTTGCGCCAATGTGCCACGTCACCCGTAGTTCATCTCGGGTCCAGGCGAATAGCCTGACGCAGACGCTTGAACTCGCGACGTTTCAGCAAGGAGTGACGACCCGCCATGTCCGACCGCCAGAGGCAACCGGGCGTGCTGGAGCTGGACGAACTGGTCGCGGAGGGCGTCTCGCCCTGGCTGGACGGACTCACCCGCGGCCATCTGGCCTCCGGCTGCCTGACCCGGCTCATCACGCGCACGGGGGTCCGGGGCGCGACGTCCGACCCGGCCGCGCTGGCGGCGGCGGTCGAGACCGACGACGCCTACCGGGAGCAGCTGGCGGGCCTGGCCTCCGACGACATCTGCGCCGCCGACGCCGTACGCGCGGTGGCGGCGTACGACGTCCGGTGGGCGTGCGACGAACTCCGGCCGGTGTACGAGGCGACGCGGGGCCTGGACGGCCTGGTGTCGATGGACCTGGACCCGCGCCTCGCCCACGACGCGGAGTCGGCCGTGGCGGAGGCGGAGCAGGCGCTGCGCGCGGTGAACAGGCCGAACGCGATGGTCAAGCTGCCGGCCACGGCCGAGGGAATCGCCGCGATCAGGGAGTGCGTCGGGGAGGGCTTCCCGGTCCACGTGACGGCGGTCTTCTCGGTGGCCCGCTACCGCGAGGTGCTCGACGCCTACGGGCAAGGACTCCGGCGGGCGCTGGCCGACGGGCGGCGGCTCTCGGCGCTCTGCTCGGTCGTCTCGCTGCCGGTGGGCCTGCTGGACGCCGAGGTCGACGCCCGGCTGGAGCGACTGGGCACCCCGGACGCACTGGCGCTGCGCGGCCAGGCCGCCGTGGCGCGGGCCCGCCACTTCTACCGGCTGTACGACGACTGGTTCGGCGGCGCCGACTGGCGCTCCCTGGCGGCCGCGGGCGCCCACCCGCAGCGTCTGATGTGGACGTGCGGCACCGAGCCCGGCCCACCCGCACCCCCCACCCGGTACGTGGAACGGCTCGTCACCTGGGGCACGATCACCGCGATGCCCCTGCCCACCCTGGTGGCGGCCGCCCACCACCTGCCCCTGAGCGGCGACACCCTGATGGGCCGCCACCAGGCGGCCACCGAGGTATGGACCCGCCTGGAGCACCTCGGCATCGAAGCCGACGAGCTCGCCCGAACACTGGAAGCCGAACACGCCCACCGCCTGGCCACAGCCTGGCGCGACCTGTACGCAGCGGTCGACGCGGGCCGCCACACGGCCCACCGTGCGTAACGGAACGGAGGCGCCGGGAGCGCGCCCACCGGCGGGCTACCGCACCCCCTGACCGCCTGACCGCCTCAGGGGAACGGTCACTTCAGGCAGTCCAGAATCTCCGGCCAGTCATGCGCCCTATGGCGTGCCGGCAAGAGCGAGCACCGGCGCGACTCAGGGACGGCGTCTGTGGGCACGACGAGCTGCGATGCGAGCCGAATCCACGCGCCGAGAACCGCCTGGTGGGCATCGGGCGCGAGGTGAACGTACCGCTGAGTTGTCTGATAGTTCTCAAGCCCAGCAGGTGCTGCACCTCGTACAGCGATACGCCCTTCTGTACCGCGCTGGACGAGGCCACCTGCACACGCGAGTTCACGACGGTCACCGAGCACTATCACGAGGCGGAGGCCCTGGCGGAGTCGACGCACCCGGGAACACCGTGAGCCGTCGGTCTGGCATCTGACCAGGAGAGTTCCGTGGGGAGGCAAGCGTCGCCCGCCCTTGCGAAGGGTGCGACACTGGATGACGTGGCGGAGACGGACCGGCAGCTCACCCAGCGACTGGAGCAGGTCATCATGAACCTGCTGGAGCGGCGTGCCGCCACGTCTTCGATCTGCCCCTCCGACGCGGCGCGCGAGGCCTACGAAGGCGACGACGAAGGCTGGCGAGCTCTGATGGAACCAGCCCGGCGAGCGGCCTGGAGCCTGGCGGCGGCCGGCAAGGCCGAGGTCACCCAGTCCGGCCGCCCCGTCACGGAAATCGACGCCCGCGGCCCCATCCGCATCCGCCGCCCGCGCTGACGGAGACCCCGGCCCGTACAGCCGTACAGAACCCCGGCCGGCTCACCCGCACGAGCCCGCAGCGGACGCCGGTCGGAGTTCGTCACCTCACCCACCACTCGGTCGCCTGCGTTTGATGCCTGTGGTCAGCCAGAGTCCACCGCCCTGGTAGACAAGATCCGCCAGGATGGGAATACCCTGGCGCTCGCAGATCCAGATGATCCGGTGGGTGCGGGCGGCGGTCAGGTGGTGGGTGCGGCCCGGCCGTTGCCGACCTGGTCGCACTCGGCGAGGGTGCCGTCGAGCAGGACGACGTCGGGTTCGTGCCCGCGGAGCGTCTTCAACAGGCCCGGTGCACGTTCGGCGAGCAGGTCGACGACCGCGCTGGTGTAGGCGGGGGCGGTGGACTCGCTGATCCCGAATCCAGCGGCGAACACCCCGCACCCACCCCGAGGGACGTCTCGCCGCGACGCCAAGGACCTCGCGCTGTACCGGGAGAAGTTCCGCCGCCGTCCGCCGGAGTCGCTGGACGAGCTGCACGGCCCGTCCCAAGGGATCGTGGAACTACCGGATGACCGCGCGTTTCCTCAGCTCGCTCCCCGCACCCGACAGGGCGGCACAGCGGGTCGGCCTCGTACGTCTGAGTGTGGTCACTATTCGGAGTCAGGGTGCATCTGTACCCACCGGCCGTCGATGAACTTCATCTCTACGCCGTAGTACGGCTGGGGCGGGGCAACCACCCGCTTGCCGCGGTGTGGCGCTGTCGGCGGCTTGGGGCGGCCAGCGGGCTGCACATGCGCCACGCCCGACTTCATTTTTGGGTCGCGCTTCCGCAACGCTTCGATTCTCTTGAGGAGTTCGGCGCGGCTGATGTCTTTGGGTACCCGGGTCACACGGGTCGGAGCCGCCGAGCGGTCTGGGGTCGACCGGCAGGCGCGGTGCACCGGCAGCCCGCCCGGGGCGAAGACGAGCTTCTTCAATAGGCGCTGCGGTGACCGCCCGGGAGGGTTCGGGCGAAAACGTTACGCCTCCAAGAATGGGCCTTCCACCGAGCAGGACGGTGGATCCACAGCGACAGAAACCGTGCGGCCGAGCGATCTACCCACGAATGCGAGACGGCGAAGTCCGCTACGGCGGCACTTGTGTACCGGACCGTGATCAAAGCGATGAGCGTCAGCCGGTGAGCAAAGACCTCGAAGGCCGTGGAGTGAGGAAGCTACCGCTCCTCGTGCCCTGAGGTAGGCATCACTCTTCGGCAGTCGAGAGCAGGCTGGCAACTGCCATGACAAGCAGGCGACGGCCACAGAGGGATGTGGGGGCGGCATGCACGAGCCAGGCAATATTCCGGCGGAGATGGAGCGGCTGCGAGGACACGCTGAACGCGCCTTCGTCGAGGTGCAGCGGGCGGATGCAAGGCAACGGCGTTGTGCGGAGTAGCCGGTGGCCTGCCGGCTGCAGGGATTGCCGTGTTGTCGAGTGCACACGGCATGCCCCCAATCGGAGTGTTCTCCCTAGTCCTGATGTGCCTACTGCTGATGGCGGCGACAGGGGCAGCGCTGCTCGCGCTGCGGCCCGTCGCCCCAAGGGCAGGGCTGCACACCGCCACCCCGCAGTCCGCCTGAAACAAGATCCCGGACTCTACGAAACACGGGGCAGCTCATGTCGCGGGGCGGCATGGCCGCAGGCTGCCGGGGCGGCACAGGGCCGGGGAGGCCGTCCTCGGACGCACACTCCTGCGGCTGGCGGGAAGCGCCGATCGGCCCTGCCATTGGCCTACAGGTCCCATGGCGGCAGGACGCGTGCCAGGCAAACCTGGGGATAGGAACCCAGATGTTCGAACGAAGGAGGCACGGTGGGCGGGTTGGTGGTCGTCGGTGTGGACGGGTCGGCTTCGGGGCTGGCCGCGGTGGAGGCGGCGGCGCGGGAGGCGCGGTTGCGTGGGGCGGGGTTGCGGGTGGTGCACGCGTTCTTCTGGCCTGCGATGCACGTGCCCCTGGGGCCGTCGCCGGTGGGCCCGCCGGAGGGCGGGCTGCGGAACATGGCCGACCGTCTGGTGCGCGAGGCGGTGGAGCGGGCGCGGGTGACGGCACCGGAGGTCGAGGTCAGTCATGTCGTGGTGACCGGTGAGCCGTTGACGGTGCTGGAGTCGCAGTCGCGTGGCGCGGAGCTGGTGGTGGTCGGCTCTCGGGGGATGGGCGGGTTTGTCGGGCTGCTGGTGGGGTCGACGGCGGTCCATCTGGCGGCGCACGGCCGCTGCCCGGTGCTGGTGGTGCGCGAACAGCCCCACGAAGGCGGTCCTGTCGTGGTAGGCGTCGACGGTTCCGCCGCGGGTGAGCAGGCGGTGGAGTTCGCGTTCGCCGAGGCTGCCCTGCGCAAGGCGCCGCTGGTGGCGTTGCACGCGTGGACCACGTGGAACGCGCCGCTGCCCCCACCGAAGGACGCGTCGATGCCGTACGCGAATCCGCCGGGTGCACTGGCCGGGGAGGAGGAGCGGCTGTTGGCGGAGGCGCTCGCCGGGCACCAGGAGCGGTACCCGGATGTCGTGGTGGAGCACAAGGTCGTGCAGGGTGGGACGCGGGAGGCGTTGATCGAGGCGAGCCGGTCCGCCCAGCTGGTGGTGGTCGGCGCCCGAGGGCGGGGCGGTTTCGCGGGGCTGCTGCTGGGGTCGGTCAGTCAGGCCCTGTTGCACCACGCTGACTGCCCCGTGGCGGTGGTGCGGGCGAGGGGTGGGCAGCGCTGACAGCGCCCGGCCGGCCGCCCCCCGGTGCTGTCCTGCGTGGCGGTGCCGGGCGGGTGGGCGCGAAGCGGGTGAGCAGGGGCCCGCCCACGGCCAGCAGCATCACGTAGGTGGTGACCAGGGCTCCGAGGCGGTCGTCCGTGGGGGCGGCGAGGCCGATGATGACGACGGAGAACTCGCCGCGGGCGATGAGCGCGGTTCCGGCCCGCAGCCGGCCGCGGCGGCCCGCGCCATCG
>NZ_JAOCQE010000343.1 GCF_025290915.1 Streptomyces sp. 15-116A | reverse complement strand
GGGCGGGGGCGGGGTGGCCGGGCGCCGGGCGGGGACGGGATGGCCGACCGGTCGGCGTGGGCGGCCTGTCCGGCACCCGGCAGAGGAGCGGCCCGTCAGGCCCCGGGCAACCGGATCGGGTTCCACGGCCGACCGGTCAGCGGGGTCGGCCTGTCCGGCACCCGCAGAGGAGCGGCCCTGTCAGGCTCCGGGCAACCAGATCGGGTTCCACGGCCGACCGGTCGGCGGGGTCGGCCTGTCCGGCACCCGCAGAGGAGCGGCCCTGTCAGGCTCCGGGCAACCGGATCGGGTTTCACGGCCGACCGGTCAGCGGGGTGGGCCTGTCCGGCACCCGCAGAGGAGCGGCCTGTCAGGCCCCGGGCAACCGGATCGTGGGCCGTGGCCGACCGGTCAAGCGGGGGCGGCCAACCGCCCGGTGCCCGAACCGCCGTCGGCGGCCCGCCGGGCGGGGCGGCTGTGCCGCATGGCAGGGCCTTACGGGCGAACGCCGATCACCACATGGGCGTGGTCGTCCTCCGAGGTGGCGAGGCGGGTGTGGAGGCCCGCCGCCGTGAAGGCGGCCAGGGCCGCGGGGGTCTGGCGGCTGCTGGTCTCCGTCAGGAGGCAGCCGCCGGGGGCGAGCCAGTCGGTGGCGCCCGCGGCCACCCTGCGGAGCACGTCGAGGCCGTCCGCGCCGCCGTCGAGGGCGACCAGGGGTTCATGGTCGCGTGCCTCCGCGGGCAGCAGCCCGATCTCGCCGCTGGGGACGTACGGCACGTTCGCGGCGAGGATGTCGACCCGGCCCCGCAGCGCAGAGGGGAGGGCGGCGAAGAGGTCGCCCCGGTGCACCACGCCCCCGAACCCGGCGACATTGCGGCGGGCGCAGCGCACGGCGGCCGGGTCGATGTCGGCGGCGTGCAGTTCGACCGGGCCGAGTCCGGCGGCCAGGGCGGCGCCCACGGCGCCCGAACCGCAGCACAGGTCCACCACCACGCCCGCGCCCGGGGCCAGGGCGAGCGCCTGCGCCACCAGGAACTCGGTGCGGCGCCGGGGCACAAAGACACCGGGTTCCACGGCGATGCGCAGACCTCGGAACTCCGCCCAGCCGACGACGAGTTCGAGCGGCAGACCGGAGACCCGGCGCTCCACCATCGCCGCCACCTCGTGCGGGGCGGATGCGGCGGTGAGGATCAACTCGGCCTCGTCCTCGGCGAAGACGCAGCCCGCGGCACGCAGCGCGGTGACGACGGAATCACGCAGGGCGGGCGAGGATGACGGAGACGGCATGGGCGGCAACAGCCTTTCGGGAGCCTGGGGATGCTCCCCGCGGTCACCTACGGCCGGCGATCCGCGTCGCTTCGAAGAGGGAGCACCCGAGCTGACACAGCGATACAGCGGTACAGCGGAAAATGGGTCTCACCTCCTCGGCTTCCATGGCTGGGTCCGTCCACAGCCGGGCGGCCACCCTACCCGACGATCTCTCGCGGGGTCGAGCAAGATCATGGTGCGACCACGGGCGAACACCCCGTACGGTTGAACGCGGAATCACTCCTGCTCCCGTAGTCGTCGCAACGGAACACCGATCACGTGAACACCACCCGAGGCTTCACCGGCCGCCCCCGCGTGGAGAATCCCGGCCTGCCGCCCGGTCAGTACGACGCGGGCGACACCTGGCCGGTCCTGTCCGCTGAGGTCACGCCCGACATCGCCCCCGCCGACTGGACGTTCCGCATCGACGGGCTGGTGGCCGAGCCGCGCACCTGGGACTGGGAGCAGGCACACCGGCTCCCGGCCTCGGCGTACGAGGGCGCGATCCACTGCGTGACGAGCTGGTCGAAGTTCGGCGTGCGGTTCGGCGGAGTCTCCCTGGACGCCTTCTTCGATGTGGTCCGGCCCCATGGGTCGGCCACCCATGTGGTCGCCTACTCGCACACCGGCTACACCACCAACCTCCCGCTCTCGGACGTCACCGGCGGCCGGGCCTGGATCGCCTGGGAGTACGACGGCGAGCCGCTGCCCCCGGAGCACGGCGGCCCGGCGCGGCTGCTGGTGCCGCACCTGTACTTCTGGAAGAGCGCCAAGTGGATCGCGGGCCTGCGCCTTCTGGACCACGACGAGCCGGGCTTCTGGGAGGGCAACGGCTACCACGAGCGCGGCAATCCCTGGGAGGAGCAGCGGTACTCCGGTGACTGAGAGCCTGACGGAAACAGTGCGTGACGGGGCGGGGACACCACGGGGCAGGGGTTTCGTGCCACCGGTGCGCTTCGCCGTGCCCGGGCGGATCGGGGTGAGCGAGCAGGCCGCGTCTACATGGCGGACGGCCACCCTCACCGAGATCCGGCGGGAGACGCCACGCGTGGCCACGTTCCGCTTCGCGGTGCCCGGCTGGCCGGGGCATGTGCCGGGCCAGCATCTGATGCTGCGGCTGACCGCCGCGGACGGCTATGTGGCCCAGCGCCACTATTCGATCGCCTCCGCGCCGGACGACTCGGGGCACATCGAACTGACCCTGGACCATGTGGCGGGCGGCGAGGTCTCGGGCTGGTTCCACACGGTGGCCCGGGTCGGTGACCGGGTCGAACTGCGCGGCCCGCTCAGCGGCTTCTTCGCCTGGCCGGGCGACCGGCCCGCCCTGCTGCTCGGCGCGGGCTCCGGCGTGGTCCCGCTGATGTCGATGGTGCGGCACCACCGGGCCCGTGGCCTGTCCCACCCCCTGCGGATGCTGGTGTCGGCGCGCAGCCCCGAGGACCTCATCTACGCACGGGAGTTGGGCGAGGAGACGGTTCCGGTCTTCACGCGCAGCGCACCGCAGGGTGTGCCGGTGGGTCGTATGGCGGCCGCACACGTGGCGCCGCTCCTGGCCGAGCAGCCTCCCGGTGGGTGGGAGGCCTATGTGTGCGGGTCCAACTCCTTCGCCGAGCACGCCTCCAGGCTGCTGGTGGCGGCCGGGCAGCCCGTGGACCGGATCCGCATCGAGCGCTTCGGCTGACCTCGCGCCGCTCAGCGCCCCCCGTTTCACCCCCACGAGTCCGGGCACCCCGCACCGGGGACCGTGTGACGGTGAGGGAGGGCGACATGCGAACCCCGGTGCGCGGCTGGCGCTGGCGGCACAGTCCGCTGCGGCGCCGGTCGGATGTCGTGGAGGCGTGGACGGTGCTGATCGTGACCGTCCTGCTGTGTGCGGGGGCACCACTGGTGGGACTGGCCGCGGCCTGGTGGGCCCATGACGAGGCGCGGGCGGCCGTGGCTCAGCAGCGCGCCGAGCGGCACCGCGTCCGCGCCGAGGTCGTGGGCGGCCCGGCGGTGGCCCGGCCCCAGGCCGGCGGGCAGCAGGCGTTCCGGGCCACCGTGCGCTGGACGGAACCGGGACAGATGCCGCGCACCGTCACCGCCAGGGTCCCGGCCGGCGTAAGCGAGGGCGACATGGTCACCGTGTGGGTGGACTCGCGAGGCCGCAGCGTGCCGCCACCGGCCGACGGCGCGGCGGTGTGGCAGCACAGCGTGGGCATCGGCGCCTGGGCAGCGGGCGGCACGACGGCCGTGATCCTCCTCGTGCACCGAGGCATCCGCGGCGTCGCACAGCGCCGCCGACTCGCGGAATGGGAGCGGGCGTGGGCCCTTACGGAACCGCAGTGGACACGTCGGGAGGTCTGACCGACCAGGCCCCCTCCGGCCACGCTCCTCACCTCTCGCAGAGCAAGCGCTTTCCATTGGCGTCACCTGCGCAGATGACTCATGCATCGGCCGAAGAAAGAACGCGCAGACCCTGGCGATCCCTGCGACGACTCACGTACGGTGTGGGGCGCCTGACACTGTCTCGTCACTCGTCACCAAGGCGGTCCCGTATGGCCCTGTTCGACCTTCCCCTCGACGAACTGCGCGAGTACCGCAGCGCGTCCACGGAGCCGGAGGACTTCGACGCGTTCTGGTCCAAGACGCTGGCGGAGGCCCGCGAGCACGACCTGGACGCCCGCTTCGAGCCGGTCGACACGGGCCTGTCGACGGTGGAGGTCTTCGATGTGACGTTCGCCGGGTTCGGCGGCCATCCCGTCAAGGGCTGGCTGACGCTGCCCGCCGGGGCGGACGCCCCGCTACCGCTGGTGGTGGAGTTCATCGGCTACGGCGGCGGCCGCGGGCTGCCTCACGAGCATCTGCTGTGGGGGTCCACGGGCCGGGCGCACTTCGTGATGGACACCCGTGGGCAGGGCAGCGCCTGGGGCGCCGGTGGCGGCACCGCGGATCCGGTGGGCGGAGCGCCCGCGTACCCGGGTTTCATGACGCGCGGGATCGATGCCCCCGAGAACTACTACTACCGCCGGGTGTTCACGGACGCCGTCCGGGCGGTGGAGGCGGCCCGTTCGCATCCGCTGGCCGACGCGTCGCGCACGGTGGCCATCGGCGGCAGCCAGGGCGGCGGCATCACCCTGGCGGTCGGCGGGCTGGTCCCCGACCTGGCGGGGATCGCGCCTGACGTGCCGTTCCTGTGCGACTTCCCGCGCGCCGCGACGCTGACGGACCGCCACCCGTACCGTGAGATCGGCCTCTACCTCAAGACGCACCGCGGCCGCACCGAGGAGGCGCTGCGCACGCTGTCCTACTTCGACGGGGTGCACTTCGCCGCCCGTGGCCGGGCGCCCGCACTCTTCTCGGCGGCCCTGGAGGACCAGACCTGCCCGCCGTCGACGGTGTTCGCCGCCTTCAACGCCTGGGCGCACGACGACAAGGCGATCGAGGTGTACGACTTCAACGACCACGAGGGTGGCGGCCCGTTCCAGGAGGCGGCCAAGCTGCGCTGGATGCGCGCGTACGCCTGAGCCGGGAGGCTCCCGGCGGGTGGCGAGCGATCCGGCCGTCGGGGCCTGGTCCGCATCCCTGGGCTTCCGCCCGGTCCGACCAGTCGGTACGTTCTTGGCTGCCCGGGACGCGGCGGCGCGTCCCGGGTTTTTCCGACGGCCGACGGAGGGCCCCATGTCCCAGCACGACATCCACGTCCACGGTCACTGCGATCCGCGGTTCGACGCGGTGCGCACGGCGTTCGAGGAGAACTTCCGGGAGCGCGACGAGCTGGGTGCCGCGGTGGCCGTCACCGTGGACGGCACGACCGTGGTGGACCTGTGGGGCGGCTGGGGCGACCGGGCCCGCACCCGGCGCTGGGAGCGGGACACCCTGGTCAACGTGTGGTCGACGACCAAGGGCCCGGTGGCGCTGTGCGCGCACATCCTCGCCGACCGGGGCCTGCTCGACCTCGACGCGCCGGTGGCCACGTACTGGCCGGAGTTCGCCGCCGCCGGCAAGGAGAAGGTGCTGGTCCGCCATCTGCTCTCGCACCGCGCGGGACTGGCCGGGCTGCGTGAGCCGCACTCCCTCGCGCAGCTCTGCGACTGGGAGCTGACGACCCAGCGGCTCGCGGCGTCGGAACCCTGGTGGGAGCCGGGCACGCAGTCCGGGTATCACGCGCTGACCTACGGCCATCTGGTCGGCGAGGTGGTGCGGCGGGTGTCGGGACTGCTGCCGAGTGAGTTCCTGAAGCGGGAGGTGACCGGCCCGCTGGGGATCGACTTCACCATCGGCCTGCCGGAGCGGGAGGCCGGCCGGGTGGCCGAGCTGGACCAGCCGTCGGCCCGGGGCAGCGCCGAACAGGCCCGCGCCTTCGCCCAGTTGCCGCCCGTCGCGATCGCGGCGCTGACCAATCCGGGCGTGGGGGCGGCGGGGGCGAACACGCCCGAGTGGCGGGCGGCCGAGATACCGGCGGCCAACGGGCACGGCACGGCGCGGGCCGTC
>NZ_JAOCQE010000342.1 GCF_025290915.1 Streptomyces sp. 15-116A | reverse complement strand
GACCCAGCCGGCGCCGGCCTTGGCGGTGGCGAGCAGGGCGACGGCCAGCTCCGGTGAGCGGGGCAGCGCGAGCGCCACCACCGTGCCCGGTCCGGCGCCGAGGCGGGCCAGGCCGCGGGCCGCCCGGTCGGTGAGCTCGTCCAGCTGCCGGTAGGTCAGCGAGGTGCCGTCGCTGGTGAGGGCGACGGTGCCGGGCGCCACGGCGGCCTGCCGCCGGAACAGCTCCGGCACGCTCTCGCCGTCCTCCTCGGGGAGGGGGCCGTTCACGGCGTAGCGGGCGGTCAGCAGATCGCGTTCGGCGGGCAGCAGGACGTCGACCGAGGCCAGCCTGCGCTCCGGGTCGTCCGCCAGCTGCCGCAGGACATGGTGGAAGCGGGCGGCGATCTCACCGGCCGCGGTCCGGTCGAACAGGTGCCGCTGGTACTGCAGGGTCAGCCGGCCGTCCTCGACGATCAGCGCCAGCGGGTAGTTGGCGCCGCCCACCGAGTCCACCGAGGTGACCTCGAAGCCGGCCGCCCGTGCCGCGTCCTCGGAGCCGGACTCGTCGGCGGGGAAGGACTGGAAGGCCACCAGGGTGTCGAACAGCGCGTCCAGGCCGGTGGCCTGGTGGATGTCGGTCAGGCCGTGGTGATGGTGGTCGAGCAGCGCGGTCTGCCGCCGCTGGAGGCCGGTCAGCAGGGCGGCGACGGTGTCCGAGGGGGCGCAGCGCGCCCGCACCGGAAGGCTGTTGATGAACAGGCCGACCATCGACTCCACGCCCGGCAGGGTGCCGGGGCGGCCGGAGACCGCCGCGCCGAACACCACGTCCTGGCGTCCGGCCAGCTGGGAGACCAGCACCGCCCAGGCGCCCTGCACGAGGGTGTTGACGGTGATGCCGAGCCGGGCCGCGACGCGGGCGAACTCCGCCGTCTCGCCGGGTGCCTGCGCCAGCGTGATCTCGCCGACCTCGGCGGCCGCGGGGCGGACCCCCGCCTCGGGCGCCACCAGGGTCGGCCCGTCCAGGCCGGCCAGCTCCTGGGCCCAGGCGCGGGCGCTCGCCTCACGGTCCTGGCCGTTCAGCCAGGCCAGATAGGACCGGTAGCCGGGGGCCGGGCCGTCGCCCTGCCCGTCGGCCGCGTACAGGCGGGGCAGCTCACGCGCGATCACCTGCTCCGACCAGCCGTCGAGGATCGCGTGATGGGTGGTCAGGACGAGGACGGATCGCTCCGGCCCGGTGCGGACCAGGGTCATGCGCAGCAGCGGCGCGGCGGCCACGTCGAAGCGGCGGGCACGGTCCTCGGCGAGGAAGGCGGCCAGCGCCTCGTCCCGCTCGGGGTCGGTGAGGTCGCCGAGGTCCTTCTCCTGCCAGGGCAGGACGATCCCGTCCTGCACGATCTGCCGCAGCTCGCCCGAGGCGTCCGGGGCGAAGGCGACGCGCAGGCCGGTGTGCCGGTCGAGCAGGGCCTGCCCGGCCGCCCGCAGCCGGGCGGAGTCGACCGGGCCGGCGAGGCGGTAGACGGTCTGCAGCTGGTAGGTGTCGGCGCCGCTGTCGCCGAGCATCGACTCGAAGAGCATGCCGGACTGCATCGGGGTCAGCGGCCACACCTCGGTGAGCCCGGGGTAGGCGCGGCGGAAGGCGGCCAGGGACGCCTCGTCGAGGTCGACGAGGGGCCCGGTGTCCTCCTGCTGCGGCGCGGCGCCCGGGGTGGCGGCCGCGCTGATGGCGGCGACCGTGCGCAGTTCCAGGACCTGCCGGGCGGTGACGGTCAGGCCGCGGGCGCGGGACCGGGTGACCACCTGGATGGCCTTGATGGAGTCGCCGCCCAGGACGACGAAGTCGTCGTCGGCGCCCACCCGGTCCAGGTCCAGGACGTCGGCGAAGACCTCGGCCAGCTGCTGCTCGGTCCCGGCGGCCGGCGCGCGGTAGGCGGTGCCCTCCGGCTCGGGCTCGGGCAGCCCCTTGCGGTCGACCTTGCCGTTCGGGGTGAGCGGCAGGGCGTCCAGCGGGGTGATGGTCTTCGGCACCATGTACGCGGGCAGCTTCTGCTCCGTCAGCTCCCGCAGTGCCTGAAGCACCTCGGCGCCGGTCCGCTGTCCGGCCTCGGTGACCACGTAGGCGACCAGCTGCCCGCGGTGGGCGAGGACCGCGCTCTGCTGCACGTCCGGGTGGGAGCGCAGCACCGCCTCGATCTCGCCGAGTTCGATGCGCAGCCCGTTCAGCTTGACCTGGAAGTCCTTGCGGCCGAGCAGTTCGATCAGTCCGTCGGCGCCGTACCGGGCCATGTCGCCGGTGCGGTAGAGACGTTCGGTGACCCCGGCGTGGGTCCAGGTGAAGAAGCGTTCGGCGGTCAGTTCGGGGCGGTTGAGGTAGCCGCGGGCGACGCCGGTGCCGGCGATGTACAGCTCGCCGGGGACGCCCGGCGGGACCGGCTGGAGGGCGTCGTCGAGGAGGTAGGTGCGCTGGTTGGCCATCGGACGGCCGTAGGGGATGCTCGGCCAGTCGGGGCCGACCTCTCCCACCTCGTAGACCGTGGAGTGGATGGAGGCCTCGGTGACGCCGCCGAGGGCGAGGATCCGCAGGTGCGGGGCGACGCGGCGGGCGCGGTCGGGGAGCGGGACGGGGATCCAGTCGCCGCCGAGCATGGCGGCGCGCAGCGAGGTGACCGGGGCGGCGCCGCTCTGCTCCAGGTGGTCGACGAGGAGTTCGAGGAGAGCCGGGGCGGTGTTCCAGACGGTGACCCGGTGGGCGGTGAGGAGCTCGGCCCAGTGGGCGGGGTCCTTGATGCGGTCCGGGTCGGGGACGACGACGGTGCCGCCGGCCGCGGTGATGCCCAGGTACTCGTAGACGGACATGTCGAAGCTGGGCGAGGAGAGCGAGAGCACCGCGTCGTCCTCGCCCGCGCCGAAGCGGGAGTTGAGGTCGGCGAGGTTGTTCATCACCCCGCGGTGTTCCAGGGCGATGGGCTTGGGGGCGCCGGTGGAGCCCGAGGTGTGGATGACGTAGCAGAGGTGGTCCGGGCCGGCGAGCGGCTCGGGGTCGTGGCCGGGCGACGCCGACAGGTCGGTGCCGTCCTCGCCGAGCAGCACCGGGGCGCTCTGGCCGCTGGGGAGCCGGCCGGCCAGGGACCGTGTGGTGACGCTGATCGTGCAGGCGCTTCCCTCGGCCATGGTGGCGATGCGTTCGGTGGGGTAGTCCGGGTCGAGCGGGACGTAGGCGCCGCCGGCCTTGAGGATGCCGAGGATGCCGACGAGGAGCTCCGGTGAGCGCCGCAGGCAGAGGCCGACCCGGACGTCGGGGCCGACGCCGAGGGTGCGCAGATGGTGGGCGAGGCGGTTGGCCTCCGTGTTGACCCGCTCGTAGGTGAAGTGCTCCCCGCGGTGGATCAGGGCGCTCGCGCCGGGCCGGCGGGCCGCCTGCGCCTGGAACGCCTCGTGGAGGCAGCCGGCGGCGGCCGGGAGGTCGGTCTCGGTGCGGTTCCACTCGACGAGGACGCGGTGCAGTTCCTCGTCGGAGAGCAGCCGGAGGGTCGCGACCGGCTCCTCGGGGCGGCCGAGGGCGTCCTCGGCGAGGGTGACGGCGTGGCCGAGGAGCCGTTCGGCGGTGGCGGCCTCGAAGAGGCCCGGGTCGTAGGAGAGTTCCAGGCCGCCTCCGTCGTCCACGGTCAGCCGCAGCTCGTACGGCCCGTCGTCCGTGGCGGGTTCGCCGGTGGTGGCGAAGCGCAGGGCGACGGGGGTGGTGCCGGTGAGGGGCCCGGTGGTGAGGGCGGCGGTGATCTGCCGGAGGGTGGACTCGCCGGTGACGGTGACGTGGACCTGCTCGGTGCCGTCGGGGCCGGTGCGGGCGAAGGAGAGGTCCTGCTGGCCGGTGCAGCGCCACAGCAGGGCGGCGAACGCCGCGGTCAGCGCCTCGTCCCGGGCCGTGCCGTGCGTCCCGGCCGGGACGGCGAGGGCGGCTCGTGCCACGGCCGAGCAGCGGGGCAGGACCCCGGGGCGGCGCGGCCGGTCGGCCGGCAGCAGCACGGGGGCGGTGTCCTTGCGGTCGTGGTTCACTGGCCGGCTCCAATCAGGGGGGCGAGGCTGCCCTCGCGGATCTCCAGGGGCAGCGGGTGGCGGGCGCACAGCTCGCGCACCTCGGCGCGGAAACCGGCGGCCTGGTCGGCGTCGATGCGGTACTCGGTGTCGCCGAGCGGGACGGTGGCGTTCAGCACGGCGTGCACCAGGCGGGCGCAGCGGCGGGCCTGCTCGGGGCCCATGCCGCGCTGGGCGAGGATGTTGGTGCCGAGCCGCAGGCCGCTGGTGACCAGCGGCGGCTTGGTGTCGCCGGGGATGCGGTTGCGGTTGGCGAGGATCCCGCAGTCCTCCAGGGCACGCTCGGCGACCACTCCGGTCAGCCCGAAGGTGCCGATGTCGAGCAGCACCATGTGGTTGTCGGTGCCGCCGGTGAGCACCCGGTGGCCGAGTTCGGCCAGCTCGTCGGCGAGGGCGGCGGCCGAGGTGACGATCAGGCGGGCGGTCTCGCGGAACCGGGGCTCGGCGGCCAGCGCGAACGCGCGGGCCTTGGCGGCGATGGCAGCCGGGCTGGGGGTGCCCTGCGACTGCGGGAAGACCGCGCGCTGCATCAGCCGGGACAGCGGGGTGCGTCCGTCCGGGCCGGGAGTGCGGTGTTCCGTGCCGCTCAGGATCAGCCCGCCGCGCGGGCCGCCGAGCTGCTTGTAGGTGGAGGTGGTGGTGAGGTGGGCGACGTTCACCGGGCTGGGGTGCTCGCCCGCCGCGACCAGTCCGGCGATGTGCGAGATGTCGGCGAGGAGGTAGGCGCCGACGGTGTCGGCGATGGCGCGGAAGCGCGCGAAGTCGACGGTGCGCGGGTAGGCGCTGGCCCCGGCGATGATCACCTTCGGCCGGTGCTCGGCCGCCAGCGCGGCGACCTGGCCGAAGTCGATCCGGCCGGCGGTGTCCAGGCCGTAGTGGACGGCGTGGAAGTGCCGGCCGGTCACGGAGGCGGCGGAGCCGTGGGTGAGATGGCCGCCGGCGTCCAGGTCCAGGCCGAGGATGGTGCCGCCCGGCGGGACCAGCGCGGAGAGCACGGCCAGGTTGGCCGAGGAGCAGGAGTGCGGCTGCACATTGGCGTAGGCGGCGCCGAACAGGTCCTTGGCCCGCTCCACCGCGATCCGCTCGATCTCGTCGAAGCGGGCGGCGCCGGGGTGGTAGCGGTTGCCGGGGTAGCCCTCGGCGGTGACGTTGGACAGCGCGGCCCCGCCGGCGGCGAGGACCGAGGGGTCGGCGATGCTCGCGGAGGCGATCATCGCCAGGGTGGCATTCTGGCTGCGCACCTCGGCGTCGAGCAGCAGCGCCAGCTCGGGATCGGTGCCGCGCAGGGTCTCCATACCGGCCAGCAGCAGCGCTGCCTGCTCCGTGCCGGTGCCGTGCCCGTGGGCGGACGGCGCCCCTTCCGTTCGCCACTGACCGGTCATGTCGTACGCCTCTTTCCTCGTCCGGTGAATTCGGTTCTTCCGGCGGTCCCGGCGTTTTCCGTGGATTTCTTTCCGGTTTTTCCGACGGGTTCCTGGATACGGGAACGACAGTAATCAGCGCCCACCCCGCCGACAAGGCGCGCCAACACCGCCGAAAGGGAGCCACAAGCGGACATGGAGAGTCTTTCAAGCGGTCCTCCAGCGCCCGCCGTACCGGAATTTCCCGCACCATGAAAAACGGCGGGAAGAATACGGAATTCTGGCTCCCGTATTCTTCCCGCCGCATATGTCCGCGGGGCCTCGCAAGGGGTGGATCAGCCGGCGGC
>NZ_JAOCQE010000341.1 GCF_025290915.1 Streptomyces sp. 15-116A | reverse complement strand
CGCCGGCTGCGCGCGGCGGCCTTGAGGCGGCGGCGGACCTCCGGTTCGCCGAACCAGCCGCGCAGTTCTGCGGCGATGGCCGCGGAGTTCTCCGGCGGGACGAGGATGCCGGGCACGCCGCCGTCGGGTGCGCGGCCGACCGCCTCGGGCAGTCCGCCGACGTCCGTGGCGAGCACCGGGATGCCCCGGGCGAGCGCTTCGGTGACGGCCATGCCGTAGGTCTCGGCGTACGAGGTGAGGACCATCAGGTCGGCCGCGGCGTAGCTCGTGTCGAGGGCGGCGCCGGACTGCGGTCCCGTCAGCTCCAGCCGGTCCTGGAGACCGTGCCGGCGGATGAGGGAGCGCAGGTGGGCGACGTAATCGGGGTCCTGCGTGAGCGAGCCGACCAGTGCGCAGCTCCACGGCAGGTCCGCCACCGCGGCCAGGGCCTCCACCAGCCGGTGCTGGCCCTTGCGGGGGGTCACGGCGGCCACGCAGAGCAGTCGGGAGACGCCGTCGGTGCCGGGTGCGAGGGGCGCGATGTCGGCGCCGGGCGCGGCGACATGGACGCGGTCGGGGACGAGGCCGTGGTGGGCGACGAGGCGGCGTACGGCCCAGTCGCTGGTGGCGATCACGGCCGGCACCGCGCGCAGCACCGCGCGTTCGCGGGCGTCGAGGTCGGCGGCGACGGCGGGGTCGAGTCCGGTCTCGTCGCCGAGGGGAAGGTGGACGAGGACGGCCATGCGCAGCCGTTCCGCCTCGGGGACGATGATCTCGGGCACTCCGCAGGCGACGAGCCCGTCGAGCAGGACGACGCTGCCGTCCGGCAGTTCGCTCAGGGTGCGGGCGAGTCCGCCGTACGCGGTCGCGTCGGGCCGGGGCCAGTCACCGGCGACCGCGTGCCCGCGCACGGCCCAGCCGAAGCCGGGCAGGTCCAGGCAGATCCGCCGGTCGTAGGCGTTGCCGCCGCTCGGCGCGGCCGGGTCGTCGACGCCGCCCGGCAGCACGAAGTGCACCAAGCGCAGGGACATGGGGATGATCCCGTCGTTCCGCGGAAAGTTCGCCTGCAGGGGAACGTAGCCCAGGCGGGCGGTCCCGGCCCGGTCGATGGTCGTGTCGGTCACAGGGCACGCTCGTAACTCGCCCAGGCGATGTGCGATTCGTGCAGGGTGACGGTGAGGCCCGCGATGCCCTTGGCGCCCTCGCCGAGCGCACCCTTGTGGATGCGTTCGGCGAGCCGGTCGGCGATGACCTTGGCCAGGTATTCGGTGGAGGTGTTGATGCCCGCGAAGTCGGGTTCGTTGTCGAGGTTGCGGTAGTTCAGCTCGGCGACGACCGCCCCCAGTTCCTGTGTGGCGAGTCCGATGTCGACGACGATGTTGTCCTCGTCCAGCTGTTCGCGCCGGAACGTCGCATCCACGAGGAACGTGGCCCCGTGCAGGCGCTGGGCCGGTCCGAAGACCTCGCCGCGGAAGCTGTGGGCGATCATGATGTGATCGCGGACGGTGATGCTGAACAACGGGCGACCCTCCAGGTGCGGCGCGTCTGCCCCCGGCCGTTCGCCGCCGGGGATGACTCGTAGTACGGCTGACAGCCTGCCCGTGTTCAGCGCCGCTCACGTCTTTTCTCAGGTCAGGCGCGCTTGTGTCGTCCGCCGGCCGTCATACGGGGTCCCGTTGAGCGTTCATGCTCCGGTGTACGTCACCCGGTGGCACAGCGCGGGGATCTCGCCGGAGGCGAGGCGGGACATGACGTCGGGCAGCTCCTCGAAGGGCGACTCGCCGGTGACGAGGGCGTCGAGGGCGGGGTCGGCGAGCAGGTCGAGGGCCAGGGCGAGCCGGTCGGCGTAGCTGCGGTTCGGGCGGGCCGGGGAGACGGTGCCGACCTGGCTGCCGCGGATGGTGAGCCGTCGTGAGTGGAAGGCCTCGCCCAGCGGAAGGCTGACCTTGCGGTCGCCGTACCAGCTCAGCTCGATCACCGTGCCCTCGGCGGCGAGGAGTTGCAGGGCCCGGTTCAGCCCCTGCTCGGTGGCGCTGGCATGCACGACCAGGTCGCGGTCACCGGCGGCGTCCTCGGGCAGTGCGAAGCCGACGCCGAGCGCCTCGGCGGTCTTCGCCCGCGCCGGATCGGCGTCGACGAGCTGCACGCGCACGCCGGGGAAGCGGGCCAGCAGTGCGGCCACCGAGCATCCGACCATGCCACCGCCGATGACGGCGATCCGGTCACCGATCAGCGGCGCCGCGTCCCACAGGGCGTTGACGGCGGTCTCCACCGTCCCCGCGAGCACCGCCCGCGCGGCGGGCACCGAGTCGGGCACGGGCGTCACGGCGCTCGCGGGCACGACGTAGTGCGTCTGGTGCGGGTAGAGGCAGAACACGGTCCGCCCGGTGAGTGCCTCGGGCCCCTCCTCGACCACCCCGACGTTGAGATAGCCGTACTTCACCGGCCCCGGGAAGTCGCCCTCCTGGAAGGGCGCGCGCATCGCCGCGTACTGGCTCTCGGGCACCCCGCCACGGAAGACGAGCGTCTCCGTGCCGCGGCTGACCCCGGAGTACAGCGACCGCACCAGCACCTCGCCCTCGCCCGGGTCCGGCAGGGTGACATCCCGGATCTCGCCGCGTCCGGGCTCGTTGAGCCAGAACGCACGTGCGGTGCGGATCATCGAAGTCCTCCTGAACGATCGGGAAGCCGCGCGCGTACCGAGTGGTGCACAGGCCGCGCACAAGGTAGCGGCGTTGATCGACTCTGTCACACGGCCGGAGGATGTTCGGTGGCCCTGAACAACACTTACGACGCGAGGCTCGTACAGCAGGAGACCGCCGTGGGCGCGGGTCTGCAGATCCTGCTGCTGGCCCTGATCGGTACGGCGATCGGCATGGGCCCTGCGGGCTGGCTGTCCGGCCTCGCGTTCGCGATCGCCACCTGGGCCGTGCTGTCCCGGGCCCTGCACCGCTCGCGGCTGCGCTCCTTCGGCGCGGCGAACCGCGTCACCCTCGGCCGGGCCTGCCTCGTCGGCGGCGTGACGGCGCTGGTCGCCGACTCCTTCCAGGACTCGCCCCCCGTGTCCCTGTTCGTCGGCCTGACCGCTGTCGCCCTGATCCTCGACGGCGTGGACGGCAAGGTGGCCCGCAGGACCGGCACGTCGACACCGCTGGGCGCCCGCTTCGACATGGAGGTGGACGCGTTCCTGATCCTGGTGCTCAGTGTGTACGTGTCGATGGCGATGGGCCCGTGGGTGCTGCTGATCGGCGCGATGCGGTACGTCTTCGTCGCCGCGGCTCGTGTCTGGCCCTGGCTGACGGCGCCGCTGCCGCCGAGCACGGCCCGCAAGACGGTGGCCGCGCTCCAGGGCGTGCTGTTGCTGGTGGCAGGCGCGGCTCTGCTGCCGCATGCGGTGAACGTCGGGGTGGTGGCGCTGGCCCTGGGCCTGCTGGTGTGGTCCTTCGGCCGGGATGTCCTGTGGCTGTGGCGGACGTCGCGGGTGCAGACGGCTCCGGCCACCGGGCGGGAGGTACGGGAGCTCGTCGCGGGCTGAGGGGCGGTCAGAGCTGAGCGGCCCGCCGGGGCAGCACCGTCACCGCGATGGCCGGTACGGCGGCCAGGACGAGCCACGGCACCGCCGGCGGCAGCCCCGCGTCCAGCAGCGTGCCGGTCGCCGAACTGCCGAGCAGCACGATCAGGCCGGAGACCGAGGACAGCGCCCCGGTGTAGAGCCCGAGCCGTCCCTCCTCGGCGAGATCCGGCACCCAGGCGCGGGCGGCCGGCGCGACGAGCATCTGGCCCAGCGTCAGCAGGACGACGAAACCGCCCACGGGAAGCAGCCCCGCCGCCCCCGTCCACCCGGCCGGACGCGCCACCGCCACCACCGCGAACCCCGCCGCCACCAGCGACAGCCCGGCCACCATGGACCGCCGCACCGCCAGCCGCTCCCCCACCCAACGGGTGACCGGCAGCTGCGCGGTCACCACCAGCAGCGAGGACAGCGCGAACAGCCAGGCCAGCGCGGCCTGCGAGCCGGTGGCCCGCTCGACCTCCTCGGGGAGGGCGAGATAGAGCTGGTTGTAGGCGAGCAGATAGGCCCCGTAGGCGCAGCAGAGCGCGAGGAACGCCCGGTTGCGCAGCACCAGCCGCATCCCTCCCCGCACCGGTGTCCGCACACGCCCCGGGATCCGCTGCGGCAGCAGCCACGCGTGACCGGCGAGCACCAGCACGAAGACCCCGGCGCCGGCGAGGCAGGCCGTGCGGAAGTCGACGGCCAGCAGCAGCGCCCCCAGCAACGGCCCGACGAACGCCCCCGCCTGCCCCGCCACCGTGAACAACGCCATCACGCGCGTCCGTGGCCCTCCGCCCGCCTCCTCCCACACGACCGCCTGGCGGGCCACCTCTGACTCGACGGCCGGCGAGAACAGGGCCGCAGCGAACCCGATCAGCAGCACCGAGCAGACCACGGCCCAGGTCCGCTCCGCGTACCCGAGCCACACGAACCCGCCGATCCGCAGCACACACCCGGCGAGGACCACGGGCCGGATCCCGTACCGGTCGGCCAGCGCCCCGCCCACCACGAACAGCCCCTGCTGACTGAACGTCCTGAGCCCCAGCACCAGCCCGACCAGCCACCCCGCCATCCCCATGCCCTGCCCCAGGTGCGCGGACAGGAAGGGCAGCACGGCGAAGAAGCCGACGTTGAAGGCCAGTTGGGTGAGGATCAGCAGCCGCAGCAGCGGGGAGAGCCGCGGCCGGCCGGATGCTTCACGTGGGCGGACGGACAGCGAGGTCACCGTGCCCCCACCAATGCCCTGTCCTTGGCGGGCGCGGGGCGTTTCCCGGGGGGCGCTGTCGGGGCGGGACCTTGTGAGGACCGCGCCCGGCTTCTCCATCGCACCCCGCCTGCCGACGTGACCGCCAGCGCACCGAGCAGAGCGAGGACGGCCGCCGGGGCGAGCACGGCCCAGGGTGCGCGCTCGGCGTAGGGCTGGTTCTCGGCGAGCAGCAGGCCCCATTCCGGTGACGGCGGCTGCGCGCCGAGCCCGAGGAAGCCCAGGGAGGCGAGGGCGAGGGCGACGCCGGGCAGCCGCAGCAGCGCGTGCCGGGTGACCGGCGGCAGGACGGCGGGCAGCAGTTCGCGGCGCAGCAGATACCAGCGGCCCGCGCCCAGCCCTCTGGTGGCCGTGAGATGCAGGGTGGCGCGCTCCTGGTGCAGCAGCGCGGAAGTGTGCGCGGCGAGCGGCGCCCAGGCGACGGCGGTCACGGCGAGCGCGGGCGTGGCGGCTCCACTGCCGGCGACGGCGGTGACGAGCAGCGCGGCGAGCACGGGCGGCACGGCGTTCACCGTGTCGGCCACGGGCCCCGACAGCCGGGGCACGAGCCCCAGCAGCACCCCGATGCACAGGGCCGCGACGCTGATCGCCAGGGCGAGCAGCAGCGTGTCGAGTGCGCCGTGCCCGACCCGGGCGAGCAGATCCCGCCCGAGCGCGTCGGTCCCGAAGGGGTGGGCGAGCGACGGGGCTTGCAACCGCTCCCCTGTGTTCAGCGCGAGCGGATCGCGGGGCAGGCCGAGCACGATGACGGCGATCAGGGCGGCGCCGTAGCCCAGCGGCTGGAATCGCCGCGCGGGTGGCCGCGGCCGGTGCAGGGTCCCCAAGGCGCCGTCGCGCAGGGCGGGTCCGACGAACAGCCGGGCGGCGATCCGGCAGACCGCGGTGGCCACGGCCGCGAGCAGCACCAGGGCGAGGGTGCCCGCCTGGAGGACGGGCAGGTCCTGGGCGAGCGCGGCCTGGAGGGTGGTGCGCCCGAGCCCGGGGATG
>NZ_JAOCQE010000340.1 GCF_025290915.1 Streptomyces sp. 15-116A | reverse complement strand
GCCGCCCCGGGCCAGCGCGGCGCCGAGACGTTCCTGCGCGCTGGTCAGGCGCCGGGAGCGGGCTATGGCGCGGTCCAGCCGGGCACCGCCGCGCCAGGCGAGGCGGTAGGCGACGAGATCACCGAGGACGGAGGCGGTGGCGGCGCACAGGGTGAGGGCCAGGATGTCGGGCACGTCGGTCGCGGTGCCCGCGGCGGCCGCCGTGGCCGCGGTGATCACCAGGACGCCGCTCGGCAGGACGGGCAGGAACACGTCGAGCAGGACCGAGAGGGCCACCACCGCGTAGATCCATGGGCTGCCGATCAGCGACCCGAAACTGTCCACCCGAACTCCCCATGGCTCCCCCGTGGGCCAGACCGTGCCGGGCTGTCGCCGGGGAGCGGCAGGAGGGGCAGGAGTGGCCGATGACAGCCATAGAGCGTACGCGTGAGGAGTGACAGAAGGGTCACGGGGGGTTCGCGCGTCGGGCACCGGACGTTCAGCCGGCTGTCATCGGCGTCCTGTCACGAGGGGGGGTCCCTCGGGTCAGGCGGCCACCGGCGACTGGTCGGCCTGCCGCCCGCCCTGCGCCGACGTGCGGCGGGCGAACAGCCGGTCCAGGCCGAAGGCGCCGGAGCCGGTGAAGACCAGCAGGAACATGGCCCAGCAGTACAGCGCCGCGCCCTCGCCGTCGTTCTCGATCGGCCACAGCCCCTCGGGCTGGTGCACCTTGAAGTACGCGTACGCCATCGCCCCGGACGAGAGGAACGCGGCGGCGCGGGTGCCGAGGCCGAGCAGCACCAGTGTGCCGCCGGCCAACTCGATGACGGCCGCGTACCAGTTGGGCCAGGCCCCCGTCTCGACGGTGCCGCCGTTGCCGTCCACACCGCCGAGCGCCCCGAACAGGGCGACGGCGCCGTGGCAGGCGAACAGCAGGCCGACCACTATGCGGAACAGCCCGAGGGTGTAGGGCTGTGCGCTGTTGAGGCGTTCGGTCATGTGGGGGGTCTCCTTCGGTCAGGCCGGCCCGGGCGGCCGGTCCGGGGGAACACCGGAGTCGCGCACACGTTAGGTCGACCTAACCTTTACTTGCAAGTTCAATATTTAGCCCTGGGGTGTGCGCGGCCTGGACATCCCTTCAGTACGGCTGTGACCCCGTTCGGGTGCTCAGCGCTGTGACCGAACGCACACCCGCCGTTGTCGTCAGCGGCTCAACTCCGTTTCCCGCACGGTCCCCAGCCGCGCCTTGGCGTCCCTCTCCTTGCGCGCGTGCTCGAGCCGCAGCACCGCCGAACGCCCCCGTGTCGTCAGCGTCATGAGCTGGTTGCCGAACCAAGGCCCGCCCGTCTTCCGCCACTTGACCGGGGGCCGCCCGCAGCGGCCGTGCCGGGCGAACAGGCGGCCCAGCAGCCGTGCGGGCGCGCTCCAGCCGAAGCGGAAGCCGAGCCGTATCGAGAGGGGAATGGAGTTGTGGACCGGCGAACAGGTCAGCTGCACCACCCGGGCGTCGGGCCCGCCGCCCCCGGGCCAGCTCGGCTCGGCGATGTACGCGTGGTGGACGTCACCGGACAGCACACACACCGTCGCCGGGGCGTCCGGACCCGAACCCGTCTCGGCGATCAGCTCCGCCAGGTCGGCGAAGGACTCCGGGAAGGCCGACCAGTGCTCCAGGTCCGCAGCCCGCCGCAGCTTCTCGCCCAGCCGCGCCCAGCGCGGGCCCTTGGCGCCCCGGCACAGCACCGAGCTCCACTCCTCGACGTCGTGCACGAGGTGCGGAAGCAGCCAGGGCAGGGACGTACCGATCAGGAGGTGGTCGTAGGAGCCGCGGCCCTCGCGCACCTGGGCGCGCAGCCACTCGGCCTCGCCCGGGTCGAGCATCGAGCGCTCGCCCTCCTCCAGGACGCGGGCCGCGCGGCTGTCCACCATCAGCAGCCGCACCCGGCCGAAGTCGCGCCGGTAGCTCCAGCGCACGGCGGTGGCGTCCGCCTCGGCGTCGGCGGCGAAGGTGCGCAGCGCGTCGGTGCCGTCGCGGTTCTCGCGCACGGCCCGGAACACCGGGTCGGCGGCCAGTTCGGCGCGGGAGAGGTTGCCCACGTGCTGGTGCACCCAGTACGACATCAGCCCGCTGAGCACCCGCTCCCGCCACCAGGAGGTGGCGCGCATGTCCTCGACCCAGGACGCGGAGGTGTTCCAGTCGTCGATCACGTCGTGGTCGTCGAAGATCATGCACGTGGGCACGGTGGACAGCAGCCAGCGCACCTGCGGGTCGAGCCAGGACTCGTAGTAGAGGTGGGTGTACTCCTCGTAGTCCGCCACCTGGTCGCCCGGCGGGTCGCTCAGGTCGCGGCGGGCCGCGAGCCACGCGCGCGTGGCGTCGGAGGTCTCGTCGGCGTACACCTGGTCGCCGAGGAGCAGCAGCACATCGGGCCGTTCGCCGCCGGCGGCGATGCGCGCGGCGAGGGCGTCCAGGGCGTCGGGGCCGACGGGGTCGGGCTCCCCGGCGGGCGGCGAGGCCCAGCGGCAGGAGCCGAAGGCGATGCGGGCGCCGTCGCCCGGGCCCGGCGCGGCGATGACCGAGGGCGGCAGCGACCGGAACGGCTCCTCAGGCACCGGCCACACCCGGGTGTCGTCGAGGAACACCTCGTACGGCGTGGCCGTGCCCGGCGTCAGCCCGGTCACCGGGACGAGCGCGTAGTGGTGGCCCGCGATCTGGAAGGTCGCGGCGCTGCCGCCGCTCCCGTCGGCGCAGCGCACCTCGGCGGTGCCCGGGCGGCTCGTCTCGACCCAGACGGTCGCCGACGAGCCGTCGATGTATCTCAGCAGCGGTCCGAGGCGCAGTGCGGCCATGGTGACCCCTTCCTCCGTCGCTGCGTACGGTACGCAGCGACGGAGGCCGGCGGGGAGATCCCGGCGACGAGCCGTTTCACGGGCTTCGCACGGGCTCCGTGGTCAGCAGCTCGCGAGGTGGCTCTGGAGGGCGGACTTCTCGGCGGAGTCGACGGACAGGCCGTAGTAGTACTTCACCTGCACCCAGGCGCGGACGTAGATGCAGCGGTAGTCCGAGCGGGAGGGCATCCAGGTGGCCGGGTCCTGGTCGCCCTTGGCCTGGTTGACGTTGTCGGTGACGGCGATCAGCTGCGGGCGGGTCAGGTCGTTGGCGAAGGACTGGCGGCGCGAGGTGGTCCAGGAGCCGGCGCCGGAGTCCCAGGCCTCGGCCAGCGGCACCAGGTGGTCGATGTCGACGTCGGAGGCGGCGTACCAGGTGGCGCCGTCGTAGGGGGAGTACCAGCTGCCGCTGGTGGCGGCGCAGGAGGAGTCGGTGACGACACCCGAGCCGTCGCGCTTGAGGACGGTCTCGCGGGTGTTGCAGGAGCCGCTGACGGTGCTCCAGTGCGGGAAGAGGTCGCGGTCGTAGCCGGTGCGGTTCTCGGTGGCCACGGTGAGGCTCGCGAGATAGGTGCGGGCGGTGGCGGCGCTGACCGGGGTCGGGAGGGCGGCGGAGGCGGCCGGGCCGTTGAACAACCCGACGGAGGCTATGAGTCCGGTGAGCGCGGCGAGTATGCTCAGCCGTCGACGCGCGTAGAACTTCGGCATGCGAACTCCCTTGTGGGGTTGGGGCGTTGAGGTGCGAGCAGGGGAATGCTCGCCACGCCGCATGACGCGGAGGGGTGTGTCCGGTAAGAAGCTAGTGACGCGTTCATGACACGTCCATGGTTCCTGTGTGGTGCAGCTGTGAATTTTCTCGCGCCGGGCTCGGCGAGGGGGTCGCGTAGCATGGGGGCGCAGAAGGGGAGTAGCTCTTCGCCGGACCGTCGACATACTGCTCAGCCCGCCTGAGCCGGCGCCCGGAGGCAGACCTCGGCAGGACCGGGGCCGGCCAGCGAGACCTTCGGCAAGCAGTGCACGCCCGTGCCGTACGGCAGGGGCGCCGAGTGTGCTGCCGTGCCGAGGTGTCCGCGTCTTCGTCTGACCGCACAGCACTCTCGGTGGGGCAGCCCCGACCGATTGAGGAACCGTTGATCAGCCTGACCGTGACGGCCGTCGTCTTCGGCGTCGTCTTCCTCGCCGAACTGCCCGACAAGACCGCGCTCGCCGGGCTCGTCCTCGGCACCCGCTACCGCGCCTCGTACGTCTTCGCCGGTGTCGCCGCCGCGTTCGCCCTGCACGTCGCGCTCGCGGTGGCCGCGGGCAGTGTGCTCACGCTGCTGCCGCAGCAGATCGTGCACGCGCTCACCGGTGTGCTGTTCCTGGCGGGGGCGGCGATGCTGCTGCTGAAGAAGGACGAGGACGAGGAGGAGATCCGCAAGCCGGAGAACCAGAGCTTCTGGAAGGTCTCCGGGGCCGGATTCATGCTGATCCTCGTCGCCGAGTTCGGGGATCTGACGCAGATCATGACGGCGAACCTCGCCGCCCGCTACGACGATCCGCTCTCCGTGGGTCTGGGCGCGGTGCTGGCGCTGTGGGCGGTGGCCGGGCTGGGCATCGTCGGCGGGAAGGCGCTGATGAAGCGGGTGCCGTTGCGGCTGATCACGCAGATCGCGGCGCTGCTGATGCTGGGGCTCGGGGTGTGGAGTCTGTGGGAGGCGATCGCCGGGTGAGGTCTGGTCCGGGGGGGGCGCTCGTCGTCGGTCGGGCGAAGTCCGCGTGAACGGTTGCCGAGGTCGGTGGCGCCGGGGGCGGATCGTTTTGTACCGTGGATGAACAAAGTGGCTCCCGCCCGTTTTCCCTGACCGGCGGGCGGGGCCGCCTTGTCCCTCCGGGAGAGCGCCGTGTCCCTCCAGGGAGCGCCGTCTCGTTCCCCCGCCTACGTGTTTTGGAGTTGCTGCCGATGTCGGCCACCACCGCCGTACTCACCGCCCGAGCCCTCCTGCTGGACATGGACGGCACCCTCGTCAACTCCGACGCCGCGGTCGAACGCGTCTGGCGGCGCTGGGCCGAGCGCAACGGGCTCGACGGGGACGAGGTGATGAAGGTCGTGCACGGGCGGCAGGGGTACGCCTCGATGGCGCTGCTGCTGCCGCAGCGGCCGATGGAGCAGAACTACGCCGACAACGCGCGGATGCTGGCGGAGGAGACCGCCGACACGGAGGGGGTCGTCGAGATTCCGGGGGCGCGGGAGTTTCTCGCGTCGCTGGTGGGGTCGCAGGTGCCGCATGCGCTGGTGACGTCCGCGGATGTGGCGCTGTCCACGGCGCGGATGGCCGCGGCGGGACTGGAGATGCCGGCGGTGCGGGTGACCGCGGAGTCCGTGGGGGCCAGCAAGCCGGATCCCGAGGGGTTCCTGAAGGGGGCGGCCGAGTTGGGGGTGGATCCGGCCGAGTGTGTGGTGTTCGAGGATTCCGGGGCGGGGATCGCGGCGGGGCGCTCCGCGGGGATGCGGGTGGTTGGTGTCGGGCCTCGGGCCGGGCTGCACGGGCCGGATGTGGTGGTGCGGGATCTGACGCAGGTGAGGGTCGAGGCCGTGGGGGACGGCGTCGTTCGTCTGTACATCGGGGAGTGACGACGGGTCGGTGGGGGTTCCACCGTCCGTTGCCGGATGACGGTTCGTCGTGGCTGGTCGCGCAGTTCCCCGCGCCCCTGGGGGGTTTAGGGTTCCCGGGTTTCTGATTCCAGCATTCTTCTTGTTTCCGGGCCGTAGACGCCCAGTTCCTCGTGGAGGCCCCGGGACCACTGGTAGGTGGTCAGGGCGTCCTCGACTCTGCGGTTGAAGTGGCCGTCGATGTCGTCGTTGTAGAGGTAGAGCTGGCGCAGGCGCAGCTGGAGTTCGGTCACCTCGTCGCCGCGGTCGCCGCGGCGCAGGGTCGGGGCCGGGGCCTCGCGTTCGCCGTCGCCGTCGTCTGCGCCCTCGGCGGAGTCCGCGGCGGCGCCGGCCGTC
>NZ_JAOCQE010000034.1 GCF_025290915.1 Streptomyces sp. 15-116A | reverse complement strand
CGGCACCCCGCGCCGCCGCAGCGTCACGCTCCAGCGCGGCGCGATCGTGAGCAGCGCACCGGTGGCCAGCACGGAGAGCAGGAAGCCGTAACTGCGGGCCAGCCAGGGGTCGTAGAGCACCAGCAGGAGGACGGCGGTCGCCAGCGCCGGGATCAGTGATCTGCGGCGGCCGGTGGCGAGGGCGAGCAGGGCGACGGAACCGCAGGCCGCGGCCCGCAGCACGCTCGGATCCGGCCGGCACACCACGACGAAACCGAGGGACAGTGCGGCACCCAGGACCGCCGTCATGCGCAGGGAGATCCCGAGGCGGGGAGCGAGGCCGCGCCGCTCCGCGCGCTGGGCCAGCCCGGGCGGGCCGAGGAGAAGGGCGAGCAGGATGGTGAAGTTCGCGCCGGAGACGGCGAGCGTGTGCGTGAGGTCGGTCTCCCGGAACGCCTTGTCCAGCTCCGGTGTGATCCGCGAGGTGTCGCCCACGACCAGTCCCGGCAGCAGCGCCCGCGCGTCCGCGGAGAGCCCGTCGGTCGCCTCCCGCAGCCCCGCACGCAGCCGCCCCGCCAGCCGCTGTGCCCACGACGGCTCCCCCACGACCTCCGGCCCACCCCGCCCCTTCACCCGCAACACCGCCGCGACGCGCCCCCCACCCGCCGACGCAGGCACCACCCGCGCCTCCACCCGCACCCGGACAGACGGCAACAACCCCAACCAGCCGGCCCGGGCGTCCAGTTGCCGGGCACCCCGCCCCACCGGGGAGGAGCCCGCGCCCCCGCCGGGGACAACGCCCTGCGCCGAGCCCGCGCCCCCGCCAGGGACAACGCCCTGCGTCGAACCCGCGCGCCCGTCGCGCACATCCCGCTCAGCCCCGTCACCCGCACCGTCCGGCACCGAACGCTCAGTCCCGGCCGTCCCTCGCTTCCCCGAACGAACATCGACGATCAGCAGCACCGGCGTCCGGGTCTCCTCCGCCGGCCCCCCGTCCGTCCGCTCGACGCGGCGCACCTCGGCCTCGATCAGGACCACCGGCGGAGCCATGTGAGCGCCGCTGACCCGAGGGCGGGTGAGCCGGGGGTCAGACGTGATCTCGGCCTCCGCCGTCACCGGGGTGAACTCCCGCGCCAGCGCCGGGATCGGCCCCCTCCGCAGATCCGCGCCGTGCAGCCCGGCCGACGCGGCCGCGGCGGCGACGCACACCAGCACGGCCGCCCCGGAGATCCACGACCGTCCACAGCGACGGCCGCCCCGCACGGCGAGCAGCACACCCGCGGCGACCAGGGCGACGACCACCACGCCCACACCCCACCCCGGCGAGGCATCCAGCGTCACGGCCGCCGTCCCCCAGGCAGCGAGCGCCGGCGGCACGAGCCGAAGGTCCACAGGCCCTTCCTGCCGCGGCCGAGCAGCCCCCAGCCGGTGCCCGGACCGGGCGTGGACCTCCGACCGGGTAGGGACGGCCCCGGCGTTCGTCGTGCCGCTCATGGCCGCACAAGGTTCCGCAAGTCCGCGAAGCGGCGGTCGCCGATGCCGTTGACCTCGCGGAGTTCGTCCACCGAGCGGAAGCCGCCGTTGCGGGTGCGGTAGTCGATGATGTGCTGGGCCAGCACCGGGCCTACACCCGGCAACGTGTCGAGCTGCTCCGCCGTGGCCGTGTTCAACGACACCGGCGCCGCCGGACCGGCGGCTCCCGCCGCACCACCCGTACCCGCCGTACCCCCGGCTGCCGCGCCGCCCGCACCCGGCGCGGCACCCGCCGCCCCCGGTGCCGTGCCGTCCCCGACGATCACCTGCTCCCCGTCCACCAGGAAGCGGGCCCGATTCAGCCCGTCCGTCTTCGTACCGGGCCGAACACCACCCGCCGCCCTCAGCGCGTCCTCGACCCGCGAGCCGGCCGGGAGGCGATGGATCCCCGGCTCACGCACCTTGCCGCTGACGTCCACCACGATCTCCGGAGCCGCCGATGCCGTGGCCTGCGCCGCACTGGCCGGCGCCGGCGTCTGGTCCCCGCGCGGGGTCGCCGCTCGCACCACCTCCGGTGGTCGCACCGGCTGACTACGCCCCGCCCAGAAGTGCTGCACGGCGAAACCCACCGCCACCACCAGCACCACCGACAGCGCGACGAGACTCCGCCGCTCCATCCCGCACCGGGTCTGCACCCACAGCGGTAACCGCTCCCGCAGGGCAAGCCCCAGCCGCCCCAGCCGCTCCCGGCGGCCGCCTTCCGGGGGCGTGAGGTCGTCCCCCTCCTCCGGCGTCGGCTCCACATCCGCCACATCCGCGTACCGCGCATCATCACGGACAGCCCAACTCGGAACCCGCCGCCCACCCCTGCGCCGCCCACCACCCCGGCCGCCCTCGCCGAACAGCACCTCCGCCCGCCGCCGCAGTTCCTCCGCCGACGCCTCACGCCTCCGGTGCCGGGACGCATGCCGGGAAGCATGCCGGGCCCGCCGGTGACGGACGCGGCCGTCGGACGCCGGTGCCCGGCCCGGGCCGCTGCTTGCAGTAGCTGTGCGTGAACGTGATCGAAGTGCCATGCGACGAGGATCGGACACCCCGCCCCAACCGCGATGATCTTGCTCGATTCCCGTGGACTACCACAGGGTTGTGGACAACTCCGTCACCCGCACGAGCGAACGGGAGCCCCACCGCCGCGAGACCCCCACCGCCGCGAGACCCTCACCGCGCCGAGACCACGACCCCCAGCAACCCGGGCCCCGTGTGCGCCCCGATCACCGCCCCCACCTCGCTGACATGCAGGTTCGCCAGCCCCGGCACCCGCCCACGGAGCCGCTCCGCGAGGGCCGACGCACGATCGGGCGCGGCGAGATGGTGCACGGCGATGTCGACCTCCGCGCCGCCCGCCCGCTCGGCCGCGATCTCCTCCAGCCGGGCGATCGCCTTCGACGCCGTCCGCACCTTCTCCAGCGGCTCGATCCGCCCGCCCGCCAGCTGCAGCAGCGGCTTCACCGCGAGTGCCGAGCCCAGCAGGGCCCGCGCCGCCCCGATCCGGCCGCCGCGGCGCAGATAGTCCAGGGTGTCGACGTAGAAGTAGGCGGACGTGCCCGCCGCCCGTTTCTCCGCGGCCGTGACCGCCTCGTCCACCGTGCCGCCCGCCTCCGCGGTCTCGGCGGCCGACAGCGCGCAGAATCCGAGCGCCATGGCGATCATGCCGGTGTCCACGACCCGCACGGGCACCGGGGCCTCGCGGGCCGCGACGACCGCCGCGTCGTAGGTGCCGGAGAGTTCGGCGGACAGATGCAGGGAGACGATGCCGGTGACGCCCGTCTCGGCGACCTTGCGATAGGTCTCGGCGAAGACCTCGGGGCCGGGCCGCGAGGTGGTGACCGGGCGCCGCTTCTGCAGTGCCTGGGCGAGGGACCGGGTGGAGATCTCGGTGCCCTCCTCCAGCGCGCGGTCGCCGAGGACCACGGTCAGGGGTACCGAGGTGATGCCGTGCCGCTCCATCGTCCGGGCCGGTAGGTAGGCCGTTGAATCGGTGACGATCGCGACATGGCGGGACATGAGCTGGAGGTTACCTGGCGTACCGCCCGCACGGCAGCCCGGCCCCACGCGCCGTGTGCGGCAGTGACCGGATCAAGTGGTGCTCTCGGGGCGGGGCTTCTTCTGCCAGGGGTAGGTGGGGTGCGGCGCGGCCGGTGCGATGGCGGGCCGGGGCTGCTCGGGCGCCGGCTCCTGAGCGGTGGCCGGTTCCTGGTTCTCCGGCCAGGTCTGACCGGCCGTCGGAGCATCGGCGGCCGGCGCCTCCGGCCACGGCGGAGGGGCAGGCCGCTGCCCACCCGACGACTGTCCGCTCGCGGACTGCCCATTCGCGGACTGCGCACCCGCGGACTGCGTACCAGCCGCCGGCTCGGTCGTCGTCCAGTGCCGCAGGGCCCCGGCCTCCAGGTCGATCTGGGTGCTGAGCGAGTCCAGGTCGTCCTCGGCGAAGCGGCGGGCGCGGTCGCGGGCCGCCCAGCGCAGGGCGTCCGCCGACTGTGTGATGCGCTCGGTGCGCTCGCGCAGCCCGGGAAGCCGCTCGGCGAGGGTGGCCCGGTCGGGCTCGGTCTCCAGGCGGCGGAGTTCGCCGTCGAGCTCGTGTCCGTGCGCGCTCAGGCGCTCGAAGAGGCCGAGGGACTCCTTGAGGGACTCGTCCTCGGCGACCGCCGCGTGCAGCGCGTCCTGCGTGGCCCGCATGGACGTGCGCAGCTTGAGCCGGAGTTGGGCGACCTCGCCCGCGGCGCCCGGCTGGACCATGGACTTGACCTTCAGGGTGTGGTCCTCGACCGTGCGGCGGGCCTGGGTGATGTGGCGGTCGGCACTGCGCTTGGCGGCGCCGACGACCTTCACCGTGGCGTAGGCGCCGAGGACGACCAGGAGCACAAAAAGCAGGGCGAACACTGCGAACACTGCTTCCACGAGGCTCCTCCTGAGGGCCGTAGGACCTGTCCCGGCACACTCCGCGCCGCTCTTCAACGGTAAACGCGGCGGGCAGGCCCAGAGTTCCGGAAGAACCCCGAGCCTGCCCGCAGACGACCCCGCCGTTACCCGTAGGGGACGGCCCGAGCCGCGACGACCGTCAGGCCGGAACGATGTTCACCAGCTTCGGCGCCCGCACGATCACCTTCCGGATCCCCGCGCCGTCCAGCGCCGCGACGACCTTCTCGTCGGCCAGCGCCACCTTCTCCAGCTCGTCCTCGGAGATGCCGGGCGACACCTCCAGCCGCGCCTTGACCTTGCCCTTGACCTGCACCACACAGGTGACGGTCTCGTCCACGACGTACGCCGGGTCGGCCACCGGGAAGTCCTGGTGGACCACCGACTCCTCGTGGCCCAGGCGGTGCCACAGCTCCTCGGCGATGTGCGGGGCCAGCGGCGCGACCATCAGCACCAGCGGCTCGGCAACGGAGCGCGGCACCCGGCCTCCCGCCTTGGTCAGGTGGTTGTTCAGCTCGGTGACCTTGGCGATGGCGGTGTTGAAGCGCATGCCCTCCAGGTCCTGGCGCACCCCGTCGATCGCCTTGTGCAGGGCACGCAGCGTCTCCTCGTCGGGCTCGGCGTCGACGACGGTGACCTCGCCGGTCGCCTCGTCGACGATGTTGCGCCACAGCCGCTGCAGCAGCCGGAACTGGCCCACCACCGCACGCGTGTCCCACGGCCGGGAGACGTCCAGCGGGCCCATCGCCATCTCGTACAGGCGCAGCGTGTCGGCCCCGTACTCGGCGCAGATCTCGTCCGGAGTGACCGCGTTCTTCAGGGACTTGCCCATCTTGCCCAGCAGCCGGAAGACCTTCTCGCCCTGGTAGTAGTACGCGCCGTCGCGCTCCTCCACCTCGGCGGCCGGCACCGCGATGCCGCGGCTGTCGCGGTAGACGTAGGCCTGGATCATGCCCTGGTTGAACAGCTTGTGGAACGGCTCGGCGGACGAGACGTGCCCCAGGTCGTACAGCACCTTGGACCAGAAGCGCGCGTACAGCAGGTGCAGCACGGCGTGTTCGGCGCCGCCGACGTACAGGTCGACGCCGCCGTGCGGCATGCCCTCGCGCGGGCCCATCCAGTAGCGCTCGATCTCCGGGTCGACCAGCTTCTCGCCGTTGTGCGGGTCCAGGTAGCGCAGCTCGTACCAGCAGGAACCGGCCCAGTTGGGCATGGTGTTGGTCTCGCGGCGGAACCTGCGCGGGCCGCGTCCGTCGCCCAGGTCCAGGGTGACGTTCACCCACTCCTCGTTGCGCGACAGCGGCGTCTCGGGCTGGGTGTCCGCGTCGTCCGGGTCGAAGGTGCGCGGCGAGTAGTCGTCGACCTCGGGCAGCTCCAGCGGCAGCATCGACTCGGGCAGGGCGTGGGCGATGCCGTCCTCGTCGTAGACGATCGGGAAGGGCTCCCCCCAGTAGCGCTGCCGGCTGAACAGCCAGTCGCGCAGCCGGAAGTTGACGGTGCCCTCGCCGAAGCCCTTGCTCTGCAGCCACTCGGTGATACGGGCCTTGGCCTCGACGACGCCCAGGCCGTCCAGGGTGACGTCGGCGCCCGAGGAGTTGACGATCTTCGCGTCGTAGGACACGAAGGCGTCGTCCCAGGTGGCGGGGTCGGTGCCGCGGCCGTCGGTCGGCTCGACCACGCAGCGGATGGGCAGTTCGAAGGCGCGCGCGAACTCGAAGTCGCGGGCGTCGTGGCCCGGGACGGCCATGATCGCGCCGGTGCCGTAGCCCATCAGGACGTAGTCGGCGATGAAGACGGGCACCTGCTCGCCGTTGACCGGGTTGGTGGCGTACGCCCCGATGAAGACGCCGGTCTTGTCCTTGGCCTCGGCCTGCCGCTCGACGTCGGACTTGGACTCGGCCTGCGCGCGGTACGCGGCGACGGCCTCGGCCGGGCTCGCGTGACCGCCGGTCCACACCTGGTGGGTGCCCTCGGGCCATTCCTGAGCCGTGAACTTCTCGACCAGCGGGTGCTCGGGCGCCAGCACCATGTAGGTGGCGCCGAACAGGGTGTCGGGGCGGGTGGTGAAGACGGTGATGCGCTCGCCGTCGATCGGGAAGTCGACGCGGGCGCCCTCGGAGCGGCCGATCCAGTTGCGCTGCTGCAGCTTGATGGCCTCGGGCCAGTCCAGGGCGTCCAGGTCGTCCAGCAGACGGTCCGCGTACGCGGTGATGCGCATGTTCCACTGGCGCAGCTTGGCCTTGAAGACGGGGAAGTTGCCGCGCTCGGAGCGGCCCTCGGCGGTGACCTCCTCGTTGGCCAGCACCGTGCCCAGGCCGGGGCACCAGTTGACCGGCGCGTCGGAGGCGTAGGCCAGGCGGAACTCGCCCAGCACGTCGGCGCGCTCGGCCTCGCTCAGCTCGCTCCACGCGCGCGCGTGCCCCGGCACGGGCCGCTCACCGGACTCGAACTGGGCGATCAGCTCGGAGATCGGGCGGGCCTTCTTCGCGTCCTCGTCGTACCAGGAGTTGAAGATCTGCAGGAAGATCCACTGGGTCCACTTGTAGTAGTCCGGGTCGATCGTGGCGAAGGACCGGCGCTTGTCGTGGCCCAGGCCCAGCCGGCGCAGCTGGGCCTTCATGTTCTCGATGTTGGCCTCGGTGGACACGCGCGGGTGCGTGCCGGTCTGCACGGCGTACTGCTCGGCGGGCAGGCCGAAGGCGTCGAAGCCCAGGGTGTGCAGCACGTTGTGGCCGGTCATCCGCTGGAAGCGGGCGGTGACATCGGTGGCGATGTAGCCCAGGGGGTGGCCGACGTGCAGGCCCGCACCGGAGGGGTACGGGAACATGTCCATGATGAACTTCTTGGGCTTGGCGACCGTCTCGGCGTCGCCCGCCAGGTCGCCGCTCGGGTTGGGCGCGGCGTAGGTGCCCTCGGCGTCCCAGAAGTCCTGCCAGCGTGCCTCGATCTCGGCGGCCAGACCGGCCGTGTAGCGGTGCGGCGCGGCATCCGCCGACCCGCTCGTGGCGGCAGCGGGGTTCGTCTCGCTCATCGTCCTCAATGCTCCATCGATCGTCTCTGCCTGCGACCTGCGACTTCCAAGAAATGAAAAATCCCCTCGCACAGGAGGGGACGCCGCGCCGATTCCGGCCACCCGATGCGATTGAACGGTCGGGCGGTGGCCGGGACTGATCAGCGCGGCTCGCTAAGCAGAAGGCGTACGGCACGCATGGCGCTAGGGTACCGCAGCCCCGCGGCGGGCCGCGACGCACTGAATCTCGGTCAAAGGTTACTTCGCGTAACGGCCACTAAAGGGACAAGACAACGAGCGGATCGTCTTTTGATAACAGCGCAATAACTCAAACCTCGTACTGATCGGTACGAGCGCGCTTAGAGTTCGGCAGCGGGACCGCTTTACCGAACCGTTCGGAGTTGCCCCATGAACCCTCCTCCCCACAGCAGCCCACCGCCCGCACCGGGCCGGCCGGCTGCCGCTCAGCCGTACCCGCTCGCCTTCGTGACGTCGGGAGGTAGGCCGTGAGGCCCGACGACAGCACGGCGGACGACTGGCTCGCCGAGTTCCTCAGCTTCGGTGTGGGCGTCCTGTCGCTGGTCTGTCTCAGCGCCTCGGTGATCTGGGGTCTGGTCGCCCAGGACCGCATCCTGCTCGGCCCGCGCCAGCGGATCCTGGCGCAGGCGGTGCACCGCACGACCGCGGTCGCCTCGCTGGTGTTCCTGCTGGTGCACATCGGCATCAAGGTCGCCCAGGACCACACCACCTGGATCGCCGCGGTGATCCCCTTCGGGCTGGCCCTGACGGACGACGAGGTCGTCGGCGGCCGGACGTTCCTGATCGGCCTCGGCACCACGGCCGGTCTGCTGATGATGTTCGTGGCCGTCACGGGCGTCCTGCGCAACCGCTTCGCCTCCCCGGCGCCGGTCGCGGCCCGCTGGCGGGCCATGCACATGCTGGCCTATCCGGCCTGGTGCGCCGCGCTCGTCCACGGGCTCTACGCGGGTCGAGCCGCCAAGCCGGTCTTCGTGATCCTCTACGGCCTGTCCGTGGTCGGCGTGATGGCGGCCCTCGCCCTGCGCGCGGCCCCGCGCCCGGTCAAGCGCAAGGTCGCCGACCGGGTCACCGCGTTCCTCGGCACGTCCCTGGAGCAGCGGCGCGAGGAGCTGGAGGAGAGCAGGTCACGGGCGACCGAGACCGGCGCGCTGCCCGGATACGGCGACCGGCGCGGCTCCGGGTCCCGCGGCTCCGGACGTGGCTCCGGCCGTGGCTCCCGGTCGCGCGACGACGGCCCGCGCTTCGAGACCGCCGAGCGCCCGGCCGCCGCGGAACCCCCGAACGGTTTCGCCGCCGCCTACCGCGCGGTCTCGGCACCGTCGCGCCCCCAGGGACAGCCCCTGTTCGCGGACCGGACGGCCGGCCCGGAGCTGCCGCTGGACCTGCAGCCCACGGAGAGCATGCCCCGCGTGGACTCGCCCTCCAGCACCTCGGGCAGCTGGCCGATCCCGTCCCCGCCGCCGGTCGGCGAGGCCCCGCCGTCGTCGTACGACCCGCTCAACGACACCGGGCACATACCGGCGTACGACCCGCTGAACGACACCGGGCAGACCATTCCGGCCTACGACCCCCTGAACGACACGGGACAAACCATCCCGGCCTATGGCAGTCCGGTCGGCTCCGGGTACGGCTCGAGTGATGTGTACGACACCGGTGAGACGAACACCCTCTACGGCACGTACAACCCGAGTGACACGTACAACAGCGGTCCCGCCACTGAACCAACCCCCGGTGCGTCCTACGACTTCGACGCACCGGGTTCGGGCGAACCTTGGAACATGCCTTCCGGAGGCTATAAGTGAACGAGGCCCTGCCCGACGTTCCCGAAGTCCGCGTGGTCGGGCTTCCTCAGCTCACGTCGGGCTTCGACCTTGTCGACCGGCTCGATCTGCCCATGCACCTCAAGGTGCACGGGCCGCTCGAACCCATGGGCGGCGAACAACTCGCGTCGCTCGCCGAGCGCATCAATCTCAGGGGCCGCGGCGGCGCGGGCTTCCCCTTCCACAAGAAGCTGCGCTCGGTCGCCGAAGCGGCGATCAAGCGCGGCGTACGGCCGGTCGTCGTCGTCAACGGCAGTGAGGACGAACCGGCCTGCCGCAAGGACACGGTGCTCATCAACCGTGCCCCGCATCTCATTCTGGACGGCGCGCTGCTGTGCGCCGAGGCGCTCGGCGCCCGCACGCTCGTGGTGGGGGTCACCCGGGAGTCCACCCAGCGCTCGATGGAACAGGCGCTCGCCGAGCGCGGCCTGAGCAACGGCCGCCGCTCGGCGCTGCGCGCCCGCGTGCAGCGCAACCCGGTCCGCATGGTCACCGGCGCCGCCGCCTCCCTGATCCGCTCCATCGACGGCGGCCCGGCGATCCCGCCCGGCCGCAAGATCAGCGCTTCCAAGAGCGGTGTCGGCGGCGCGCCCACGCTGCTGTCCAACGCGGAGACGTTCGCGCAGCTCGCCATCGCCGCCCGCATCGGCCCGGAGCGCTACGGCAACACCGGCCTGTACGACGAGCCGGGCACCGTGATGCTCACGGTGTCCGGGGCGGTCGCCCGCCCGATGGTGATCGAGGTCCCCACGGGTGTGCCGCTGCGCTATGTGCTCCAGCTCGCCGGGGCGCCGCCGATGCCGCAGGGTGTGCTGACGGGCGGCTACCACGGCAAGTGGATCGACGCGGCGACCGTCAACGAGGCGATCGTCTCCCGCAACTCCCTGGACGCGGTGGGCGGTTCGCTCGGCGCCGGCGCGATCCTGCCGATCAGTCAGGACGTGTGCCCGCTGGGCGAGTCGCTGAAGGTGGCGCAGTGGCTGGCGGAGGAGAGCGCGGGCCAGTGCGGCCCCTGCTATCTCGGTCTGCCGGCCGCGGCGCGCGGCCTGGAGGACATCCTGAACGGCGGCGGCCCGGCCGCGCTGGAAGCCCTCAAGCAGGTCGCCAAGAACGTCAAGCGGCGCGGCGCCTGTTCGCACCCGGACGGCTCGGCGATGTTCCTGGAGTCGACCATCAAGGCGTTCACCGACGACCTCGCCGCCCATGTCCTCGGCAACGGCTGCGGACGGCCCGTGGCGGGCGTGCTGCCGCTGTTCGAGGGAGGCAGGGCGCCCACCGGCATCCCGGGCGGCGGAGGCGAGGAGAACGGCCCCAGCCGGCAGAAGATCTACGTCGACTGGACGCTGTGCCGGGGCCACGGCCTGTGCGCGGACATCCTCCCCGAGGTCTTCCAGCTCGGCGCGGACGGCTTCCCGACGGTGGCTCAGGCGCAGGTGCCGCGCTATGCGGAGGCGAAGGCGCTGCGCGCGGTGCGCCGCTGCCCGGCACTGGCCCTGCGCATCGAGGAGGAGGGACCGCAGGCCAAGGCGCCGTCCAGGAACCTGCCGGTGCTGTCCCAGGGGCGCGGACGCCGCGCTCTCGGGCGCTGAGGGCCCCGCAGAAAGGCCCCGCACAACGACGATCCCCCCGGTCCTGGAGGACCGGGGGGATCTTTCTGTGGAGCTAAGGAGAATTGAACTCCTGACCTCCTGCATGCCATGCAGGCGCTCTACCAACTGAGCTATAGCCCCTTGCTGTGTGCCTTCCGGGTTTCCCCGGCGGCGACGCCAACTTTACACGGTCCACCGGGTCCAACACCAAATCGTTTCCGGTGTGCCCGATTTGACCCCTTCATCCCTGTGCGCTAGGCCGTCACGAACGAATAGAACCGCTTGAGCGTGCAGTGCTCCTCCAGGAGCCGGCCGTAGATCGGTTCCCCCTCGAGTTCCCGGTACGTCTCGATGGGGTCGCCCTTTATGATCAGCGCCCGCGCGCATTCCTCGCACCAGTACTGGTAGTCGGGGTTGATCGGCTCCATGTCACGGACGATCGGCGTACCGCTGCCGCACCAGTCACACTTCCGCCTGTGCGCACCCATCGATCAGCTCCAGCTGTGGCCGCAGGCCGTGCACACGTAGGACACCCCGCCGTTGTCACCGAGCACCTGGGCGACGTGGCCGGAACCGCAGGAGGGGCAGCTGATGCGGGTCGAGGTCCGTAGCGTCAACGCCGCTGCGAGGAGGTGTTCGACCTCCTCGCGGATGCTCGCAGGCATCGCAACTCCCTCCCGTCGGGCCGCGCCCCCTTCCGGCCGTTTGATTCTGCCACGACCGGGCCAATACGGTCAGCGACGCCGTGGTACCGGTCGGGACACGGCTGGACGCCTCGTAGAGGTATACGCCTGTCGGAGGCGGTCTGCTCAACCGCGGGAACGAAAAATCCCGCCCCCTGCGGAGGACGGGATCTTCGTCTGTGGAGCTGTGGAGCTAAGGAGAATTGAACTCCTGACCTCCTGCATGCCATGCAGGCGCTCTACCAACTGAGCTATAGCCCCTTGCGTTCTCCCCGCTCGGCGGGCGAACAAGAAGAACTTTAGCCTGTGACCTGCCGGAAAGTGAAATCCGGGTCCCGGCCGGGCGCGACCTGCTCAGTCGTCGTCGCCCAGCACCGGTTCCGGCAGGGTGCCGGCGTTGTGCTCCAGCAGGCGCCAGCCGCGGGCGCCCTCGCCGAGGACGGACCAGCAGCAGTTGGTGAGACCGCCGAGGCTCTCCCAGTTGTGCGGGGCGAGACCCAGCAGACGGCCGATCGTGGTGCGGATCGTGCCGCCGTGGCTGACGACGACCAGCGTGCCGTCGTCGGGCAGCTTCTCGGCGTGCCGGAGCACCACGGGGGCGGCGCGGTCGGCGACCTCGGTCTCCAGCTCGCCACCGCCCCGGCGCACCGGCTCGCCGCGCTTCCACGCGGCGTACTCCTCGCCGTAGCGGGCGATGATCTCGTCGTGCGTCAGGCCCTGCCAGACGCCGGCGTAGGTCTCCCGCAGGGCCTCGTCGGTGGTGACCTCCAGGCCGGTGAGCGCACCGAGCTCCGCGGCGGTGTCCGCGGCCCGCTTGAGGTCGGAGGCGACGATCGCGTCGGGGCGCAGGCCCGCGAGGAGGCGGGCGGCGCGGCGGGCCTGGGCGAGGCCCGTCTCGGTGAGCTCCACGTCCGTGGTGCCCTGGAAGCGGCGCTCCACGTTCCAGGAGGTCTGGCCGTGCCGCCACAGGATGATGCGGCGGCCCCGGCTGGTGGCGCCGCTCACCTCACCGGTGGCGCTCACCGCCACTCACCGCCCGGTTCCGTCGCCCCCTCGGCCTCCTGGAGCCGGGCGTGCTCGGCGGCCTTGCCGCGGGTCGCCTTGGCGTCGGCGGGCAGCTCCAGCTCGGGGCAGTCCTTCCACAGCCGCTCCAGGGCGTAGAAGACGCGCTCCTCGCTGTGCTGGACGTGGACGACGATGTCGACGTAGTCGAGCAGCACCCAGCGGGCCTCGCGGTCGCCCTCGCGGCGCACCGGCTTGGCGCCGAGCTCCTTGTTCAGCCGCTCCTCGATCTCGTCGACGATGGACTTGACCTGGCGGTCGTTGGGCGCGGAGGCCAGCAGGAAGGCGTCGGTGATGGACAGCACGTCACTGACGTCGTAGGCGACGATGTCGTGCGCGAGCTTGTCGGCGGCCGCCTGGGCGGCGGTGGTGACGAGCTCGAGGGAACGGTCGGTTGCGGTCACTACAAGGCTTTCGGTCGGCGGTCACGTGTTTCGTCAAGGGTCTCACGGACCGCCGACCACGCCCCACGGATTACCGATCACACCGGTACGGGCGCCACGCCCCGGGTGCTACGACCCCGGTTCTACGACCCGGGTTCGTAGTCCTGGCCGAGGACCACCGACACCCGTGCCCCGGCGGAGACGTCGCCCTTGGTGACGGCGCCGGTGGGCAGGCCCAGGGTCTTGGCGACCTCGCCGGCGTGCTCCTTGTCGGCGGCGTTCGCGTAGACGACCTTCGACTTCGCCGCGGCCGTGGTGCTGCCGCCCTCCAGGAAGGTGAAGCCGCCGTTGAGGAGCGTGACGCGGGCCTTCTCCGTGTTGTCCTTCACACCGGTGGCGTTGCGCACGGAGACGCTGACCGCGGCGTCCTTGTCGGGGCTCTTCGCGGTGCCGCCGAGGATCTCCTTGACGACGCTGTCGCTCGCCTCGGCGCTGAGCGTGCCGTCCTGCTGCACGGGCAGCAGGGCCGTCTTGTGGTCGCCGCCCTTGGCGAGATCGGACAGCCTCGCGAGGAAGGAGCCGAGGTCCGCGTCGGTCAGCGGCGGCTCGATGATCTGCCCCAGGGTCTGCACGGTGGTGGTCGCGGCGTCCGGGTCGGAGGTCATCTTGCGCAGCACCCCGTGCAGGACCTGCCCGAAGCGCTCCAGCTGGGCGTTGGACGACTCGCCGGGGGCGCGGTAGGTGGCGTAGGCGACGGCCATCTTGCCGCTGAGGGTCTGCTTCTCGCCCTTGCGGACCAGCGGTGCCTCGCCCTTCTTCTTGGCGTTGGGGTCGGGCACGTCGGCGTTCGTGTCGACCTCGATGGTGCCGACCAGGTCGACGAGGGTGAGCAGGAAGGGGGTGTCCAGGCGCCAGGTGCCCTCGATGTCGGTGCCGAGGACCGTGTCCAGCGCGGTGCGGGTGGCCTCGGAGCCGTCGTCCTCGACGGACTTGGCGAGCGTGGTGGTGGTGCCGTCGTCGGCGGTCAGCGCGAGGGAGTTGGGCAGCAGCACGGTGGTGCCCTGCTTGGTGGTGGTGTTGTCCACCAGCAGCGCGGTGGCGGTGCCGCCCTTCTTGGTGTCGTGCAGATGGACGACGATGACGTCGCGCTTCTGGGCGCCCGCCGCGGTCGTGGTGCCGGTGCCGGTGCCGGAGTCGGACAGGCCGGGCAGCTTCCCGGCGTACCAGAGGTAGCCGACGCCGCCCACCGCGACGAGGGCGAGCACGACGACGAGGGCGACGATCCGGCTGCGGGCGCGGCGGCGGGCCTCCTCGCGGCGCTCGGTGCGGTTCTCGGTGAACTTCAGCCAGTCGATGACGTCCTCGGAGTCGTCGTCCGGCTCCTCCACGAACGCGAACTGCTCCGTGCGGTAGTCGCGCTCCTGCTCCGCGGGGGCGGACTCGGCCGGCTCGTCGTCGACGGGTCCTGGCTGGTGCGGGATGTGCGCTGTCTCCGGGCCGCCGTAGGGGTCGTACGGGGCGTGCTGACCCTGCGCGGGGATGTGCGGCTGCTGCGGCTGCTGTGCGGTGCCGTAGGGGTCGTAGGAGGGGTAGGAAGGGTACGACGGGTCGTAGGTGCCCTGGTCGTACGAGGGCGCGGGCTGCCCGGCGCCGGTCGCGTACGGGTCGTAGCCGTACCCCTGGTGGCCCTGCTGCTGCGGCTGCTGCTGGTACGGGTCGTAGGCCTCCGGCCGGGGCGGGGCCTGGCGGTAGACAGGCCGGCCGTACGCGTCGTAGCCGACGAGCTCGTACGGGGCGGACCCGTCGGTCCCGTATCCCGCGTCGTATCGGTCGTTCACCGGTGCCCCTCTCGGCTCACTCGCCGCGGTACAGCTCTCGTTTGGCGATGTAGCGCACGACTCCGTCCGGCACCAGATACCAGACGGGGTCTCCCTTGGCGACTCTCGCACGGCAGTCCGTGGAGGAGATCGCGAGGGCGGGCACCTCGACCAGCGAGACGCCGCCCTCGGGCAGACCCGCGTCGCTCAGGTGGTGGCCCGGCCGGGTGACGCCGATGAAATGCGCCAGGGAGAACAGCTCCTCGCTGTCGCGCCAGGTGAGGATCTGGGCGAGGGCGTCGGCGCCGGTGATGAAGAACAGGTCCGTGTCCGGGTTGAGCGCGCGCAGGTCGCGCAGGGTGTCCACGGTGTAGGTGGGGCCGCCGCGGTCGATGTCGATGCGGCTCACGGAGAACTGCGGGTTCTCGGCGGTGGCGATGACCGTCATCAGATAGCGGTCCTCGGCCGCGGACACCGTGCGGTGGCTCTTCTGCCACGGCTGGCCGGTGGGGACGAAGACCACCTCGTCGAGGTGGAACTGGGCGGCGACCTCGCTGGCCGCCACCAGGTGCCCGTGGTGGATCGGGTCGAAGGTGCCGCCCATGACGCCGAGGCGGCGCTTGCCCGACCTCGCGGGGCCGCTGCCGGGGCCGGTAGGCCTGTCCTGCTCTCCCATGCGTGCAGACCCTACCGGCCCGGGCTGTGGGCCCCGGTCACCAGTTCCCCCGGCGGACGGCGCCGGGCTCAGCGGTCGCGGTTGAAGCGGGTGGTGATCCACAGCAGGAGCAGCAGGATGAACAGGGCGCCGCCGCCCGTGAGGTAGGGGTTGAGGCTCTCGTGGTTGCCGCCGTGCTCTCCGCCCTCGGAGGCGAGGGTGACCAACTGGGCAGCGGTGCTGTGGAAGCTCATCTTCGGCAGGACCTATCGCGTGTGGGCGGGATAAAGACGTCGGCTCATCGTAAGCGGGCGCCTCGGCGCCGATCACGCCGACTCCCGCGGCAACCTTCCCGTGCGCTCAGTCGTCCTTCTGGCTGTAGCCACGCAGCAGGAACCACGCGGTGAGCCCACAGCCCACCACCATCACGACGAGCGCGATCCTGATCACGTGCGGTCTCCTCGGCCGAACCGGTCTGCCGTACTGCCGTACTGCCGGTCCACGGTAACTCGGCCTAGGCTGGGCTTCGCCTCGGGGGAGCACAGGGCCGCACACGGGACCGCAGGGTCACATCGACGCACATGGGGGAAACATGTCCGACGGCCATCAGCACAACGGGCACGAGAGCGTGCCGAGCAGGCAGCGCAGGCGCTTCCCCGGAATCTCCTCGCGTGCGTACGAGCATCCCGCCGACCGCTCCGCCCTGGTGGCGCTGCGCAAGCTGAGCGGTTTCGACACCGTCTTCAAGGCGCTGAGCGGGCTGCTGCCCGAGCGCAGTCTGCGGCTGCTGTTCCTGTCCGACTCGGTGCGCGTCTCGGACCGCCAGTTCGCGCATCTGAACGACATGCTGCGGGACGCCTGCTACATCCTGGACCTGGAGAAGGTCCCGCCGATGTACGTCAACCAGGACCCGAACCCCAACGCGATGTGCATCGGCCTGGACGAGCCGATCATCGTGGTCACCACGGGCCTGGTGGAGCTGCTCGACGAGGAGGAGATGCGGGCGGTCATCGGGCACGAGGTCGGGCACGCGCTCTCCGGTCACAGCGTGTACCGCACGATCCTGCTGTTCCTCACCTCGCTCGCGGTCCGGGTGGCGTGGATCCCGCTGGGCAACTTCGCGATCATGGCGATCGTGACGGCGCTGCGGGAGTGGTTCCGCAAGTCGGAGCTGTCCGCCGACCGCGCCGGGCTGCTGGTCGGACAGGACCTGCACGCCTCCATGCGCGGTCTGATGAAGATCGCGGGCGGCAACCATCTGCACGAGATGAACGTGGACGCGTTCCTGGAGCAGGCCGAGGAGTACGAGGCCGGGGGCGATCTGCGCGACTCGGTGCTGAAGATCCTCAACGTGCTGCCCCGCTCCCACCCGTTCACCACCGTGCGCGCGGCGGAGCTGAAGAAGTGGCAGGCCTCCCGCGACTACCAGCGGATCATGGACGGCCACTACCCGCGCCGCGACGAGGACAAGGACGCCTCGGTACGGGACTCCTGGCGGGAGTCGGCGAGCTCGTACGCCGGCGAGGTGAAGAACTCCAAGGACCCGCTGATGAAGCTGGTGAGCGACATCGCGGGCGGCGCCGGCGACCTGGGCGACCGGGTCCGCCGCGGCTTCGGCGGGTTCACCTCGCCCAAGCCGCCGCCGTCCTCGGAGGGCGAGCGTCCGCCGCGCGACGGTGACTGAACCCTCCCGGGTCGCTCACAGCCTCGGCTGCGCCCCCGGGGCCAGGGCGCCGCACAGGGCCGGGGCGCTGCCGGTGGCGTAGGGGTCGGTGCCCGCCGGGCCGCCCTCCTTGGCGGTCTGGCCCGCCAGCAGCGGACGCAGCCGGCTCGCGGAGTCCTCCGCGCAGGACAGGGGCCCTGCCTGGACGTAGGAGACGACGAGCTGCGCCTGGTGCAGCCGCAGATCCTCGCGGTCGAAGCGGAAGTGCAGCTCGCGCCGGACCGTGAACAGCGACGCCTTCGCCTCCTGGCCCGCGCCGGCCGGGCGCAGCGCGTACACGAACGTGTGGTCCGAGGTGACCTCGAGGGTGGAGGAGTCGGTCTCGGCGGCCTGGAGCGTGCCCTGGACGCGGATCTCGCGGCCGGCCAGCTCGGTGCGGGCGGGGTCGAAGCGGACCAGCCATCCGGTGGGTGCGTGCCGCCCGTCGGCGGTGGGGCGGGCGAAGCTCTGGTCGAACTGGTCCAGCTGGTCGGGGTCGAGCAGCACCCGCACGGAGCGCGTCTCGCGGCCGGTGAGCACCTCGGGGTCGAGCGAGGAGCGGACGATGTAGTCCCGCGCGGTGATCAGCGCCGTCACGACCTGGCCGTCGGAGAAGTGGGCGGTGCGCCGGGAGGCGGGCAGCGGGACGCCCTCGGCGCCGATGCGGAACTGCGCCGCCGGACTGCTGGCGTACAGCCGTTCGATGTCGGTGGCGCCGGGCACCTTGCCCTCGGGGGCGAGCGGGATGACCGTCATACGCAGGGGGTCGGCGGGCTCCTGGGCGGCCGGGGTCTGGTACGGGTGCCGTACGCCCATGTAGACGGCGGTGCCGAACGCGAGGGCGATCAGCACCACGAGGACCAGGGCCTGCCGGGACAGCCCGGCCCGGCGCAGCGGCGGCCGGCGGCGTACGGCGGGGGCGTGGTCGGTGATGCGCTCCTGGGCGGAGTACTCCTGGAGGCGGGCAGCACGGACGAAGGACTCGTCGAAGACGACGGACCGGTACTCGTCCTCGCCACCTCCGGGGGCGCCCTCGGGGGTCCCCTCGGGTGGGTCCGCAGGCCCTCCCATACCTTCAGGGTAGGTCTGCGGGACCTCGGGTAAACGCCCCGCCGTGCGCCAAGTTCTGACAGGTTCTCACCAGGTTCGGCGCCCGCTGTCAGGGGGTGCGCGGGATCACCGGGACGGTCGGCGGGGAGTGGTCGGCGGAGGCGGACGGGGTGGCCGATCCGCCCTGCGCGGGCTCGGTGGAGACGGGCGGCGGCACCTGGTCCTCGCGGCTGGAGGAGGCGCCCCGGTAGACCGCCGAGAAGGCGAGGGCGACCATGCCGATGCCCATCACCAGGGCGAGCATCCAGGCGACGGGACGGTGCCAGCGGACCTGGCGGCCGTACGGGCCGGGGTGGCCGTAGCCGTCCTCCAGGACGTCCAGGTCCTCGTCCTCGTCGTCGTCGAGGTCGGGGTCGCCGCGGTACCGGCCGTAGCCGTCGTCGTAGCGCTCGCCTCCGGCGCGGGCGCGGTGGGCCTCCGCCTCGGAGGCCTCGGCTCTGGCCTGGGCGGCGGCCAGGAGGCGTTCGACGGCGGTCGGCTCGTGCACCACGGCCGCGCGTACGAAGTCCTCGTCGAAGACCACGGAGGCGAACTCTTCGTCCGACACCCCGCGGTCGTGGTCGTCGTCGGGCTCCCAGCCGTCAGGGAACGGCGTGCCCCCCACGTCCTCCGGCACGGATCCAGAGTAGACCTGGGGGGTCAATTTGGGCAGACGGTATGGAAATTCATCCGTCTGGCGAGACGGCCGTCCTCAGCGGCGGGTGTGCCCGTCGCCGGTCACGATGTACTTGGTGCTGGTCAGCTCCGGCAGGCCCATCGGGCCCCGGGCGTGCAGCTTCTGCGTGGAGATGCCGATCTCGGCGCCGAAGCCGAACTGGCCGCCGTCGGTGAAACGGGTGGAGGCGTTCACCGCGACCGTGGTGGAGTCCACCAACTGGGTGAACCGGCGGGCGGCGGCCTGCGAGGTGGTGACGATCGCCTCGGTGTGGCCCGAGGTCCACAGCCGGATGTGCTCGACGGCCTTGTCGAGCGAGTCGACGACGGCGGCGGCGATGTCGTACGACAGGTACTCGGTCTCCCAGTCCTCGGCCGTCGCCTCGACCACGGTCGCCCGGGAGTCCTTGGCGTACGCCATCACCCGCTCGTCGGCGTGCACGGTGACCCCGGCGTCCGCGAGGGCGTCCAGGGCGCGCGGCAGGAAGTCGGCGGCGATGTCCTGGTGGACCAGCAGGGTCTCGGCGGCGTTGCAGACGCCGACCCGCTGGGCCTTGGAGTTGACCAGGATCTCCACGGCCATGTCGAGGTCGGCCTGGGCGTCGACGTAGACGTGGCAGTTGCCGGTGCCGGTCTCGATGACCGGGACGATCGACTCCTGCACGACGGTGTTGATCAGGGAGGCGCCGCCACGCGGGATGAGCACGTCGACCAGGCCGCGGGCGCGCATCAGCTCGCGCACGCTCTCGCGGCTCTCGCCGGGCACCAGCTGCACGGCGTCGGCGGGCAGCCCGGCCCCGCCCACGGCGTCCCGCAGGACGCGCACCAGCGCCGTGTTCGACCGGTACGCCGAGGACGAGCCGCGCAGCAGGACCGCGTTGCCGGACTTCAGGCACAGGGCGGCGGCGTCGACGGTGACGTTCGGGCGCCCCTCGTAGATGATCCCGACGACGCCGAGCGGCACGCGGACCTGGCGCAGGTCGATGCCGTTGGGCAGCGTGGAGCCGCGGACGACCTCACCGACCGGGTCGGGCAGCGCGGCCACGTCGCGCACGTCGGAGGCGATGGCGCGGACCCGCTCCGGGGTGAGGGTGAGCCGGTCGATCATGCCCTCGCTGATGCCGGCCTCGCGCGCCTTGGCCACGTCCTGGGCGTTGGCCTCGACGATCTCGGCGGTACGGACCTCCAGCGCGTCGGCGACGGCGAGGAGCGCGTCATCCTTGGCGGCGCGCGGCAGCGGCGCGAGGGTCGCGGCGGCGGCCTTGGCCCGGTAGGCGGCCTGGTCGACCGGGGACATCGAGTCGTACGGCGAGAGCGTGGTCATGAGGGAAGGGTAGTGCGGGCGGCGGCCGGTGATGACGCTCATCCCAAACACCGAGACACGCCCGCAAAAGCACTCAGAACGGGTGCACGCCGACCGGGCTCGCGGGCGGCGGGCCGTAGCCCTCGGCGATGCGCTGGTGGTAGGTGGCCCGGTCGATGACCTCCAGGCCGACGATCTCCCAGGGCGGCAGCCCGGCCGTCTGCCGGTGCTCGCCCCACAGGCGCAGGGCCACGGCGGCGGCGTCGTGCAGGTCGCGGGCCTCTTCCCAGTAGCGGATCTCGGCGTGGTCGTCGGCGTAGCGGCTGGTCAGCAGGAAGGGGTGGTCGTGGGCGAGCTGTTCCAGGGCCCGGCGGACCTCCTTGATCGGCGCCTGCTCGCCGGAGACGCTGAGGGTGACGTGCCACAGGCGGGGCAGGTCCACGGGCTCACCGCCCCGGACGGTGTCGCCGGTCGCGACGCTGGTGAGGGCGCGTTCCTCGCCGGCCGCCCGGGAGCCGGCACCACCGCGGGACGCCGCCGTCCCAGGGCGTACTCGTCTCACGACGGCCTCCTTCTCCCGCTGCTGGTGTCGAGGACGTGCGTCCCTGGGACAAAGTGCAGCAGGCCGCCGGGGATCGTGGGGCGATTTTGCGGAACGTCCACCACCGAGGGCGGACGTTTCGGCCCATTACGGATGCAGAACCACCAGATCGTCCCTGTGTACGACCTCACGTTCGTACCCGGGTCCGAGATCGCGGGCGAGTTCACGGGTGGAGCGGCCGATCAGGAGCGGGATCTCCTTGGCGTCGAAGTTGACCAGCCCGCGGGCCACCGCCCGCCCCTCGCCGTCCCGCAGCTCCACCGGGTCGCCCGCGCTGAAGTCGCCCTCGACGCCCGCGATGCCGGCCGGCAGCAGCGACTTGCGGCCCTGCACGACCGCGCGCACCGCGCCGTCGTCGAGGGTGAGCGAGCCCTGCGGGGTGGAGGCGTGCTGGAGCCACAGCAGCCGGTCGGCGGAGCGGCGGCCGGTGGGGTGGAAGTAGGTGCCGGTGTCCTGGCCGGTGAGGGCGTCGGCCGCGTGGATCGCGCTGGTCAGCACGACCGGGATGCCGGCGGCGGCGGCGATCCGGGCGGCCTCGACCTTGGTGACCATGCCGCCGGTGCCGACGCCGGCCTTGCCCGCGCTGCCGATGTCGACGTGGGCGAGGTCCTCGGGGGTGCGCACCTCCGCTATCCGGGAGGTACCGGGCCTGCCCGGGTCGCCGTCGTAGACGCCGTCGACGTCGGAGAGCAGCACCAGCAGGTCGGCGCGGACCAGGTGGGCGACGAGGGCGGCGAGCCGGTCGTTGTCGCCGAAGCGGATCTCGTCGGTGGCGACGGTGTCGTTCTCGTTGACGATCGGGAAGGCGCCCATCGCGAGCAGCTTGTCCAGCGTGCGGGAGGCGTTGCGGTGGTGGGCGCGGCGGCTCATGTCGTCGGAGGTCAGCAGCACCTGGCCGACGCGGACGCCGTAGCGGGCGAAGGAGGCGGTGTAGCGGGCGACGAGGAGCCCCTGGCCGACGCTGGCGGCGGCCTGCTGACGGGCGAGGTCCTTGGGGCGGCGGCGCAGGCCCAGCGGGGCGAGTCCGGCGGCGATGGCACCGGAGGAGACGAGCACGATCTCGCGCTCTCCTCCACTGCGGACCTTGGCGAGGACGTCGACGAGCGCGTCGACCCGGTCGGCGTCCAGGCCGCCGGCCGCGGTGGTCAGCGAGGAGGAGCCGACCTTGACGACGATCCTGCGCGCCTCACCCACGGCCTGCCTTGCCCCTGCCACCTTGCCGCCCGTCCCCTCACGTCACGTCGATCGGTCGCTCGCCTGGCAATCTACGCGAAGCGGGGCGGGGGGCGCGCGGCGGTCCAGTCTCCGGACGGGCGGCGGGTAACCGGACGTTCACCTACCGCGTATGCGAAAAAGGTTGTATTGGTTGCCTATAGAAATCAAACATTCCGCATACGTACGTTGAACGCTGTGCCACACAACGTTCACCGCATGAAGCGCATCCTCCTCAGATCGGGGAAGAGCCCCTTCGACGTCCTGTCCGTGGAGGAAGCCCTCCAGCGTGACGTCATCGCCACCAACTCCGGCAATCTGATCTTCAGCGACGCCGCACACAAGATCCTGGATACCCCCGGGACCGAAGTGGTCTCCAACCACATGCGGACCGAGGTGGCCGCGGCGGCGCGGATCAACGAGGAGTACGACGCCTTCGTCGTGCCGCTCGCCAACGCGTTCCGGCCGTCGTTCGAGCCGGGCCTGAAGCGGCTGACGCGGCTGATCCGCCGGCTGAAGATACCCGTGGTCGTGCTCGGCGTCGGCGCGCAGACCGGGCTCGGCTACGACCCGGCACGGCTGAAGCCGATCGAGCCGTCCGTGCGCGACTTCGTCTCCGCGGTGCTCGACCGCAGCGCCTCGATCGGCGTGCGCGGCGAGTTCACCGAGCGGTACCTGAAGGACATGGGCTTCCGTGACGTCGAGGTGATCGGCTGCCCGTCGCTGTTCATGTACGGCAAGGAGCTCGCCGTGCAGAAGCGTGCGGAGCGGCTGACCGCCGACGCGCGTATCGCGATCAACGGCTCGCACAGCGCGGTGCGCCGGCTGGGCATGGGGAAGATCATCAAGCGCACCCACCAGCGCTACCCCCACCTGCGGTTCATCGGCCAGAACCTCAGCGACGCCAGGCAGCTGCACTGGCGGGACCTGTCCGACCCGAACGGGAAGGTCACGGCGATGCCCACGCATCCCGACCACCCGATGTACCGGGAGGACAAGGTCCGTGTCTACGTCGACCCGGTCACCTGGATCGACGACCTGCGGGACTTCGACTTCTCCTTCGGCTCGCGCATCCACGGCAACATCGCGGCCCTGCTGGCCGGCACCCCGGCGACGGTGCTGTGCGCGGACTCGCGGACGCTGGAGCTCTGCCGCTACTTCGAGATCCCGCACCACCGGATCGACCAGCTGCCCGAGGACGTCGACCCGGCGCACCTGTACGAGCAGGCCGACCTCAGCGCGCTGACGGGCAACCATCCCGAGCGCTTCGAACGGTTCACGGCGTTCCTGGACCGCAACGGCCTGGAGAACACGTTCACGCACGGCGACGGCGGAGCCGCCTTCGAGAAGCGTCTGCGGGCGCTGAGCTTCCCCGCCGGGGTGCGCCCCTGGCTCGAGGGCGACCTGGCCTCGCTGGCCGGGCGCATGGGCTGGCTCAGCAGCCAGGTGGCCGAACTGGCCGAGGACAACGCCCGGCTCAGGCGGGAACTCGCGCGCGCGAAGACCGGCGCGCGCAGCACGGTGGCGGCGCCCGCCCCCAAGTCGGTCTACCGCCGCGCCCGCCGGGTGGTCGGCGCTCCTCTGCGACGGGCACTGCAGGGAGGCAAGAACTAGCCGGACGGCACCAGGCGGGGGCATCAAGCGGAAGCCCGGGACAAGAGCGCCAGAGGCGGAATCCCAGGCAGAGGGCGGCCGAGCGCGGGGCAAGCGGAAGACGATGAGGGACGGAACGGAACGAAGGGCACCAGTCGGGCAGTGGGGCGGAGGGTACGGATCCGGAAGCACTAGGCAGGCGGGCCCGGCCGGACCTAGCATGTGCGATCGCCTCGACATCGCACATGCACGCGCGTGTCGTCCGGAGGTCTCCTCGCGTTAACCCGGGCGCCCGACCCGCCTGAACGAAAAACTGGAGAGCCGCAGTGCCCGTACCCCAACCCCGCCGGTGGTTCACGGCCAGGGGGCCCCGTCTCCGCTCCTCGCTCCGCCTGCCCGGCCGCCCCGTCCTCGGCAGAGTCCTGGTGGCCGCCGTCCTCGCCGGCACCTTCGTGGCCCAGGCCGTCGCGGCCCTCCTGCCGCACGTGCCGACGCTGCTCGCCGCGACAGCCGTGTCCCTGGCCGTCGAGGGTGCGCTGCACCGCTGGCAGCCCGGCGTGCTCGCGCTGTTCGCCAAGACACAGGCGGATGTCACCGTCCGCCATGTGGCGCGCGACCTGCTGCTGGTCGTCGGCCTGCTGCGGCTGGGCGAGCAGGACTGGGAGACCCGCGTCGCTCCGCTGGTCGGCGGTCTGCTCGCCGTGTACGCGCTGCACAGCGCCGTCCAGGCGGTGTCGATCCTGGTCCGCCGCACCCGCACGCTGCCCGTGGTGACCCGGAACATCGACGCCTCGGCGCTGCGGCTGTCCCCCGCCCCGGCCCTTCTCCTGCGCCGTCCCGGCCACCGTCTGCTGGCGTTCGGCCTGCCCGCCACGGCGGGTCTCGCGGTGACCTCCGTCACGGACGAGCCCGCCTGGGCCGCGGCCGGTATCGCGCTGTCCCTGCTGCTGTCGCTCACGGGCCTGACGTTGCTGGCCCTGCGGCTGCTGCCCGGCCGGCGCCCGGCGGGCGAGCAGGAGGTGCTGGAGTGGTTCGACCGCTGGCTGGCCGAGTACCGGCCGACGGTCGGGCTGTACTTCTCCGGCGGCGTCTCCTCCGCCTACCAGGCCAACATGTGGCTGGAGCCGCTGGCGAAGCTCGGCGGGCGGCCGGTGATCATCCTGCGTGAGCGGTTCATGGTGCCGAAGATCGCGGCGACCGACGTCCCGATCGTGTGCCTGCCGAAGGTGGCCACGCTGATGCGGCTGGAGCACTCCACGCTCCGGGTGCTCATCCACCCGTCGAACTCCGGCAAGACCTCGCAGGTGCTGCGCATCCCCACGATCAAGCACACCTTCGTCAACCACGGCGAGAGCGACAAGCTGTCCTCCTGCAACCCGTACGCGAAGGCCTACGACGAGGTGTGGGTGGCCGGCCCGGCCGCGCGGGAGCGGTACGCGCTGGCCGAGGTGGGCGTCGAGGACAAGGACGTGGTGGAGATCGGCCGCCCGCAGCTGGACGCCGTACGCCCCTACGCCGGCCCGCCGGCGGGTGCGTACACCACCGTGCTGTACGCGCCCACCTGGGAGGGCTGGGACGGCAACCCGGGCAACACGTCGGTGATCGCGGCCGGCGAGAACCTGGTGCGGGCCCTGCTCGCCGACCCCGGAGTGCGGCTGCTGTACAAGCCGCATCCGCTGACCGGCTCGGTGGATCCCCGCGCGGGCGCCGCCGATCTGCGCATCCGGGAGCTGATCCGGGCGGCGAACAAGGAGCGGTCCGGGCCCCGTCCGGCCCCCTCGGCGGACCTGGACCGGCTCACCGCCGAGCTGGACCGGCTCACCACGGCCGTGTTCCGGCCGGGCGCGGACCAGGTGGAGCGGATGCTGGTGCAGTCCGCGCCGGAGCCCGGCCGGGCGGAGGCGGTGGCGCGGACGACGGCCGCCTGGGAGGAGGCGTACTGGGCCTCCCTGCCCGAGTGGGAGCACCAGATCGTCACCGACGCCCGTCCCGCGCTGTACGCCTGCTTCAACGTGGCCGACCTGCTGATCAGCGATGTGTCCAGCGTGGTCAGCGACTTCCTGGCGAGCGAGAAGCCGTACGCGGTGGCCAACACCAGCGGGCTGTCCGAGGAGGCGTTCCGGGCGACGTTCCCCACGGTGGCGGCGGCGACCGTGCTCACCCCGGACGCGGCCGGGGTACCGGCCCTGCTGGAGTCGGTGCGGCACCCGGAGAAGGACGAGCTGGCCGAGGCGCGCGCGGAGCTGAAGCGGCGGCTGCTGGGTCCCGCCGAACCCTCGTCCCAGGAACGCTTCGGCGCGGCCGTGGAGGCGCTGCGCAAGGCCGCGGAGGAGCACCGGACCCGGATGGACCGCCGGCTGGCCGCGGTGCCCTCCCCGCGCCGGGAGGAGACGGCCGCCGCGCTCACGTCGCCGCAGCCGTCCCCCCAGGGGTGACCTTCCCGGAGGAGGTCAGCATCCGGCGCACCTTGCGGGCGGCGCGGCGCAGCACCGACTCGGCGCCGCCCTCCCGGTAGCCGGGGAAGGCACGCGCCTCGCGGGGCGAGGCCAGGTACACGGAGTCGGGGATGCCCGCCGCGCGGTCCCTGAAGTGCGGGTAGGCGAGGTACACGCGGCGGCCCCGGCGCTCCAGCAGGGCCGCCGCCTGCTTCTTCGCCCGGACGAACTCCACGACGTCGAGGAGCGGTTCGAGCCGCTGCTCGGCCACCAGATGCAGCCGCAGCCGCTCCTCGACCTTCAGCAGCCGCGCCACGCCCTGGTTCCAGTGGGCGTCCATCAGCGGCGCGGCCAGCTCGAGCTTGTGCCGCCGTACGTCGTCGCCGTCCTTGAGGAGGCGGGGGCCGAACTGCGGCAGCAGCGTGACCGTGAAGGGCCGCACCATGAGCTGGTCGCGCCGGGGGCCCTCGGGCACCAGGCCGGCGATGAGGTTCATCAGCGCGCGGGCGGAGTCGAAGCGCAGGGTGTAGCCGCCGCTCTTGGTCACATGCTTGCCGTCGTCGCGGCCCACCAGGTAGTAGCAGGTGTAGTCGGCGATCACGGACACGCCGTTCGCCCGCAGATACGCCTCCATGGTGAACAGCGCGTCCTCTCCGGTGAACAGCGACTCGTCGAAGCGCATGCCGTGCCTCTGGAGCAGCTCACGGCGGAACAGCTTCTGCGCGCTGAGCGTGAACTTGATGTGGGAGGAGTACACGTCGGTACGCTCCAGCGTCTTGCCCCACATCGACTTCGGCGCGTTGCGGTTGACCCCCTCCACCCGGCCGAGCACGACGTCGGTGCCGGCCCGGTCGGCCATGGCGACCATGCGCTCGAGCGCCTCGGGGCCCAGCCGGTCGTCGGCGTCCAGGAAGAACACGTACCGCCCGGCCGCCTTCGCCAGACCGACGTTGCGCGGCCCGCTGGGGCCGCCCGAGTTCTCCTGCCGGATCACGGTCACCGGCATCGGCGCCCGCTGCGCGAACCGCTCCAGATACTCCCCCGTGCCGTCCGACGAACCGTCGTTGACGGCGATGACCTCGATGCGCTCCGGGTCGATGGTCTGTGCGGCCACGGAGTCCAGGCACTCGACCAGATACGGCATCGCTTCGTACGCCCCGATGATCACAGTGACATCAGGCTGCGTCACGGTCACAAGTCCCCCTCGTCATGGCATATATCCCCCGTATCGCCTCATTCGCTCTTGTGGAGAGACAGGTATTCGATCAAGGCGGTTGCCCCGAACCCCTTTTTGGTGGTTGACGTCACAGCACAGGGCTCGGCCCCCGAGGATCAACTCCTCGGGGGCCGAGCCCTGTTGGGACGTGCGCTGGATCAGCCCGCGTTTATGCCGCCCTCGTCGCCGGCCGCCGTCGCCCGCTGGCCCGGCACCGCGTCCGCCAGCTCGACGTCCGGGCCGCCGACCGAGACCCGGGTGGTCTGGCCGAGGTTGCGCGCCTCGGCCTTCAGCGCGAGCTGCTTCACGGCGCTGTTGAACTGCTCGATGGACGTCGGCTCGTCCGGGCCGAGCAGATAGCGCTTGAGCTCGCGCCGGTCCTCGGCCAGCGGGTCGGTGTCCGGGGAGCGGACCGCGTCCAGCAGGCCGCCGAGTTCGGCCGCGCTGTTGGACAGGATCACCGCGGCACGCACCGCCGTGTTCTGCCGCTTGAACTCCTCCGCGCCCAGCTCCGCGGAGTCCGTCACCGCGTACGGCTTGCCGCTGGCGATGAAGTCGGAGACGACGCTGGAGATGTCGGAGACCATCGCGTCGGAGACGTTGAAGCAGTCGTACAGCCGCGGCTCGGCACCGGTGATCACGCGGTGCTCCCAGTCGGGGAAGGAGCGCCAGTACGCGGCGTTCCACTCGGCGCGCAGCCGGGCGATCTCCTCGTGCCGGGCCACGTCGACCAGCCCGTCACGGCTGGCCTCGGCCTCGTCGCCCTTGTCGCTGCCGCCGGCCAGCTCGGCCAGCCGCGCCTCGATCCGGGCCAGCTCCGCCTTCGCCTGCGCCTGGGCGGCGGCGTCGGCGGTGAAGCGCGGGTCGGCGGCCCGCGCGGCGGCGGCCTTCTCGATCAGCGCGGTGATCCGCTGGTGGGCGGCCTTGGCCTGCGGGCTGCGGGTGCCGGTGAAGGGGTGCGGCTTGTACAGCACGCGCACCGCCGGGTCGGCGGCGACGAGCTTCTTCACGATGTTCTCGCCGGCCAGCAGGATCGAGGTGTTGCCCGGGTTGTCGTCCCAGCCCTCCCAGGTGGGGGCGTACAGGATGGTCGGCATGCGGTCGCCGGGGACGCCCTGCCAGGTCTGGATGGGGGCCAGCTGCGGGCGGCCGACCTCGACGATGTCCTCGTCGCGGACACCGACGTCGGCGATGGCGTAGCGGTCGCGGCCCGCGCGGCCGGCCGTCCACACCTCGTCGTAGACCTTGCTGTACGGGTTGACGCTGGCGAGCTTGTCGCTGTCGCCGTGGCCGATGAAGACGTGCTTCATGGTGGGCACGCGCAGCAGGTGGATGTTCTTGCCGACGTTCGCCGCGTAGAGCGCGACGCGCACCGTGGACAGGTCCATGTTCATCAGGTGCACCCCTCCGGGCACGCAGATGACGGGGACCGTGGTGGGCGCCAGGTTCTGCAGGATGGCCCGCTCGCGCAGGATGATCAGCGGACGGGTGTCCAGCTGCTCCATGGTCTCCAGCCACATGTTGACCTGGTAGGCGGAGTCCTTGGAGCCGGAGAAGTACAGCACGGTCTCCGGCCGGTACGCGCGCAGCCAGTCGTCGACGGCGTCCAGCACCTTCTCGGCGTTCGGCGGGATCTTCCGGCCGCGCACGTACGGCAGCAGCGCCAGGACGTAGCCCGTGCCCAGAATTATCGTGATCCCGATGCCGATGAAGCCGGGCAGGGACGACTCGACGGCAGCGGCGACCAGTATCCCGGCGACCGCGGCGAGGTCGAGGTGCAGCATCTTCTCGGCCGCCCGGTGCAGCAGCGCACGCGGCGGGGCGTCGGGGATCCGGATGCGCGAGGCCAGGTCGACGTTGCGGGTGGCGACCGGCATCCTGCGGCGGTTGCGGATCAGCGTGGTGAGCGCGCCGTGCGGGGCCTGAAGGCCGTAGAAGGCGATGAAGCAGGCGATCGCCCCGTAGTAGATCAGGTTGTCCGCGAGGGAGAGACGCGCCAGCAGCAGGATCAGCAGCAGCTGCCGGATCAGGAAGCGGATCGACAGACCGGCGCGCACCTTGCTGAGGCGGTTGATCAGGTAGCTGCCCTTGCGGTGCAGATAGTGGTCCGCCAGGTACGTCACGGCGGCTGCTGCCGCGAAGGCGGGCACGCTCGGGACGAGCGCGGCCAGCATGAGGCAGGGGAAGCCCAGCATCACGAGGACCGCCGCGGCCAGTTCTGCCGCGCTGCCCACCCGGGCGACGCGAATAGCCTTGGTTATCACGGAGAAACCTGCTCTTGGAGGGGGGAGTGCCGGTTTTGTGCCTGTAGGAATTTCGGGAGGTACGGATTCAGGCCCCCGCGAACCCCGTTGAACCAACTGCGTTAACGGGAGGCCGCGAAGGCCTGAATTACCGGAGTCTAATTGCGATCAATTATTACACGCCGTCCTGACGGTCCAGCACCGAGGCCAGCGCCGCCTCGAAGCCGGAGGCCTTGGCCGCGCCCGCCGTCGGGTCCTGCTGGCGCACGTCGATGACGTGACCGGTCAGCTCCGACAGCAGCACGTCCAGCGAGGTACGGGCCACCGCCTCGGAGGACAACAGGCTGCCCGCGGGCTCCTGGCCGAACGCCTTGGTGCGCATGGGAGTCGCGGTGCGCTCCGGGTTGATGCAGTTCACGCGGACCCCGTCGCCGGCCCACTCGTCGGACAGGGCCTGGGTGAGATTCACCATGGCGGCCTTGGTCGAGGAGTAGAGGCTGTACTCGGCGCGCCCGCGGGTGTAGCTGCTGGAGGTGTACAGCAGCAGCTGGCCCTTGGTCTCCGCCAGGTACTTGTACGCGGACCGGGCGATCTGCACCGGGGCCAGGTAGTTGACCTTCAGCGCCTCCTCGATGGTGGCGTTGTCGGTCTCCGCGAGCTTGCCGATGCGCAGCACACCCGCGGTGTTGACCACGTAGTCGATCCGGCCGGTCTCCGCGTACGCCTTGGACAGCGCGTCGTCGACCTCCTCCGGGTTCTCCACGTGGGTGCCGGTGGTGGAGCGGCCCAGCGCGTACACGGTGGCGCCGTAGGACTCGGCGAGTTCGGCGATGTCCTTGCCGATGCCGTAGGAGCCGCCGAAGACGACGACCGTCTTGCCGGTGAGCAACTCGCGGTACGCCTCCTCGCCGTTCTGCTCGGGCGCGGCGGTGGAGGCGAGCTGGAAGAGCTTGTCGGCGATGAAGACGTCGACCGGCTGGGTGACCTTCATGTTGTACTCGTCACCCGCGACGACGTGGATCGGCACGTCGGGCAGGTACTTGAGCACGACCGAGCAGTCGTCCGTGGCCTGGAAGTTGGGGTCGCCCGCGGCGACCTCGTAGGCCTTCTTGATGGTGGACAGCTTGAAGGCCTGCGGCGTCTGGCCGCGGCGCAGCCGGGAGCGGTCCGGGATCTCGGTGATGAACTCGCCGTCCTCGCCGTGCGTACGCGTGACGATGATGGTGTCCGCCGAGGGGATGGCCACGTCGACCGCCTGGTAACGCTCCAGCGCCGCCACGCAGTCGTCGATGACGCGCTGCGACAGCAGGGGGCGTACGGCGTCGTGGAAGAGGACGTTGAGGTCCTCGCCCTCGGCCAGGCCCTCGCCGAGCGCGGCGATGGCCCGCTCGGTGGTCTCGTTGCGCGTCGAGCCGCCCTCGATGACCTTCGCGACCTTGGTGAACCCGGCCTTGGCGACGATCTTCTCGACGTCGGGCACGTAGCCCGGCGCCATCAGCACGATGATCTCGTCGATCGAGTCGGCGTTCTCGAAGGTGGTCAGGGTGTGCTCGATGACTGCCTTGCCGGCGATCTTCAGCAGCTGCTTGGGGATCGACAGACCCACCCGCTGGCCGGTACCGCCGGCCAGGATCACTGCGGTGGTACGGGGCTTGGCTATGCGCTGGGACACAGGTGACCTACCTTGGGGCGACAGGGGACTTCGAAATGGTCCCACTCATGGTTACCGCAGTGCAAGGTGAGCGTCCTCCGCCGCATATGTGCGCGCAACCTGTCATTCACCTTGGACTCCTGGTGATTGGCGACGGTTCCCGGGACGGCCCCTGAATTGCTGTGAGTAACTCCACAGGAGTTTAGTCATTGCACTGCGTGACGCCGGTGAAGCCCGGTGCCACCGGTGCGTCTTCACCGGTGTGTTCACCTGTGCGGCGGCACGGCCCGGTGCGGAGACCGAAAAGCTGCGGAATCCTCACGGGAATTCCGCAGCTTCGGGTGTCGCCCCTGTCTCCCCGGTGTCAGACCAGATGGACCCCCGGCCGGCCCGCCTCGACGCGCAGCGCGGCCAGCGTGCGCGATGTCGCCTCCGGCTTCACCACGGTGTCCACGACCCGTACGCGCGCGTCGATGCCGCTCCGGCGGATGTCGAACAGGTGGTAGCCGCGGTGCGCGTCGAGCAGCTTCCAGTGCGGGTTGTCCGCGCGGCGCGGGTCCCATTCCTTGCGGAACGCCTCCTGGTCCTGGTCGCCGTTGCTGGAGATGGACGTGCCGACGAACTCGGCGCCCACGACCGCGGACTTCGGGTCGGTGAAGTCCGCCTTCAGGTCGCTGATCATCGTCAGATGGCGGTCGCCGGTGAGCACGACCGGGTTGCTGACCCGGCGGAACTCCTGGAGCAGGGCGTTGCGTTCCGCCTGGTAGCCGTCCCAGGCGTCGTAGAACCAGAGCTTTCCGGGGCCGACCTGGAGGTCCGTCTCGGCCATCATGATCTGCGAGGCGATCAGGTTCCAGCGGGCGGGCGAGTGACGCAGCCCGTCGACCAGCCAGCGCTTCTGCGCGGCGCCGAGCATCGTCAGCGACGGGTCCTGGGCGCCTTCCTGGCTGGTGGCCTGGTCGCTGCGGTACTGCCGGGTGTCCAGCACGTTCAGCCGGGCGAGACGGCCGAACTCCAGCCGACGGTACATCCGGATGTGCGGGCCGTTCGGCACGGCGCTGGCCCGGACCGGCATGTGCTCGTAGAACGCCTGGTAGGCGGCGGTGAGCCGGGCCACGAAGGCGTCGTGCGGCTGCTTGGCGGGGTCCTGCGGGATCTCGCCGGCGAAGTCGTTGTCCACCTCGTGGTCGTCGAAGCTGACCACGAAGGGGGCGTTCGCGTGCATCTCCGCGAGGTCCGGGTCCGAGCGGTACTGGGCGTACCGGTTGCGGTACTGAGTCAGGCTGTACGGCTCCCCCGTGCCCTCGTGCCGCCGCACGCCGGTCGCCGACGGCACCGACTCGTAGATGTAGTCGCCGACGAACACCACGATGTCGGGGTCCTGCTCCAGCATGTCCGCGTACGGGGTGAAGTAGCCGTGCTGCCAGTTCTGACAGGAGGCGAGCGCCACCCGCAGGCTGCCGCCGGAGCTGCCCGCGGCGGGCGCGGTACGGGTACGGCCGGTGCGCGAGAGCTGCCCGCCGGCGCGGAAGCGGAACCAGTACGTGGTGTCGGGGCGCAGGCCGCGTACGTCGACGTGGACGCTGTGCCCGTACTGGGGCCGGGCCTGGGCGGTGCCCCGGCGCACCACCTTTCTGAACCGGGAGTCCTGGGCGACCTGCCACTCGACCGGCACCGGGAGGTTCGGCATGCCGCCGCCGTTCAGCGGGTCGGGGGCGAGACGGGTCCACAGCACCACGCCGTCCGGCAGCGGGTCGCCGGAGGCCACGCCGAGGCTGAACACACCGTCCGGCAACGGTTTGTGCACCGCGGCGCGTGCGGTGGCCGGCAGCCACAGCTGGGCGGAGGCGGCGGCGCCGAGCACGGCGGCGCCGGCGGTCAGTACGCGTCGGCGGTCGGGCGAAACTGCCTCGGTCATCGGCGAACTCCCCTGTCTCACCGGCCTCTTGGACAGTGGGAAGCTCGCCTTCCGGACGGTCCGCGCGCTGAACTCCACGGTTCGCGTCCATGACAAGAAGGCAGACAACGGAAAACCCGCCACGCCACGGGAACGGGCCGTGACGATGACGGGTCGTGGAGGTGAGCGGGGGCTGACGGAGGGTCAACCGGGTGTAGGGGGTGGCGAGGCGGCCGGCGTGATGCGGGTGATCCGTCAGGCCCACGCCGGGTCCGTGAGGCCCACGCCGGCCGCTGCTGAGGTCAGTCGGCCAGCACCGCGCCGAGGCGGGCGTTCGACGGGTCCGTGCCGAGGGTGCCCGCGCCGAAGGTGGTCGTGCCGTTCGGGGTCACGACCGTCGCCGGGGACGAGCGGAAGTACCAGACCGAGCCCGCACCGGTGTTCTCGCCGGGCGCGCCCGCGGCGAGGTCGGCGAGACCGTCGCCGTCGGTGTCGCCGAGGCGGACGGCCCGGCCGAAGGCGTCGGTCGTCTCCGCGGTGCCCGGCACGTTCGCGGTGTTCTGCGTCACGGCCCGGGCGCCGGCCCCGGTGAGCCCGCTCGCGGTGCCGCGCAGGACGACGACCGCGCCCGCGTCCTTCACCGCGCCGAGATCCTCGCCGGGCAGCCCGGTGGCGACGTCCGGGAACCCGTCGCCGTCGACATCGGCTATCCGCACATCGGTGCCGAAGCCGTCGCCGCGCTCCGCGCTGCCGGGCACGCCCGGGCTGTCCTGGTTGAGGTGCACGGCCCGCGTCCCGTCCGGCCCGTCCGGGGTGCCGGGGATCCAGGTGACCCGGCCACCCGTGGGCAGCGGCGTGTCCAGGTCGCTGTCGTAGCCGTCCACGGCGCGGCCCGACACGATGTCGTCGATGCCGTCGGCGTTCACGTCCCCGACGTCGAGGTTCTCCCCGGCCTTGAGGCGGTAGCCGTCGGAGCCTTCCACGTCGCGGTACGGGGTGAGTCCGGCGCGGCTGCCCCGCCAGTACGCGACACGGCGGGCGTCGAACTCCTCGTTGTCGATCTGGGCGGCGACGAGGTCGGTGACGCCGTCGCCGTTCACATCACCGGTGGCGAGGTCGAGGACGCGCGTGTCGAACTCGTCCCTGACCACCTGCTCGCCCTGCGCCGCCGCGCCGTCCCGGCCGAACGGCCCCTTGAGGACCCGCGGATCGTGCAGCCGCTCCACGGTCACCACGTCCATGTCACCGTCGCCGTCGACGTCCCCGGTGGTCAGCCGCCCCTCGATGCCGAGCTGGTCGAGGAGGTTCCGGCCGGAGGCGAGCGCGGCACCGCCGGACAGGCCCCCGGGCCCGCCCCACACCACCTCCACCAGCCCGACCTCGGCTCCCCCGTCCGCGGTGTCCTCACCGCTGACACCGACGACGAGATCGGCGTACCCGTCCCGGTCCAGGTCGGCCGTGGCCAGCGCGCTTCCGAACGCGTCGTCCTTCTCCGCGCCGCCGGGCACACCGGCGGTGTTCTGGCTGAGCACCTGCCTGGTCCCGGTGTCCAGGCCGTGCGCCGAGCCGTACAGCACGGCGACGTACCCGGCGCCCTTGCTGCCGCCGACGGTGGCGCCGGGCGCGGCCACCGCGAGGTCGGCGTAACCGTCGCCGTTGAAGTCGGCGTGCGGCCGAGCGCTGCCGACATCCGCGCCCTGAGCGGGGGCGGCCTGCACGGCGGGCACCACGAGCGCACCGGCCACGAGCGCGACGCCGGTGGCCAGGGCAAGGCGCACAGGACGGGCGAGGGGCGCAAGGCGCGGGGAACGGGCTGCCATGGGGGGAAGTCCTGTCGTAGAACCGATCAGTTGACGATCACTACGACACGCCGGAACACCCGTTGGTTGCCCCGCGGTTCACCGGGACTTAGTGCCTAGAACGGCTCGAAGTCGTCGTACTCCCGCTCCGCCTCGTCCCGTTCGGCCTGCCGGTCGCGGCGGCGCTGGGCGGCCGGGCGGGGTGCCTCGAAGCGGTGGTCCTCGCCGCGCCGGCCGAGCATCTCCGCGCCGGCCGTGACGGACGGCTCCCAGTCGAAGACGACCGCGTTCTCCTCGGGCCCGATGGCGACGCCGTCGCCGGAGCGGGCGCCGGCCTTCATCAACTGCTCCTCGACACCGAGGCGGCCCAGCCGGTCCGCGAGATAGCCGACGGCCTCGTCGTTGTTGAAGTCGGTCTGGCGGACCCAGCGTTCGGGCTTCTCGCCGCGCACGCGGAAGAGACCGTCGGCCTCGCGGGTGACGGTGAAGCCGGCGTCGTCCACGGCCTTGGGCCGGATGACGATACGGGTCGCCTCCTCCTTCGGCTTGGCGGCGCGCGCCTCGGCGACGAGCTCGGCGAGCGCGAACGACAGCTCCTTCAGCCCGGTGTGTGCGACGGCGGACACCTCGAAGACGCGGTAGCCGCGCGCCTGAAGGTCCGGCCGCACCATCTCGGCGAGGTCCTTGCCGTCCGGGACGTCGATCTTGTTGAGGACGACGATCCGGGGACGGTTGTCGAGGCCGCCGTACTGCCGCAGCTCCTCCTCGATGACGTCGAGGTCGGAGACGGGGTCGCGGTCGGACTCGAGGGTGGCGGTGTCCAGGACGTGCACGAGCACGCTGCACCGCTCCACGTGCCGCAGGAACTCAAGGCCCAGCCCGCGCCCCTGGCTGGCGCCCGGGATCAGACCGGGCACGTCGGCGATGGTGTAGACGGTCGACCCGGCGGTGACCACGCCCAGGTTCGGCACGAGGGTGGTGAAGGGGTAGTCCGCGATCTTCGGCTTGGCGGCGGAGAGCACGGAGATGAGCGACGACTTCCCGGCGCTCGGGTACCCGACCAGCGCCACGTCGGCGACGGTCTTCAGCTCGAGGACGATGTCCCGCAGGTCCCCCGGCTCACCGAGCAGCGCGAAGCCGGGAGCCTTGCGCCGCGCGGAGGCGAGGGCGGCGTTGCCGAGCCCGCCGCGACCGCCCTGGGCGGCGACGTACGACGTCCCGTGCCCGACGAGGTCGGCGAGCACGTTGCCGGCCTTGTCGAGAACGACGGTCCCGTCCGGCACGGCGAGGATCAGATCCTGCCCGTCCTTGCCGCTGCGGTTGCCGCCCTCACCGGGCTTGCCGTTGGTGGCCTTGCGGTGCGGGGAGTGGTGGTACTCCAGCAGCGTGGTCACGGACTGGTCGACGGTGAGGATCACGTCGCCGCCGCGCCCGCCGTTGCCGCCGTCGGGCCCGCCGAGCGGCTTGAACTTCTCACGGTGGACGGAGGCACAGCCGTGACCTCCGTTACCCGCGGCGACGTGCAGCTCGACGCGGTCCACGAAGGTGGTCATGGGATGTGCCTCCAGTTACGTACGCGTATGTCTCTTGGTTAACACGCGAAAGGCGGACCCGCCTTCCCGTCAGGGAAGTGAGGTCCGCCTCGCGAATGCTTCCGATCAGCCGACTCAGGCGACCGGAACGATGTTCACGACCTTGCGGCCACGGTGGGTGCCGAACTGCACCGCACCGGCGTTCAGCGCGAACAGCGTGTCGTCGCCGCCACGGCCGACGCCGGCGCCGGGGTGGAAGTGGGTGCCGCGCTGACGGACCAGGATCTCGCCCGCGTTCACGACCTGACCGCCGAAGCGCTTCACGCCGAGGCGCTGAGCGTTGGAGTCACGACCGTTACGGGTGGACGATGCGCCCTTCTTGTGTGCCATCTCTCCTCAGTCCCTTACTTCGCAGCCGCGGGGATCTCAGTGACCTTGATCGCCGTGTACTGCTGGCGGTGGCCCTGACGACGGCGGTAGCCGGTCTTGTTCTTGTAGCGCAGAATGTCGATCTTCTGGCCCTTGTGGTGGTCCACGACCTCGGCCTGGACCTTGATCCCGGCCAGCACCCACGGGTCGCTGGTCACGGAGTCGCCGTCGACAACGAGCAGGGTCGAGAGCTCGACCGTGTCGCCAACCTTGGCGGTGGAAATCTTGTCAACCTCAACGATGTCGCCGACAGCAACCTTGTGCTGGCGACCACCGCTGCGCACGATGGCGTACACGCGGATCTCTCTTTCGCTCGAAGAACGGCACCCCCGCAGGCCAGCCGCCCTGCGACACACGCGGACGACCTCTCCCGGCGGGCCCGTACGGGCCCATGTCCGGAAGGAAGAGGTTTACGGGGATGTGGCGGTCCCGATGGACACGCCGACGCTCAAGGTTACGGGGCCGGGGTCTAGGGGTCAAACCGGGCCCCCGGCCACCCAGCACAGCGAGAAGCGCGAGGCACCGGGACGTCCGGTGCCTCGCGCTTCTCTTCCCGCTACGCCCAGGGGCGCGCTGCGATCAGTCCTCCGTGGTGGCCGTGACCGAGGACGACGGCTGCTGGGTCGCGGCCGCGGTCTTCTTCGACGTCGTCTTCTTCGCCGCCGTCTTGGTGGTCTTGGCCGCCTTCTTGGCCGTCGTCTTCTTGGCGGCGGTCTTCTTGGCGGCCGTCTTCTTCGTGGCGGCCTTCTTCGCCGTGGCCTTCTTGGCCGCCTTGCGGGCGGTCTTCTTGGCCGGGGCAGCCGTCTCGTCCTCGGCGGCGGCTTCCTCGACGGGTGCCTCGGCGGGCTCCTCGGCCGGGGCCGTCTCCTCCGCCGGGGCCGACGGGACGACCACGACGGCCGCCTCCTCGGACGCGGTGGGGGTGGTCGGCTTGCGGACCGCGCGGCGCCGCGGGC
>NZ_JAOCQE010000339.1 GCF_025290915.1 Streptomyces sp. 15-116A | reverse complement strand
TACGAGGCGATGCGCCCCGCGGCTCCCCGGCCCGCTCCCGTGCAGTACCAGCACCAGGACCCGTACCAGGGCCAGCAGTACCGCGGGTACTGAGGCACCCCGGCGGGCTGTCGGTGCCGGCTGGCACGATGGCCCCATGGGGAACACGCGTCTGCACTCGATTCACGTCCATCCGGTCAAGGCATTCCGGAGCCTGTCGCTCCCGGAGGTTGCCGTGGAGCCCTGGGGGCCGGCCGGGGACCGGCGCTGGATGCTGATCGACGACGGGGGAAAGGTCGTCACCCAGCGCCAGCAGCCGCGCCTCGCACTGGCCGCCGCCGAGCCGCTGCCCGGCGGCGGCGTTCTGCTGTCCGCGCCCGGCATGGAGCCCCTCGCGGTGCCCGCGCCCCGGCCCGGCGGCACCATCAGGGTGGAGATCTTCAACGACAAGGTGGAAGCGGCCCCGGCCGAGGACCCCGCCGTGCACGCCTGGTGCAGCGCCTATCTCGGCATCGACGTACGCCTGGTGCACCTGGACGACCCGGCCACCCGCCGGCCGGTCGACCCCGAGTTCGCGCTGCCCGGCGAGACCGTCACCTTCGCCGACGGCTTCCCGCTGCTGCTGACCTCCACCGCGTCGCTCGACGCCCTCAACTCCCTGATCGCCGAGGGCGATCACGCAGCGGAGGGTCCCCTGCCCATGAGCCGGTTCCGGCCGAACGTCGTCGTCGACGGCACCGCCGCCTGGGCCGAGGACGGCTGGTCCCGCGTCACCATCGGTGAGGTCGCCTTCCGGGTCGCCAAGCCCTGCGGGCGCTGCGTGGTGACGACCACCGACCAGTCCACGGCCGAGCGCGGCAAGGAGCCCCTGCACTCGCTGGGACGGCACCGCAGGCTCGGCGGCAAGCTGGTGTTCGGCCAGAACCTGGTCCCCCTCTCCCCCGGCACCATCCGGGTCGGTGACCCGGTCGTCGCCGTGGCCTGATTCCTCGTCATCCCGGGCCGGGACATGAGGCTGCCCCCGGGAACCGGACCGGGGGCCTGTGCGTTGGCCTTGAAGAGAATCGACAGAGAATCGATGAGCATCGCGTGAGAGGGCACGTGGAGGGGGGTGCGACCGGTGCGTGCGATCAGCGGTCTCCGGCGCTGGCGGCACAACCCGCTGTGCCGCAGGACCGATCTGCTCGAGGGCTGGGTGGCCCTCGCCGCGCTGCTGCTCGTGCTCCTCGGCGCCCCGGTGATCGGCACGCTCGTCGGGAGCGCCACCCAGGACGCCCTGCAGGAGTCCGTCCGCGAACAGCGCCGCGCCCGGCACGCGGTGACGGCGACCGTGGTGCGCGAGCTCGAGCAGAGCCCGCTGGACGTGGACCCGGAGACCTCCACCGGCCGTGATCTGCACAGCCGCGTCCTCGCCCACTGGACCGCGCCCGACCGCACCGACCATCACGGCGCGGTGCTGGCGCGGCTGGAGGATCCCCGGCCTGGCGACCGGTTCCGCATATGGACCGACCGGCACGGGCGGCTCGTGCCCCGCCCCCTGGACACCGCGACGGCCGCCACGCACGCCGTGATCGCCGGCTTCGGCGCGGCCCTGGCGGCCGCGGGCCTGATCGAGGGCGGCCGACGGCTGATCGTCTGGCGCATGGTCCGCCGCCGGTACGCGCTCTGGGACCGGGCGTGGGAGAAGGCGGGCCCCGACTGGGGCAGGACCGGCACCGGCAGCTGACGGCCTTCCGGCTCCGGTCAACCCCCCTGCCGCGCGCACGCTACGGTGGTCCGGCGCAAGCAGAACGGCGACAACCTGCGTACAACGAGGTGGGGGCACAGTTACGCCATGGCACAGGGCACGGTCCAGGTGACGCACACCGGCACCTCGCGGTGGCGGCGCCGCACGGGTGAGTACGCATCGCTCGCCGCCGCCCTGGAGGCCGCGGCCGACGGCGACGTCCTCACCATCGCTCCCGGCACCTACCGGGAGAACCTGGTCGTGCGGCGGGCGGTCACCCTGCGCGGCCCCGAAGGCTCGCCCGGTTCCGTGCGCATCGCACCCGTCGACGGCGTACCGCTGACCGTGCGTGCGGCGGCCGTGGTGCGGGACCTGCACGTGGAGGGCCAGGACGCCGCCGCCCCCGCGGTGCTGATCGAGGAGGGCACCCCGGAGCTGCGGGACGTGCGGGTCGTGACCCGGTCCGCGGCCGGCATCGAGGTGCGCGGCGCCGCCCGGCCCACGGTGCGCCGCTGCACAATCGACAACCCGGCCGGCATCGGGGTCGCCGTACTGGACGGCGGCGGTGGGGTGTTCGAGGAGTGCGAGGTGGTCGCCGCGGGGCAGGCCGGCGTCGCGGTGCGCGGCGGTGCCCAGCCCCGGCTGGAGCGCTGCCGGGTGCACCACGCCTCGGGTTCCGGGCTGACCGTGAACGGGGAGAACTCGGCGCTGGAGGCGGTGGGTTGTGAGATCTACGAGGTGCGCGGCAGCGGTGTGCAGGTGACCGAGAGGGCCACCGCGCATCTCACCGACTGCGATGTGCACCGCACGACCACCGACGGGGTCACGCTGGACACCGACGCGGTACTGACGCTGGCAGACTGCCGGATCCACGACATCCCGGAGAACGCCGTCGACCTGCGCTCCCGCTCGGTGCTCACCCTGACCCGCACCACGGTGCGGCAGTTCGGGCGCAACGGCCTGTCGGTGTGGGACCCCGGCACGCGCGTGGACGCCGACCACTGCGAGATCTTCGACAGCACGGGCGACTACCCCGCGGTCTGGGTGAGCGACGGCGCCACCGCCGTACTGGACTCCTGCCGGGTGCACGACGTGCCGGACGCCCTGTTCGTCCTCGACCGGGGTTCGCGCGCGGACGTCGTCGACAGCGATCTGTCGCAGGTGCGCAACACGGCGGTGTCGGTGAGCGACGGCGCCACCGCCCAACTGGACGACTGCCGGATCCGGGACGCGGCGACCGGCGCCTGGTTCCGGGACCACGGCAGCGGCGGCACCCTCAACAACTGCACGCTGGACGGCATGCAGACCGGCGTGATCGTCACCAAGGGCGCCGACCCGACCGTGGAGCGCTGCACGATCACCTCACCCGCCGAGGCGGGCGTCTATGTCTCCGCCGGCGGGCGCGGCAGCTTCCTGAACTGCCGGGTCACGGGCAGCGGCGGCTACGGCTTCCATGTCATAGACGGCAGCCGTACGACGCTCAGGAAGTGCCGCACGGAGCGCTGTGCGCGCGGGGGTTACGAGTTCGCCGACGGCGGCGCCGACGCGGCGTCCGGTGCGGGTGGTCCCCTCGTGGAGGACTGCACCAGCGACGAGAGCGGGAGCCTGAGGCCGCCCGCGGGGGCGGAGCGGGCCGTACAGACGGTGAGCCACTCCACCGGGCTGCTCGGCGCGGTCCCCGGGCAGCGCGCCGAGCAGACACCGCCGGCCTCGCCGGGGGAGCCGGCCGCTCCGGAGAAGGACGTCCGCTCGTCGAAGGCCGTGCTCGGTGAACTCGACGCGCTGGTGGGGCTGGAGAGCGTCAAGCGCGAGGTGCGGGCCCTCACCGACATGATCGAGGTGGGCCGGCGCAGGCAGCAGGCGGGGCTGAAAGCGGCGTCCGTCAAGCGGCATCTGGTGTTCACCGGCTCCCCCGGCACCGGCAAGACCACCGTCGCCCGGCTCTACGGCGAGATCCTCGCCTCCCTCGGCGTGCTGGAGAAGGGGCATCTGGTCGAGGTGTCCCGGGTGGACCTGGTCGGCGAGCACATCGGGTCCACGGCGATCCGTACCCAGGAGGCGTTCGAGAAGGCGCGCGGCGGGGTGCTGTTCATCGACGAGGCGTACGCGTTGTCCCCCGAGGACGCCGGGCGTGACTTCGGCAAGGAGGCCATCGACACGCTGGTGAAGCTGATGGAGGACCACCGCGACGCCGTGGTGGTGATCGTCGCCGGGTACACGGCCGAGATGGAGCGCTTCCTGTCGGTGAACCCAGGTGTCGCCTCTCGCTTCTCGCGGACCATCACCTTCGGTGACTACGGGCCCGAGGAGCTGCTGCGGATCGTGGAGCAGCAGGCGGAGGAGCACGAGTACCGGCTGGCGCCGGGTGCGGCGGAGGCGTTGCTGAAGTACTTCACGGAGATGCCGAAGGGGGCGGCGTTCGGGAACGGGCGTACGGCCCGGCAGACCTTTGAGGCGATGGTGGAGCGGCATGCGAGCAGGGTCGCGCAGCTGGCCGAGCCGGATACGGATGATCTGACCCTGTTGTACGCCGAGGATCTGCCGGAGCTGTAGGGGCTCCGCCCCTGCAACCCGGTCACGGCGTGGTCTCGGGCGGGCGGTTCGTGGTGCGTGGTGCCGGGACCTCCGGGCGGAGGCGGGACAAGAGTTTGCGGCGCTCCTCGGCGAACGCCGGGTCCGCCTGGTAGTCGGAGTGGCCGAGGATCGGGGCCGGGAGCGGGTGGGTGTCCGTGCGGCCGTAGGCGAGGGGGTCCTTGAGGGCGGCGCGGTCCACGGCGGGGCCACAGTCGCCGGGCAGCCGAACGGGGCCGCCGATGGGGTCGGTGAGCCGGTACAGGTTGCGCCAGCAGTCGACCTCCTCGTGCAGCGTGCCGAGGGCGTCCGGCCCGAAGTGGGCCGGGAACCAGCGGCCGTACAGCCGCTCCAGCGGGGAACCGTAGGTCAGCAGCGCGACCCGTTTGCGGGTGGCGGGATCGAGCTGCCAGGCCGCGGCGGCGGCGAGGACGCTGCCCTGGGAGTGCCCGGAGATCACCAGCCGTCCGCCGGTGGACCGGGTCCAGGTGGCGATGCGCCAGGTCAGGTCGGGCACCGCGCGCTCGGCGTAGCAGGGCGGGGCGAACGGGTGGGCGGCGCGCGGCCAGAACGTGCCGACGTCCCACAGAATGCCGATGGTGCGCCGCGCGGAGGCGTCCTTGTAGGCGCGCCGGCCCCAGGTGACGAACAGTATGAAGCCGAGGCCGATGAGCCAGGAGCCCAGCGCCTGCGCGGTCTCGGCGGCGCCGTGCACCACGTCGTACGTGCCGCGTGCGGCCTCGCCGGGTGTCCGGTCGGTGGCCAGGGCTCCGACGAGGGCGCCGGCGCCCAGCAGCAGGGTCGCGGTGGAGGTGACGGCGACGATCCGGGGCCCGCGGTCCGTGAGGGCGGCCATGGCACGGGCATAGGCGATACGGCGGGTGCGGCCGGGGTCGCCCGTCTCGCCGGGGTAGTCGCGCTCCACGACGGCGCGTTCGGCCTTGGCGAGCTGCCAGGCGCGCCGGGCCAGCCAGCAGCCGAGCACCAGCAGCAGCACGAGCAGCGGCGGGATCACCGACGCCTGCCAGGTCAGCAGCACCGGCGGTCCGGGGATGGAAGCTCCGGTGCCGTCCAGCCAGTCGGACACCCGCTGCGAGACCCCGCCGGACATCACCCCGCCCAGCGCGCAGGCCAGCATCGCGACGGCCGGTCCGGCCAGGCCCCGCATGGCGGCCCGCCGGTCGGGGTCGGTGCGGTGCAGGGTGTGGGCGACCACGGCGAGGACGATCACCAGCAGGCCCTGGACGAGGGCGAGGGTGCCGAAGGTCGCGTCCCCCGGCAGCCGGCCGGCCGATTCCCACCCGGGGCGCTCCCAGCCGGCGTAGAGCAGGGTGAGTACGAGGAGCACGAGCGCGGACAGCGGCAGGAGCCGTACCAGGGTCGCGTCGGTCGCGGCGTCGAGCCGGCGTTCGGTGCGGCCCCGGCGGCAGACCACCCAGACGACGGCCAGCGCGCCGATCACCAGCGCCGCCTGGTCGGCCTTCCGCCCGGCCGAGATCAAGGGCGAGTACGACGTCTACGGCATGGGCTGGTTCCCCGACTTCCCCGACGCCGACAACTTCCTCGCCCCGTTCCTCGAC
>NZ_JAOCQE010000338.1 GCF_025290915.1 Streptomyces sp. 15-116A | reverse complement strand
GGGGAGGGAACCGACGCCGAGCCGTTCGCGTTCACGGTGGTGCGCTGGCCGTCCTGGGCCGAGCCGTCCCGGCCCGGCGAGTACACGGCGCTCAGCTGGCTGCCCCGCGAGCCGGACGGACGGACCGTGTGGCAGCGGGCCGCCGTCTACCAGCGGCTGCTCGCCGAGGACGCCGAGGCCGACGGGGCACCGGCCCTCACCGAGCAACGCCGCCGCGCCGCCCGCGGCACCGGCTCCTCGTACCCCATCGTGTACACGTCCGTCTTCGACCTGTCCGACCTGCCCCTCCCGCCGGGCGTCACCGCCGGTCCCTGGAGCACCTGCACGCCCGACGTGTCCCTCGACTGCGTCTCCCTCGACGACGGCGACACCCTGACGGTCGGCTGGGACGCCGTGCCCGGCGACTTCCCCGACGGAGCGCTCCAGCGGGCGTTCGACGCGTTCGGAGCGTTGTGCCGGGACCTCGCCGCCGACCCTCCCGAGGAGCCCGGGCAGCGGCTGAGGGACCTGCACGCCTGGAACGACACGGCGCGTCCCTTCCCCGCCGTGGGACCGGCGCACACGTACTTCGAGGAGCAGGCGAAGGACCGCCCCGGGCACATCGCCCTGCGGTGGCGTGGCGGGACCCTGTCGTACGGGGCGCTCAACGCCTGGGCGAACCGGATCGCCTGGACGCTGCGCGACCACGGCGTCGGGCCCGAGACCGTGGTGGCCGTCCGCACCCCCCGCGGGCCCGCCATGGTCGCCGCGGTCCTCGGCGTGCTCAAGGCGGGCGGCGCCTACCTGCCCGTCGACACGCGCCTGCCCGGACAGCGGGTCGCCGCCATGCTGCGCACCGCGGAGGCCACCCTGCTGCTCACCGCCGACGGCGCGCCGCCCCTGACCGCCGTGGAGGGCGTGACCTGTCTGCCGGCCGACCGCACGCGGCTGCCCGACTCCCCGGAACGGCGCCTGGACCCGCCGCACACCGCCGGAGAGGACAACACGGCGTACATCATCTTCACCTCGGGCAGCACCGGGGAACCCAAGGGAGTCACCGTCCGCCACCGGCCCGTCCACAACCTCCTGCACTGGTGCCGGCGGCTGCACGGCTTCGGTCCTGAGGACACCGGGCTGTGCGTCACCTCGCTCGGATTCGATCTGTCGGTCTTCGACATCCTGGGCCTGCTGGGCTGCGGTGCCGGGCTCTACATCGCCGACGAGGAGCAGCAGCGGGACCCCGAACTCCTGCTCGACGTACTCGTACGGGAGCCGATCACCTTCTGGAACTCGGCGCCCACCACTCTCGGCCAACTGCTGCCGCTGCTGCCCGGATACGCGGGCAGTCCCGGCACCGACGACCTCCGGCTGGTCTTCCTCAGCGGCGACTACACGCCCCTGCCGCTGCCCGACGCGGTGCGTGCCGTCTTCCGCCGGGCGAAGATCGTCAGCCTGGGCGGCGCGACCGAGGCGACGGTGTGGTCCAACGCGTTCACCGTCGACGAGGTGGACCCCGGCTGGCGCAGCATCCCCTACGGCCGCCCCGGTGACAACGCGCGCTACTACGTCCTGGACGAGCGGCTCCAGCCGTGTCCCCCGGGTGTCGAGGGCGACCTCTACATCGGCGGCGACTGTCTCGCCGACGGTTATCGGGCGCGCCCGGCACTGACCGCGGAGCGGTTCGTCCCGGACCCCTTCGGGCTGGTGCCGGGCGCCCGCATGTACCGCACGGGCGACCGTGCGCTGTGGGACGACACGGGTCTCATCCACTTCCGCGGACGGGCGGACCACCAGGTGAAGATCCGCGGCTTCCGCGTCGAACCGGGTGAGATCGAGCACCGGTTGCGGCAGCACGAAGCCGTCCGGGACGCCGTGGTACTGGCCCGGACCGACCCCTCCGGGGACCGCAGGCTGGTGGCGTACGTACAGCCGTCGGGTGAGGGACTGCCGGCCACCGCGGAGCTGCGAAGGTTCGCCGCCGCCGCGCTGCCCGAGTACATGGTGCCGAATGTGATCGCCCAGGTGGACACGTTCCCGGCCACGCCGAACGGCAAGCTCGACCGTGAGGCACTGCCGTGGCCGCTGCCGGAGACGGACCGACGAGCGCAGGCGCGGCGCGGGACGGCCGCGGGGGTCCCGGCGTCCGTGACGTCCGGGATGACCGACAGGGCCGGCCTGACGGCCGAGAAGGAGAACACGGTGACGGCCGGCGAGGAGTCCGGCACGGCGACTGAGGTGCGGGCCGACGCGGCTGCGGAGGCGTGGGCCGGGGGCGGTTCCAGGGAGGCGGTCGCGGTGTCGGCCGGGGAGGTGGGCACGGTGTTGGCCGGGGAGGCGGGCGAGGCGTGGGCCAGGGAGGTGGTCGCGGTGTCGGCCCAGGGCGGCTTCGGTGTGGCGGCCGGGGCGGGGACCCCGGTGGCGTCCGAGGCGGCGGCCCGCGAGACGGACACCGAGGGCGTGGACGCCGAGGCCGTGGACACCGAGGCCGTGGACGCCGAGGCCGTGGACGCCGGGATCGTGCACGCGGCGGCACCGGGGCGGGCCGAGCTGTGCGAGGAGGTCGCCGCGCTGTTCGCCGAGCGGCTCGGTGTTCCGTCCATCGATCCCGCGGCCGACCTGTGGGACCAGGGGGCCACCTCCTTCACCCTCGCCCAGGTCTCCACCGTCCTGCACGAGCGCTACGGACACCGGGTGCCGGTGTCGGCGCTGCTCGAGGATCCCAGCGCGGACGCGATCGCCACCCACCTGGCCCGGGTGCTCGGTACGGAGGGAGCGTCCGCCGGGGACGGAAGCCAGGTCCGCCGAGCCCCCGGGTCCGTGCCCGCCGAGGCCGTGCGGGTCGAGCACGAACGGCTTCGCACACCCCCGGAGGAGAGCGGGACCAGGGCGGCGGACACGGACGAGCCCGAGCCGGTCGACTTCTTCTCCGCGCACGACCGCGCCGCCTTCAAAGCGGCCGGCTGGGCCAGGCGCGCACCCGCCGACCCCGGCCGTCTGCTGCCGCTGGAGCCGGTGGAGTACGAGCAAGCACGGTACGAACGGCGTGGCACGCGCCGGGAGTTCGGCCGGAGCGCGGTCGGCCGTGAGCAGCTGACCCGGCTGCTGGCGCTGCTGCGGCCGGTGCGCCGGGACGACCGCGAACGCCGCCTCTACCCGTCGGCCGGGGACACCTACGCCGTGCAGGTGTACCTCCACGTCCGGCCGGGGCGCGTCGCCGGGCTGGAGGCGGGCCTCTACCACTACCGGCCCGAGGACCACGCCCTCGAGCTCCTGGCGGAGGGGCCCGGGCCCGATCGCGGCGGTCATGTCTTCTACAACCGGCCGGTGTTCGACGCCGCCGCGTTCGAGCTGTATCTCATCGGTCAGCTCCGGGGGATCGCCCCGCTGTACGGCGAGGACGGCGCGCGTTACCTCGCCGTGGAGGCGGGCTGCATGGCGCAGCTGCTGATGAACTCCCAGACGGAGACGGGGATCGGCCTGTGCCCGGTCGGTGCCCGCTCCGTGGAGCGGATCGCCGGTCCCCTCGGCCTGAACGAAGGACACCGCTTCCTGCTGTCCCTCCTGGGAGGCACCCTGCCGTCGGAACAGGGCACTCCGACGGCCCCAACGGCACCCGAACCGGCTGCCCGGAACGCGCAGCCGCACGGACGGACGACGGTGGAACCCGCCGGGCGCACCGCGGCGACCGGGTCCGCGAGGACGCCCGCCACCGTCGCCGTGGCCGTCACCGGCGCGGCGGTACGGCTGCCGGGCGCGGACGGACTGGGGGAGTTCTGGCGGCTGCTCGACTCCGGTCGGTCGGCCGTGGGCGCCGTGCCGGCCGACCGGGCGCGGTCGCTGCGCAGCGGGAACGGACGGGCCCGTCCACAGGGCGGCTACCTCGACGCCGAGGACGGCTTCGAGCCTGAGTTGTTCCACATCGCGCCGGCCGAGGCGCGCACCCTCGACCCGCAGGTCCGCATGGTGCTGCGAGCGGTCTGGGAGTGCCTGGAGAACGCCGGGCACACCCCGGAGAGCCTGCGCCGCGCCGCCCGTCGGATCGGCGTGTTCACGGGGGTGATGTGGCACGACCACCGCCAGGCCGGCGCCGACGCGCACCGTGCGGGCGAGCCGGCGACCGTGGCCGCGCTCGGCTCCGACATACCCAACCGGGTCTCCCACTTCTTCGACTTCCGCGGCCCGAGCGTCGCCGTGGACACCTCCTGCTCCTCCTCCCTGACGGCGCTGCACCTCGCGGTGGAGGCGCTGCGCCGCGGCGAGTGCGACGCGGCGATCGCGGCGGGCGTCAACGCCATCGGCCACCCCTACCACCTCGACGTGCTGACGGACCTCGGTGTCGTTGCGGCCCGTCCCGCGGCCGGCGCGTTCGACGCCGCGTCGTCCGGCTGGTCACCGGGCGAGGGCGTGGGCGCCGTACTGCTGCGCCGGCTCGAGGACGCCGAACGCGACCACGACTGCGTCCGTGCGGTCGTCGAGGCGACCCTGAGCGGACACGCGGGACGTGCCGCGCGGTACGGCGCACCGCGCCCGCAGGCGCTCGCCGACTCGCTGCGCCACGTACTGGACCGTGCGGGGGTGTCGGCCGAGGACATCGGATACGTGGAGTGCGCCGCCGCGGGGGCGGGGGTGGCGGACGCCGCGGAGATCGAGGCGCTGGCCCAGGTGTTCGCGGCCCGCACCGGACGGGGCCTCGCACTGCCGGTGGGCACGGTGAAACCCGCGGTGGGCCATCTGGAGTCCGCCGCCGGCATGTCACAACTGGCCAAGGTGCTGCTGCAGTTCGAGCACCGCCGCATCGTCGCCACTCCGGCGGGACGCAGTGAGGGGCTGTTCTCCTGGGAAGGGCTGCCGGTGCGGCTCGCGGACCGCCCGGAACCCTGGGCACCACAGCGTCCCGGTGAGCCGCTGCGCGCGCTGGTCAACGCGGTGGGGGCGACGGGAAGTTACGCCCATGTCGTGCTGCGTGAGCCCGCGCCGCCGGGTGCGGAGCGCGAGGAGGGCGACGGAGAAGGGAGGACGGTCCGATGACGGCCGGGTCGTGGATCGCGGGCGGGCCCGGACGCAGGGCCGACGCCCCGGTGCGGCTGCTGTGCTTCGCCCACGCCGGAGGAGGAGCGGGCTTCTTCAGGCCGTGGGCCGCGGCCCTGCCCGGCGTCGATGTGTGCCCCGTCGTGCTGCCGGGCCGCGAGTCCCGGCTCAGGGAGCATCCGTACACGCGGGTGAGCGAGCTGCTGCCGGCGCTCGTCGACGGGGTCGTGCCCCATCTCGACCGCCCCTATGCCCTGTTCGGGCACAGTCTGGGCGCGGTGCTCGCCTACGAACTCGCCCGGCGGCTGTCGCACGGCCCCACGGCGCCCCCGGTGTGCCTGGTCGTCTCCGGGCGTCGGCCCCCGCACGCGGTCCGGCGGGAGCCCGAACTGCGCCACCTCGACGACGACGCCTTCGTCGCCGAGGTGGCGCGGTTGGGCGGCATCCCGGAGGAAGTACTGCGGCAGCCGGATCTGCTGCGGCTGTTCGTCCCGGCGATGCGGGCCGACTTCACCCTGAACGAGACGTATCTGCCGCTGCCCGGGCCACCGCTGACGATCCCGGTGGCCGCCCTCACCGGTGACCGGGACCCCCGCGTGACCCCCGAGGAGATCGACGGCTGGCGCGAGGTGACCCGGGGCCCCTTCGCCCGCCGGGTGTTCGAGGGCGACCACTTCTACCTGAAGGGTGCCCGAGCCGACGTCATGGCGGCCCTGCGGGCCGAACTGGAGGCGGCGGCGGGGTTCGCCCCGAGGATCGCCTGACGCAACCGCCCGGATCCGTCCGGCCGCCCGGCTCGTCCGGCGGTGCCGCCGGCACCGTGCGGCCCGGCCGGTGCCTCACGCGCCGCCGGTACGGGCCTCACG
>NZ_JAOCQE010000337.1 GCF_025290915.1 Streptomyces sp. 15-116A | reverse complement strand
GGTTCAGGGACGCGGCGAGGTCGGCGGCCCGCTCGGGCACGGCGTCCACGACGGTGACCCGTTCCGCGCCGAGGGTGAGCGTGGCGTGGGCGACGGCCGCCCCGGCGCCGCCCGCGCCGAGTTGCACCACGCGCTGCAGGGGCGCGTCGGGCAGTCCGCGGGCGAAGGAGGCGGCGAAGCCGGTGACGTCGGTGTTGTGGCCGACGGCCCGGCGTCCTCCGTCCTCGAAGACGATGGTGTTGACGGCGCCGAGTGCTTCGGCCTGCGGGTCGAGGGCGTCCAGGTGCTCGACGACGAGCCGCTTGCACGGGTGCGTGATGTTGAGCCCGTCGAAGCCGAGCAGCCGGGCGGCGCGCAGCAGTTCGCCCACCGACTCGGGCGGCAGGCCGAGGGTGTCGAGGTCGAGGAGCCGGTACAGCAGGCGCAGCCCCTGCCGGTCCGCCTCCCGCTGGTGCAGCGCGGGGCTGAGCGACGGGCCGATGCCGGCGCCGATCAGCCCGACGAGATACGAGTCCTTGAGCACCGCGGACCTCCAGGGACGGGCAGCTAATGTACGAACCAGTACGTTAGCTATATCAGCCGAGGGCCGGCATCGGAAGCCCCGACCGCCCGGGAAGACGCTGCTTCTACAATCACCGGCACCGGCCCCTCGCCCGAAGGAACTCCATGACCAGCGTCGAAGAACCCGCGCGGCCCGGCGAGCGCATCCGTGACGCCGCCCGCACCAGGGCCGAGATCCTCGACGTGGCCACGCAGGAGTTCGCGCGGGCGGGCTACGACGGGGCCCGCGTCGACGAGATCGCCGCCCGCACCCGCACCACGAAGCGGATGATCTACTACTACTTCGGCGGCAAGGAGCAGCTGTTCACGGCCGTGCTGGAGCGGGCGTACGGCGTGATCCGCGAGGCCGAGCAGCAGCTGGACGTGGACCATCTGGACCCGGTGGCCGCCATCCGCCGGCTCGCGGAGCTGACGTTCGACCACCATGAGCGCCACCCGGACTTCATCCGGCTGGTCAGCATCGAGAACATCCACGGCGCCCAGCACATCGCCGCCTCCGAGAAGCTCGGCCGGATGGGCTCGCCCGCGCTGGACGTGATCGGCCGGATCCTGGCGGCCGGGCGGGAGTCGGGCCTGTTCACGGCGGACGTGGACGCCGTCGACCTGCACGCGATGATCAGCTCGTTCTGCTTCTTCCGGGTGTCCAACCGGCACACCTTCGGCGCCCTGTTCGGCCGCGACCTGGTGGACCCGGCGCAGCGCGAGCACTACCGGGCGATGCTGGGCGACATGGTGATCGCGTATCTGACGGCGGAGCGCACGGCGGACTGACCGACCCGCCCGCCTCGTCGTCGACATCGGGACGACGCGAACCCTTGACATGACGAACGGTCGAGCGCAGCATCCCTACCCAGCCGCTACTAACTATCCAGTGGGTTAATTAGTGCCCCCGCTTCGGTCGCACGTCTCCGATGCACGTCTCTCCCCTCCGCTCGTCCTCCGCTTACCGTGGAGCCCCCCGAAGGAGCCCGCCGTGTCCGTCCCCGCCCCGCCCCGCGACGCCTCGCCGCCCGGACAGCCGAAGAAGGCCGCGACCGCCGCCTGGATCGGCAGCGCACTCGAGTACTACGACTTCTTCATCTACGGCAGCGCCGCCGCGCTGATCTTCCCCGACGTGTTCTTCGACGAGTCCGACCCGGCCACGGCGACCCTGTTGTCGCTGGCCACGTTCGGTGTCGCCTACGCGGCCCGGCCGCTCGGCGCGTTCTTCCTCGGGCACGTCGGCGACCGGCTCGGCCGGAAGAAGATCATGGTCTTCACGCTGATGCTGATGGGCCTGTCGACCTTCCTGATCGGGTGTCTGCCCACGCGCGACCAGGTCGGCACGCTCGCCCCGGTGCTGCTGGTGCTGTGCCGCGTGCTGCAGGGCATCTCGGCCGCCGGTGAGCAGGCCAGCGCCAACTCGATGACGCTGGAACACGCCCCACCGGACCGGCGCGGCTTCTTCACCAGCTTCACCCTCAGCGGCACCCAGGGCGGGCAGCTGCTGGCCACCCTGGTGTTCCTCCCGGTGGCCGCGCTGCCCGAGGAGCAACTGCTGTCCTGGGGCTGGCGGGTGCCGTTCTGGCTCAGTGTCGCGGTCGCCGTCGTCGGGTACGTCATCCGCCGCAAGCTGGACGAGACGCCGGCGTTCGAGCAGCAGACGGCCACCGAGGGCGTGGTGAAGCTGCCGCTGGTGGTGCTGATGCGCGAGCACTGGGCGGACGTTCTGCGGGTCGTCGCGGGCGCCCTGATCGCCTCGGTGAGCACGATCTTCACGGTGTGGGCGCTGGCGTACGCGACCAGCGACTCGGTCGGCATGTCCCGCTCGTCGATGCTGTGGGTGGGCGCGCTCGCCAACGTCGTGGCGCTGGCCGCGATCCCGCTGTGGGCGGCCCTGTCCGACCGGATCGGCCGCCGCCCGGTCTTCCTGGCCGGCGCCGTCGGCAGCGCGGTGACGATGTTCCTGTACCTGTGGGCGATCTCCACCGGGAACTACGCCCTGACCCTGCTCCTCGGCATCATCGCCTTCGGTGTCGTCTACAGCGCCGCGAACGGTGTGTGGCCGTCCTTCTACGGCGAGATGTTCCCCACCCGGGTCCGGCTGTCGGGCGTGGCGATCGGCACCCAGATCGGCTTCGCCGTCGCCGGTTTCGCGGTCACCTTCGCCGCGCAGATCGCCGGGCCGGGCGGGGACGACTGGAGCGCGGTGGCCCTGTTCACGGCGGCCCTGTGCCTGCCGCCCGTCGTCGCCGCGCTCACGGCCCGCGAGACCCACACCGTCGCGACGGAGCACCTGGGCGAGCGCCCGGAGCGGACGGAGAGCACCCAGCCGGAGAAGGTCACGGCCTGAACCGTCCCTGAGCGCGCCCGCCCCCGGATCCTTCCGGGGGCGGGTACGCGTTCGCTTCGGGGCCGGCCGGGGGCCGGTGCGCGTTCCCCTCGGTCGTCTGCGGGGTAGTCCGGACTCATCCTCGGTGCATGTGATCGGAGGAGAGCCATGGGAGTCCTGCGGCGTGAGGTCGAGCCGGGTGAGGTGGGGCTGGATCCGGGTGCGCTGGAGCGGCTGGACCGGTACGCCGTGCGGCAGGTGGACGAGGGGCGCATGCCCGGGTTCCTGGTGGCCGTCGCACGGGGCGGGCGGGTCGCGCATCTGACGACGTACGGCCTGCGGGACGTCGCGGCCGGTCTGCCCGTGGAGAGCGACACGCTGTGGCGGATCTACTCCATGACCAAGCCGGTGACGTCCGTGGGCGTGCTGATGCTGATGGAGGAGGGCCGGCTGAACCTGGACGATCCGGTCGAGCGGTATCTGCCCGCCTTCGCCGAGCCGCGCGTGTACGAGAGCGGCAGCGGGGACGCCCGGACCCGCCCCGCCGCCGGTCCGATCCTGATCCGGCATCTCATGACGCACACGGCGGGTCTGACGTTCGGCTTCTATCACGCGCACCCCGTCGACGCGCTCTACCGTGCGGCCGGTCTGGAGTCGTCGGTGCCGGCGGGCGCCGGTCTCGCCGAGACGATCGACGTGTACGCGCGCCTGCCGCTGCAGTTCGATCCGGGGACGCAGTGGAACTACTCGGTCGCCTCGAACGTCCTGGGCCGCGTCATCGAGGTGGTGTCCGGGCAGCCGCTCGACGCCTACCTGGCCGAGCGGGTGTTCCGGCCGCTGGGGATGACGGACGCCGGCTTCGAGGTCTCCGACGCGCAGGCGCCGCGCCTCGCCGAGATGTACGGGGAGAGGGAGGACGGCGGCATCGAGCCCATCCCCGGGCTGCCGTTGCGCGGACGACCGCGCTTCCTGTCCGGCAGCGGCGGCCTGGTGGCCTCGGCTCACGACTGGCACCGCTTCATGGAACTGCTGCGCCGGCGCGGCGAGCTCGACGGCGTGCGGCTGCTCGCCCCCGAGACGGTCGGCCTGATGACCCGCAACCATCTCCCCGGCGGCGCCGATCTGCGGGCCTTCGGCAGCCGCCCCGCGCACGACGCACCCGGCAACGACGGTGTCGGCTTCGGCCTCGGCGTCTCCGTCGTCGTCGACCCGTCCCGGACGCAGGCACCGTCGGGTCCCGGCACGTACGGGTGGAGCGGCGTGGCCACGACCACGTTCTGGGTCGACCCGGGCCGCGACCTGACCGTGCAGTTCTGCACGCAGGTGCGGCCCACGTCCTCCCACACCGTGTTCGGGGACCTCAGACGGCTGGTGCACGAGGCGGTGACCGGCTGAGGGCGGCGCGCGGTGGGCGTTCAGGCGGGTGCGACCGGCTGAGGCCGCCGCCCGCCCGCGTCAGGACAGGTGCGCGACCGCGTCCAGGTGGGGCAGGTGGTGGTCGAGGCGTTCCCGCTTGGTGCGCAGGTAGGTGATGTTGTTCTCGCACGGCGGGATCAGCAGCGGCACCTGCTCGGCGACCTGGATGCCGTGCCGCACCAACGCGTCCCGTTTGCGCGGGTTGTTGGACATCAGCCGCACCGACCGCACACCCAGGTCCTGCAGGATCCCGGCGGCGACCCCGTAGTCGCGGGCGTCCACCGGCAGGCCGAGGGCCAGGTTCGCCTCCACCGTGTCCAGCCCTTCCGCCTGCAGGGCCATGGCCCGCAGCTTGGCGAGCAGGCCGATGCCCCGGCCCTCGTGCCCTCTCAAGTAGACGACCACGCCCGCCCCTTCGGCGACGACCGCGCGCAGCGCGGAAGCCAGCTGGTCACCGCACTCGCAGTGCTGGGAGCCGAACGCGTCGCCGGTGAGGCACTCCGAGTGCAACCGGGTGAGGACGTTCTCCGCGCCGATGTCTCCGTGAACCAGCGCCACTTGCTCGTCCCCGCGGTCGTGGTCCAGGTAGCCGATCGCCTGGAATTTCCCGTACACGGTGGGCAGCGGCGCATTCACGACGCGTTCCACACCGGTCCGCTGCGGAGCCTTCTTGGCGAGGACGCCTATGTTTTCTGTCATGATTCTCGAGTTCCTAAGCAGAGACGAAAGGCCGTGAGGACATGAGTGGTTCACAAAAGCGGTCGGCGGCACACGGCCCGGTGCACGGTCTGTTGCCGGCGGACACTACGGATGATGTACGGACGAGGGGCGCCGGCGTCTCACGCCAGGTCGCCGTCCTTCCGGTCGGGAGTTTCGAGCAGCACGGTCCGTATCTGCCGCTGGCCACCGACACACTGGTGGCCTGTGCGATCGCGCGGGAGATCGCGGACATGTATCCGGTGCACCTCCTGCCTCCGGTGACCATCTCCTGCTCGCACGAGCACGCGGCCTGGCCCGGGACCGTCTCCATCTCCTCCGTGACCCTTCACGCGGTGATACGGGACATCGCCGACTCGCTGCGCCGGTCGGGCGTGGACGCCCTGGTGCTGGTCAACGGGCACGGCGGAAACTACGTACTCGGCAACGTCGTTCAGGAGTCCTCCGCGCGCGGCGAGCGGATGGCGCTGTTCCCCGCCCCGGAGGACTGGGAGGAGGCGCGGGCGCGGGCGGGCGTGGCCAGCTCGCTGCTCACCGACATGCACGCGGGGGAAATCGAGGCCTCCGTCCTTCTGCACACACATCCCGAATTGCTCCGACCCGGTTATGAGACCTCCGATTTCATCGCGGACGACCGACGCCGGCTCCTCACCCTCGGTATGTCCGCCTATACCGATTCCGGTGTCATCGGCCGCCCTTCACTGGGCTCGGCGGAAAAGGGTAAGGCACTACTGGCGAGTCTGGCGGATTCCTTCGGTGCGTATTTCTCTTTGCTGACGGGTGGAGTTGACGCCGACGGGGCGGAATCCGGTGGGGACGGGGCTACGGGCCCCTCCGGCAACGAGGGTGAGGCGCGGGCGTAGCCGACGGCGAGCGCGGGACGCGGTGAGCCCGGCGGGTGAGCC